>CAMODL010000014.1:0-48758 GCA_946611435.1 uncultured Clostridia bacterium
GATTTATATGCTCCTTTTTCAATTACTTATTCCCAAGCTTTCCGTGAAGAACCAATAAAAAGCTCATAGTTACGACAGTATCAGATAAACACTTGACTCCTGTAGAATAATCAATGAGAATACGCTACATGATGTATACGGACCTAATGTTGTGTTGAATAGGGGAAGGTATCATTCTGTGGTTTTCAATAAAATCAAAAAGGAGCTGCGCTTTTAGATTATAATATCAATCATTTTCGCAGCTCCTACCAATTTGTTTGGGAGCATTTCCATTTAGTTCAATAAATAAAAACTACTCTATTAGCGGTTGACCTCCATCCGCAAGATCCTCTGGTAACTGTAGAGTCTTTTGAACTCCACTTTCAATAGGACCAATCTTAAGCGTTCTGTCATAACCATGTTCCATAGCATCGTGGTTTGCATAAGTATTGATACCTATCAACCCTAATACGAAAACAAAGAAAGACACAACCACTCTAGGATGTTTGTTGCTGTAATTAATGAGAAATCTAGTAATTAACTCTCTCAATATTTACCTCGCTTTCTGTTGTCTCCCAACAAACGGCGTGATTATACTATCAGTTCGGTCTCTGTATTTCAACTAACTGAGAGTGTATGCTGTCATTACTTGTATTATTGAATATGAGCCAAGAATGCTTCTGTATCTTGTGATTAGTTTATATACGTGGGAACGTAAAAATGATAAAATGAAATAGGATAAATTGATATCCTTGGGACCTTTCTATTGTTATGATAATGAGGAGGCAGATTATGGATGATTCTATAACGTTATACAAGTTTGGTTATGAGTTTCAGCAACATTTAGCCGAGAACAAATATGATCAATATATTCTTCATGTCATCGGACCGGGAGGAATGACTCAGATTAGTTTTCGAGTAGAAGTAGAACAATCTAAGCTTTCACTTATTGCAGAAGATATGAATGACATAACTACAATTATTGAGTTATTTGATTATTTTGCAGCATGTACTGAACCTAATGGCAAAACAGCCGAAATCTGGCTCACTCCTCCTCCTGACAACGATGAAGACGAAGATGACGAGGAAGATGACGAAGACTGAGAATAGGCTGTGTGGTGGTCGATTAATGGTGTCTCTATGAAAGCCATCTTTGTTGTGATGAACCGCATATTTCTTGATATAGACATCTATGATGTGGCAGACAGTACAATCATTTGATTCGAGAATTCTGATGATGGTAAGCATCATAAGGGTGTATATATGGAAATCAAAGGGGTGAACTTGCATTCTCAAAAACACCGATCTATATCAGAGACGAATAGAATGGCGGTTGTTCATTTGATGATTTTGTTTATTGATTCGTTTTTTTCGGAACAAGAAGCAATGCATATTTGTGAGGCAGTATGGGCGAAGTGAATCTGAAACAGGTCATAAAGGCGGATGAGTTAATAAGAGTTGAGAATATTGTCGAGGATTCTGTAGTACAGTATGATATTCTCGGACATGATAAATCGCTATCTGAAATAGAGGATGTTTCGGCATCGCTTGAACAGAAGGTCGATGCGATCAATGCTGAAGTGGCCAAATACACAAACGATGCAGATTGGATTGATAATACAGTGGCAATTGCTTGTGGCGTTCTATGTGGAATGGTCGATTCTTTTTTTGTTGGAGAGTTCTCATTTGAAAAGGCAAATGAATGGGGAAACCAAAAAACAAACAATTTTGTAATCAAAACTGCTCAAAGGCAGGGGTATAAAGGAAATGATCTTGCCGGTGCTGTTAAGTATCTTGAAGATAAATTCCCTATCGCGTCTGATAAGGTCACAAATGATTTTGGAGGAGGAAAAAACCATCATCTTCGCGATTTTTCTCATCATCCGACAATTGTCGGTCTTTTATTCTCACTATTAACGCAGTTTACAAAAAAAGTTTATGGAACTGATGTTTCTGGAATGTTTCATGCTGTTGATCTCCCAAGCAATGCTCTAATTCTTATAGGGAAGAATACACATGAGAAGATTACGTTTGGTGTTATTAATTGGTTATTTCACATGATAAGCGATATTGCCGGGTCGTCGGGTTCAATCGAAATGGGGAAGGTAGGCACAGGTCTTCCTGGCCCAATTGTTTCTCTATTGAAAGAGTTGTCAGCCATTCCGGTGTTCAAAAAAACTAACAAAAAAGGATACAAAGAAATATCAGTATGGGTATCCAAGCTATTTGACGGAACTTTACTTGGAGAACACGATTCTAATGGGAAGATAGTAAGGGCTGAGAAGTTTGATTTGAGAACTGAAATAGGTACACTTCCACAGCTTGGTAAACAGGCAATTCCCGTCTTGATAAACGAATGTGTTGTACGAGGCTTCTTCTTTATCCGCAGATTTGCTGAGGAAATCAAGGGCATACACTCATTTACTGAACTACGTGATATTAACTGGCAAAAAACACTACCAGCAAAGAACCGCACGATTATCAGAATGCTTACCATTTCGTCCGGATCCTTCATGGCATTTGATATGGCGGATGCTGCTATAAGGGGGACGGTCAATTCTGGAGCAACTCTCCCCGGGTTTGTAACACAGTTTGTTCTTAGAGTTAATATAGTCGGAGTCGGCAGGTTTGCAGTCGCTATCGGCTGTGATGCAAGAATGGGTCTTAAGAAAAGAAAACTTGAAGCTCAGCGTTCAAGTATCAAGACTCAGATTCTTTACTATACGGATGCAAAGATATACTACAGAGTTGGTGATTCAATGCAAAAGGCGTTAGATGCCGAGGCTGCAATTGATGCATTATCGGATACATTATTCCAGATAATACAATTATATCGTGACGCTTTCCGAGATATGGATGAAAAGAGTCGTAGTATAATGGAGTTAAATGAAGCATTTGCAAGTAAAAACCCTGATGCTGTTAAGAAGATACAAGAAATAATGTCTGAGGTGTAGAAATGTCGAATGATCTGTGTGTTCTATCTGAAAAAGAAGAAAAAGAGCTGGAAGTTAAGGTGACAACAGCGATTGTAAAAGTTTCAGATGTTTCAAAGGAAATGAAATCCGCCAAGGAAAAAGGAAAAGCGGCAAAAGGGAAGGCGGAGTCCGTAAAGACAGGGTTTTTGAATAGTAATACCAAAGCAATTCAGGAGTTAAGGGATGCAGCTATTATAACAGCAGATACAACACTCGATACCCTTGATGTTGTTGATAAAGTATCAGCAAATCAGATAAAAATGGCTGAAGCATGCAGTGCATTAGTGTGTCTTGGTGCAACAAGTATTGCTCATAATCGAGCAGCTATAAAGTTTATAAGAAAAACTATGGCCGAAGGTGCAGCAGAATCATTAGACGAGGAAACAAAAAATCAACTTGTAGGTGTCATAAGAGATTTGAAGGATAAGGGAGACTTTCTGTTTAAACTAAAAGAACAAGGTGATAGGATTAATGAGCATGAGAAGCTTTTTGCCGATACTGAAGTCTTCACGAAGGAAATGAATCTTGAAATTAATGAATCTAGAAAGATGCTAATCCGTCATGACAATGCTATAGATGAACTGTG
Organism: uncultured Clostridia bacterium; assembly: GCA_946611435.1. GTDB lineage: Bacteria > Bacillota > Clostridia > Saccharofermentanales > Saccharofermentanaceae > Saccharofermentans. Next base: position 3,541 of record CAMODL010000014.1, read on the forward strand.
TTCTGAATGCGATGAACGAGACAAACGTATCAATGAATGCTTTGGAAGTAATAAAAAGCAAGACGAGCGATTGGAACAAGTTGAGATTAATAATATCAATCAGGATAGTATTCTTGAAGAACTACAGAATAAGGATAAGGAGTATGACAGAGTACAAGATGACTTTGAATCAAGGATTAAACAACTCGAGAATGATATTCTAAGCATCAAGAACAGTAAACGTACTCAACTCTTTTTTTCGATTAGTGTAGCTTTGGGGGTGGCAGGTGTAATACTGGGATTATTAGCGTTATTCAAGTATTAATCAATCAAAAGACGCTATCACTCCTCGGCATCCTATCGTCTTCGTACACCCCGAGATAGGTTACGTCGTGGTACTTGATGCCGCCGTACTCATATCCCTTATAGGGGAAGCCCTCTTGGGTAGTGGCTTGATACTCCTTGAACTCAGCCTGCGCCTGTTCTTTGGTATACGCTTCTGTGTCAAAGAAGATGCCGTCCTGCTGCCTCGGGTAGCCGATTCTTGTTGCTCTGAATACGTGTCTCATAATTCTCTCCCTCTGATATGATCTGATCAGCGGATTACAGTCCCCATCAATCTGTATTGATCCGACTGCAACCACTTGATTCATTTATACACTAATGCTTGTTTGATTTCAACGGGGTGTTTAACGAAACTATAGTTGACAACGCACAATGTGCCGTGCTATATTATCGACACAGGAGGTGCATCTTATGGACGACAAAGTAGAGAGACTTCAGACACACCTTGCTCTGATCAGAACTTGTGCCGGATGGAGTTCGGCACAACTGGGAGAGAAGCTTGGTGTTACAAGACAGATGATTAATAATCTTGAGAGCGGCAGGAACAAGATGACGATGATGCAATACCTTGCTATCAGGCATGTTCTCGCGGAAGAGATCTCAAGCTCGAAGAAGAATAAAGATACACAAATGCTACAAGATGTTATTAGAGTTCTGGTCGATGAACCAGAGAACTTCACTAAGGAACAGCGCAGAGATGTCTTGGCCGACGCGAATCTCCTGGCTCCGGCGATCGTCGCGGGAAAAACAACTCGTAAGAGTGCATCAGCTAAGTGGGTCGCTGCACTTGCAGGAGCTGCAATAGCAATTGCAGTAGGGACCATGATCGGCAAGAAAAAATGATGAATAATTGGAGGAAAATATGGGGAAGTTGGGAGCTTTTATAATAGGGGTATTAGGGGCTGCGGCTGCTACATTAGGTATTTACAAGGCGGAACAAAAGTATCACTTTGATTCTGAAGGCTATAACAGTCTCGGCTTCGATCGTGACGGGTACGACCGTGAAGGATACAACGCCATGGGGTTTGACAAGCAGGGATATAACAGATCCGGCTACGATAAGAACGGTTACGGATACGATGGTTACAATGCCCGGGGCTTTGATAAGTACGGTTATGATCGTGAAGGTTACGATTCCAAGGGTTTTGACAGAAATAAGCTTGACCGTGACGGGATGAATATCTTCGGCTACGACGTTCACGGGTTTGATCGTGACGGACTCGACCGTAAGGGATATGACAAGCACGGGTACAATATAAACGGTGTTGACCGCTGTGATCGTGATCGAGAGTCTTACAGAAAAGTCGTATCCGAGATAAAGACCCTTAATCTGGATAAGGCGCATGAGCAGATGAAGGCGGAAAACTATCGATATGCCCTGTCGGATATTCGAGTGGGATTGGAGACAGGTATCAGGACTATACTTGCACATCTTCGTGGCAGGGGTTATGAAGATAGCAGCCTTGCCCACAACATAGATGTATGTGAGAAGATTAAGGTTTTCGAGTACGATTTCATCGACAAGTTAAGAAGTGCTAAGTGTCATTGTAATGATCCTCTCCATGACAATGTTGAGAAGGAACACGGTCAGGTTCACTTCTGTTATAAGGTTCTGGAAGAACTTATCGAGCAGATCGAGGTCATTACGGATATCAAGTCTGTTGAGGAATCGTGAGTTATCGGAGGTTAACATGAGCAGGTCATTAACTGTAGGTTTGGGTATCGCGGGAACACTGGCAGCTATGCTGGGCATCGGTGAGCTGTACAGGCTTTATCACGACGAGGCTGAGGGAAGAAGCACCGCACAGCCGCATATCAGTCGTCGGACTTTCGATGAGCACGGATATGATGCTGACGGGCTCGATCGGAGCAATCACACTCGTGACTACTATAAGGCCAAGATTCTTGCTCTCAAGCAGTTCGGTATCAGGAAAGCTGTCGAGGTCACAAAATCCGATCGTGCGCAGGCTGCCTCATCCATAGTAAGGACTGGATATGAGGAGGCCGTTAAGACGATTCTGGCGCACTTGTACGGCAGCGGCTATGAGCATCACGGACTAGGATACAATCTTGCAATATGTGAGAAGTTGGGGATCTTTGAGGATGAATTGGTTACCATGATCCACCGGGCTGACACGTATATCCGGAATAACATGCTCGCGGATAGGTTTACGTCCGAGAGCCGCATGAAGTACTGCGTACACGTACTGAGCATGTTGTTGGATAAGATGAGAGAGATTACTGATGTCGATGAGAGCCTCGGGGATGCGTAAGCAACGGTCGAAAATGTCTCGGGGAGAGTGAATCATCCCTGCCGGATCCTGAGAGAGATGGATTATCTCATATCTACTCCTTTTCATGTCCCATTATTGGTCTATCCAAAGATATAGACTGTATAACAGATGATTAATTGAATGAGGTGGTGGTGTGGGAAACTCCAAAAATGCAAAAGAGCAGTTATCGATCTTCGAGCTTTTGGCTGCAAACAAAACCGGTGATATAGGTCAAAACTACTCCCCTGATCAGATACAGGACCTTATAAATAGGCTTAACAAAGCCAAGCAATCCGCAAGGCAGCGTGAGTATGATGAGAGGATTCGTAAGGAACGCGAAGAACGCGAGAGACGAGAGAAGGAAGAGCGTGAACGTTGGGCCAAGCATGTTGATGTAGTAACGTGCCTGGATCTTCCGCTTGATTGGGAGAATGCTTTCAATGGCGATGAGAGAACGCAGGGCATTCATGTTGAGAGTGCTTCTGACGCTCTGATCATGAGCCTGACAACACTTGGTCGCGTGGATATTGAATACATATCTTCTATTACAGGCATTGAATACAAGTCTGTCATAAGTGAATTAAAGGGTTCGATCTATCAGAATCCTGATACCTGGGGTGAATGCTTTTATAAGGGATGGGAGACAGCAGAGGAATATCTGTCCGGCAACCTCATGCGTAAGTGGAATGCTGCGAACGAAGCCAATGATAAATATAACGGATACTTCGCAGATAATCTTAAGGCAATAGAGAAGGTGCTGCCGCCAGCTGTCGCTACAAAAGACATCTATATTACATTGGGATCGCCGTGGATTCCTGCTGATGTTATAGATGATTTTATTCTGCATCTTTTTGGATGGGCTCCTTCATGCTACCCGGGGAAGCGAGAATGGGAAAAGAATGCCACCCGTCATGATGAGATTACCGGTACATGGGAGATCCCCAATAAAGGCCGTTTTTATCATAGTGTGGCTGTGACTTCCGCATACGGGACCAGACGGATGGAAGCACTTTATATCCTGGAGAATACCCTGAATATGAAGGCAGTAAAGGTTACTGACGAAGTAAAGAGCAATATGAATTCGTCCGGAGTAAAAAGGGTTATCAATAAAAGAGAGACATTGGCTGCGCTTGAGAAACAGAAGCAGTTGATCAAGGCTTTTCAGGATTGGGTATGGACGGACAAAGACCGTAAGGAAAGACTGGAGAAGATCTTCGAGAGCAAGTTCAGCTGCGTAAGACGAAGGATGTTTGACGGTTCTTTCCTTACGTTTCCCACTATGTCTCCGGGAGTGGAATTGTATCCGTATCAGAAAGACGCAGTGGCGAGGATAATCTTCTCGCCCAATACCTTACTTGCACACGATGTCGGTGCGGGCAAGACATACGTTATGATCGCTGCCGGTCAGGAAATGAGACGTATGGGGCTGTCGAAGAAAAACATGTATGTTGTCCCAAACAATATCGTCGGACAATGGAAGAGTATATTCAGCCTCATGTATCCGAATGCAAAGATCCTCTGCATAGAGCCTAAGATGTTTAAGCCCGGCAAGCGCGAAGAGATCCTTAAGCGTGTCAGAGATGAAGGTTTTGACGGCATTATCATTGCATACAGTTGCTTTGAGATGATCCCGCTGTCAAAACAGTATTATTTGGATGAACTCAAAGAGGAGCAGACTCAGGTTGCTCAAGTGATCCGGACAAAAAGGAAAGCTACTTCCAGATTGACCAAGAAGGCCAAAAAGCTTGCAGAAGCTATCTCTGAACTGAATAGGGCATGGGACGACATGTATGACACAGTCTATTTTGACGAGCTTGGAATTACCGGATTGTTCGTTGATGAGGCACACAATTATAAGAACATTCCGATCGAGACTAAGACGACCAATGTTCTGGGGATCTCAAAGAATGACTCCAAAAAGTGCAGAGACATGCTGGATAAGGTTCATCTGGTCCAGCGTAAGAACGATGGCAAGGGTGTTGTAATGGCTACGGGTACGCCGATCACCAATTCGATCACGGACGCTTTTGCCATGCAGACATATCTTCAGAGCGGCGAATTGGGGCTGTTGGATCTTCAGAATTTTGACAGTTGGATAGGCATGTTCGCAGAGCGTGTTACAGAATTTGAGATAGACGTTGATACGAGCTCGTATCGTTTGGCGACAAGGTTCTCGAAGTTCCATAATCTTCCGGAGCTTACGGCATTGCTGTCATCAATCGCTGATTTCCATTCTGCTGACGATGCAGCAGGATTGCCTGCTCATGACGGATATAGGGATGCACTGATCGGAAAGACTCAGGAGTTCTCGGATTATCTGGAACTTATCTCTGACAGGGCAGAACAGGTCAGGAAAGGCACAGTCAGCCGCAGGACTGACAATATGCTCAAGATCACGACGGACGGAAGGAAAGCCGCGCTCGACATGCGACTTGTGGATCCCAATGCAACATATACTTATCAATCCAAGGTTGCCAGATGTGCCGAGAATATAGCAGATATCTATGTTAAGACGTTTCAGGATAAAAGCACGCAGTTGGTGTTCTGTGATTCATCTACACCGAAGAAGGATTTCAATCTCTATACCGAACTGAAGGAACGACTGATCTATTACAACATCCCTGAAGATCAGGTTGCATTTATTCACGATGCAGATACAGAGGCAAAGAGATCTTCTTTGTTCAGGAAGATGCGCAAAGGTGAGATAAGGATCCTGATAGGTTCCACTTTTAAGTTAGGTCTTGGTGTGAATATCCAGGATAAGCTCATAGCACTTCACCATCTGGATGTTCCCTGGAGACCTGCCGATATGACTCAGCGTGAAGGTCGAATACTAAGGCAGGGAAACATGAATAAGAAGGTTTATATCTTCAGATATATTACCGAGGGAAGCTTTGATGCATATTCGTGGCAACTTCTGGAGACAAAACAGCGATTCATATCAAGTCTGCTGTCCGGTTCACTTACCGACAGAAGCGGCACGGATATAGATGATACTGTTCTCGACTATGCTGAAGTTAAGGCTCTGGCCGTAGGCAATCCGCTTGTCAAAGAACGTGTTGAGGCTGCAAATGAGCTGATGCGGTATATGGTTTTGCAGCATAAGCTTACTGAGTCACGTATTCAGATGGAGAGGGAATTGCTGGAGCTTCCTGTAAAGATCGAACGTCAGAAGGCACTGATCAGTAAATGTACAGATGATGTCGAATACTGTACTTACTGGCGAAGCAAAAATCCAGTTGTGGCTGAGAACAAACTCAAGAAGGAGGAGGCAGAGCGTAGAAAGGAATTAAGGGAAACGATAAGTAAAGCAGTCCGTAATAATATCCTTCAGACTTCCGAGACTCCTCTCATGGTCTATCGGGGATTTGCCATTGTTTTACCTACAAATATGACTGCAGATAAGCCGTATGTGTGGCTCGTCAGAAGCGGAAGGTATTACGTTGAATTAGGTGATACTGCCGTTGGAAATCTTATCAGGATCGATAATGCTCTTGATACATTGTCCGATCGACTTGAAGGCTTCAGGAACGGATTGTCCGTTTATGAGAAAAGGCAGTCTGATATCAGGCGTGAACTTGAGAAAGATGGAGGATACTCTGACGAGATAGCGAAGTACAAGAAGAAGGTCGATGACCTTGATGAGAAATTGGGAGTAAAAAAAGATGAGTGATACTAAGTTGTCTAATGTGCCGTCGATGTCTGTTGGCAAGATGATCGATGTGCTGGGTGATTCATACTGTTCTATTATCAATAACGATCTGCCGTTAAGAACTATGCCATCTGTAATGTTGTGGGGTCCTCCCGGCGTCGGTAAATCTCAGGCTGTGCGCCAGATTGCTTCAAAGATCGAAAGTGTTACCGGCAAAAAAGTGAATGTGACTGATGTAAGATTGTTGCTGTTCAATCCGATCGATCTTCGCGGAATCCCTACGTCAAATGCCGATAAAACACTTGCAGTATGGCTCAGACCGCAGATCTTCCAGATGGATGATTCGTCCGATGTGGTCAACATGCTTTTCCTCGACGAGATATCTGCTGCACCACAATCCGTGCAGGCAGCGGCCTATCAGATAACTCTGGACAGAACCGTTGGCGAGCACCGGCTACCGGACAACTGTATTGTTATTGCAGCCGGCAACAGAGTCACAGACAAGTCTGTTGCGTACAAGATGCCGAAGGCTTTGGCTAATCGTCTTCTGCACATTGAAGTAGAAGGCAGCTTTGATGCCTGGAAGAAGTGGGCGATCAGTAGCGGCATTAACGGGAAAGTTGTAGGATTCCTGTCTTTTAAGCACGATTTTCTTATGAGATTTGATTCCGGTTCTGATGACCTTGCTTTTACAACACCACGTTCGTGGGAAATGGTGAGCAACATACTTAACGGAATAGATGATGATATCAACAAGATGTATCCGCTTATAGCAGGTCTGATCGGAACAGGTACTGCAGTTGAGTTCAGGACATGGGAAAAAGTATATAAGGATCTGCCTTCGATAGAAGACATTTTCGCCGGGAAAATGCCGAAGGTTCCCCATAGTACGGACGCTCTATATGCTCTGACTTCTTCCATGACCTCTTATGCCAGAGCGCATAAAGACGACATGACAAGTATAGGTAATTCGATCAAATATTCAGAGACCATGCCGCCTGACTTCAGTGTTGTCCTGCTCAAGGATTATATGTACATAGAGCCGGATTATAAACAGAAGCTTATGCTGGTTCCGGAGTTTGTTAAATGGATGCAGAGTAAAGGAAAACTTCTGAATGGATCTGTCAAGTGAGAAAAAGAGAGGATATGTAAAACGCATCCTCTTATCAAGAATGAGAATTCTTTGTAATAACGGCTTTTACGGGCTGCTTCTCATGCATATGGATTTTGCGATCGATATGGAGTGTGAGACTGCCTGCACGGACGGAAGAAAGATCTATTTCGGTCCGTCTTTTCTCGATAACCTCGATGATGACGAGCTTGATTTCATAATGATGCACGAAGTTATGCACTGCGCGTTGCAGCATTGCACAAGGTGTAACGATCGTGATCCGGAAGCATTTAATATAGCATGTGATATCGTTGTTAATTCAAATATACTTCAGTCAAATAAGGGGAACCTAAAGTCCATTACTCTCAGCAAATACGGAGAATCGATGCACCTGGCTCCTAATGGGGATGAAGGTTATTACTATTCGGCTGAAGAGGTATATGAGATGCTTCCTGCTAAGATGAAGCGCGGATCGTCGCAGGGAGGCGGATCGGCGGGTAATGGCGCTGATAAAGGTGACGGTGATGGGAAGCCCGGCAAAGAGGGCAGCGGCGACTGGGACGATCACAGCCGCTGGAACACCGCAGATGATGACGGATCTCTTAATGATGAGTGGTCGAAAAACCTTCTTGATGCGAGTGAGTCGATATCGATACGAGATCCTGATAAAAAGCAGGGCCTCATTCCCATGTGCGCCGATCGAATCCTTAAGGAACTAAAGAAGCCGCAGACTGACTGGCGCACGATACTGAATGATTTCATTCAGGAAGAGATAACAGACTACTCATTCACACCTCCGGACAGAAGGTTCGATGATAATCCGTTCTATCTGCCTGACTATAACGAGAAGGAAGATATGGTAAAAGATATCCTGTTCATGATCGATACTTCCGGAAGTATGTCTGATGATGAGATAGCTGCTGCCTATTCAGAGATAAAAGGTGCCATCGACCAATTTAACGGCAAACTCAAGGGCTGGCTCGGTTTCTTCGATGCCAAAGTAGTTGAGCCCAAACCGTTTGCAAGTGAAGATGAGTTTACGGTTATCAGACCAAAAGGCGGAGGCGGAACAAGGTTCGACATTGTTTTCGATTATGTGAGGAAACACATGGATACTCTTCCTGCCAGCATAATCATAATGACTGATGGTGGTGCTGTTTTTCCTAAAGAGAAGAAGGCGATGGGGATACCGGTTCTATGGCTCCTGGTGACAGATGATGTTACCCCGCCGTGGGGAAAGGTTACGCGGATAAAAGTGTAAGCCAAACTGTTATTCGCGCGATAATCACACCCTATATATAACCAAGAACATCAAGACTCAAGACAACGGTTGCCTAGAAGGCTTAACACAGGTATGGAAATGAAGGGGGACTACTATGACAGAAGAAAACAGAAAGATACTTGCAGAGATCACCAGAAATATGTACAAGGCTACTTCTAAGGCTGAACCTAAGCCGGACCCGATAAAAGCATATATGCCGATTGTATTTTGCCTGAATGCAGATAAGCGGGAAGAGTTTTATCATTTTGCATGGCATAACAATCGTATTCCAATAATGTGTTACAGGAAGGACTCAGATACTCCTGTTTCAGAAGTTAATAAGCTGCATACCGGTAATATGGTTCTTATGGGTAAGTGTGAGGAACTTTGGATCGTATCAAATGATCCGTTATCGCCGGGAGATAAGGAGATCATTGACAGAGCCAAACTCAGACACAAGAAGACCAGGTATTTTGAGTATCGTTCGGATCGGCCGGATGATCTGTATTTTGTAGAGGTATGAGCCGTGGGGTTAGTAATGTCCGTTTATTGGCGCCCCGCACTATGTACAATGTAAGTGGTAGATGCGAATCGCCCTTACATTGAACGCACGATGCGGAAGGAGGCAGTGGTATGAATAACGATGAGATCAAGAAACTCGCCAGAGAGATCGCGGAAAACAGTGTGGATTACTCCGGTTATTATGACCCAGACGCTGTGGCCGGTGCTTACGCTCACTCCGGACCAAGTGTGAATGCCAATACTGAGCCTGTCAGAGAGAAGCCGGACGAGTTGACGCTTGCGATCGTTAAGTGGGCAGCGATGGAGATCGAGACGAACCGTGAGATGGAGAAAGTTCGCAGACGTGTGGGATTCATTACGCTGTTTGTATGTGTATTGATCAATCTGTTCATACTCGGGTTTATCGTTTCATTCGTTGCTTATGTGTTTATAGCACTAGCTGCGATTTGATGGATAATACCTTTGGTCGGACTCTGTGGAGGATGACGATGAGGACGAGAAAGACGAAGAATAATCCATCGGCGAATTATATTATGGTTGAAGGAAGGGGATGTAAAGCGTGAAACACATTTTTATTGATTTTGAGATGCAGCCTATAGACAGGCATCAAAAGATCGACCGTGAGATGTGTAAGGCAGAGATCATTGAGATCGGTGCCATTGTGATCAACGAGAAGTTTGAGGAAATCGCGGATTATAAGAGCTATGTAAAGCCTCAGTTTTCTTCGAAGATATCACAGCATATATACGAGCTCACCGGTATTACCGAGAGACAGCTGTTCGATTGCAGACATATCAGGGAAGAATTGGACGCTTTCGCAGAGTTGTGCCTATCCTTTAATGACGATTTTAAGGTGTATGCATGGAGCGAGAATGATCTCAACCAGATTAAAGGTGAGTATTTGGTGAAGAATCTCACTTTCAGCGATAAGCTTCAGAAGGTGATCGACAATTGGTGTGATCTCCAGCTTGAATATGACAAGGCAGTAGGCGCAGAAAAGCCTACTTCACTTTCAAAGGCGCTTGAGTCAATAGGGATCTACTTTGATGGCAAGATGCATGATGCTCATGATGATGCTCGTAACACCGCAATGATTTTCAAAGAAATGTCCAATCCGGAAGAGTTTCAGAAGTCCGTACAGTATATCAATGATCACAAGAATACCGCCGGCAAGAGCAGTGGGACGACGCTTGGAGATCTGATCGATTTCTCGAAGTTTAAGTTCGATGAGTAGGGAGAGTAATATCTGATATAATCAGAACAGATCGAGCCCATAGTCGTTGATATGGTTATCATGGAGCGTGTATTGACGGGTGGCACTGATGATGGCAGCCAAATATGATGCAAAAGAGATCGCAAGAGCATTTATTGAAGATGAGGAAGTGGAGCGAGGACGTGAGGAAGGCGTATGAAGAATAATCCGTTGTCAGAATCAGATGTAAAGCGTTTGGGTGAATTCTTTACCTCAAAGAAGGGAGATGCCGAACTTAGCAATTATTATATCTATGCCTTGTGCGATGAAGGCATTCCTTTCTATATTGGCAAAGGGATCGGTGTCAGATGCCTACAGCATGAAGATGATCTCGAGTTGATAAAAAAAGAGTATCGACGAATCACGCCTAAAGTGGAGATGGAACTACTGGAGGATTCTTTGAAACAGGAGTTGACTGATAAGTTAGCTAGAATTGAAGAATCAAAGTCAAAAGGTACGTTTGATATTGTCATACTAAAGTTTGGATTGACTGAACATGAGGCTTTTATGGCGGAATCGACAGCCATTAATACTATAAAGCTTTGTGGTTGTTCTTTGGTTAATCTGACTAATAAAGTCAATGGTCATACCAGTGGGGTGGAAAGATCCTATGGTGGAACTGCCAAACCGCGAACTATACATGAAGTCCTGGACGAGTGCTGTCCCCGTGTTATAGAGATCAGTGATATAAGGAGTTATGTGGGTAATCAAGTGGAATTCGATGAGAATAATGATGACATAGCGTTCATAAGCTTTAATAAGTCTTTTTGGAAGTGTAACAACATATTAGATTACTGGGACGCTGTACGCGGATGTTGGCGAATAAGTAAGAAGAATGGCCTTAGGACCAAGTACATATTTGCAATGCATAACAATGTAATCAAAGGCATCTTTAAGGTGAAGGCGGATGGTTCAAAAGAATCAAGTTTCGAGAAGATAATATCAGCACGAAGTAATCTACAGAAGCTGGAAGGATCAAATATTCATAGCACGAAGACCGAGTGGGAGATGGATTTGATTTCGCTTGTTATAAAGGCTAATGGTGGTGGATCCCCTCAAAAAAAGGATTTTTACAAAGAAGAGCTCGATGCTATTAATAGCAAATACAAAGATAATATCAGTCCCCCTAATGTAGATGAGAATTTTCTTGATAGAGGTTTCTTCGCTTGTGATTATAAAGAGTATGAGCATGATCCAGACTTGTTGGAGTTACGAACTTCATTCTTGAATTGTAGTGTTAGTGATATCAAGATTCCTCAAGGTTCGATTAAGATGTTGTCCAATGTGGAATTCAACAAATAGACGCACCATATTTGTCCCATCACCTTCCCTATAATGTAATCAGAAATACATAGAAAGGTGCGTGGATCACATATCCTGTTCGGTTATTGGTCCAATGAGTTTGAGTACTTGTCGTAGGAGGTTTCAAATGAGAGTATGTGATCTGTTAGGGAAAGAAATCGAATTCGGTAAACCTCAGTTGATTCTGGTTGGAGGAAGTCCGGGAATGGGCAAGACCTCTTTTGCAGTAAGTGCTTCTGTAGCTATGGCAGAAAAGGGGTATAAGATTGGATTCTTTTCCCTTGAAACCGACAGGGATGATTTGTTTAGGCTCGCTTTGAATATCAGAAGTGCCGAGGAAATAGAGAAACTTATAATTGATATATATGATGATGTTCCAAAATCTGCAGATCAGATAGAGTTGGACAGTGTAGATAAGGGTTATGACTTGCTTATTATTGATTATTTGCAACTGGTAGATCGAGGAGATGGAAGCCTTGATGACGTAATCAGATCTTTCAGAGAACTTGCAGATAAGCTTAGTATTACTCTGTTAGTCCTTTCTCAGTTACACCGAAGCACTGAGACTCATGTACAAATGATCGAAGATCTGAAGGCAGGAGGCATTGATGAGAAGATGTTTAATCAGGTGTTTCTTTTATATCATGGACACTACTATAATCGGGAGGAAGAACCTTCTAAGCTACCAGTCGTAAAAAAGAACGAGGGAGAACAGCTGGAATGGCGATAAGCTTTACGATCATATTATCTGCCATCGATCTATTTATAATGACAGTAACAACATTAGGAGGTAATGATCATGAGTGAGAACAGGATAATAGATGATTTCAGGGGCGATTATGGTTTTCTTTCGAACTTCCACTCACGTCCTATCGAGTATAAAGGACTCACTTACCCTAATGCCGAAGCAGCATTTCAGGCTCAGAAGTGCGCTAGCGAAGAGGCAAGGGTCAAGTATACCGTCACCAAGAATCCCATTATCGCCAAGCGCATGGGCAAGAAGGAACCGGGCCTGCCCTCTGACTGGGATGAGGTCTGCTATGACATAATGAAGGACATCCTCACAGTCAAGTTCTCTAACACTGAGCTTAAAGAAAAACTCAAAGCCACCGGTGATGCTATACTGATCGAAGGTAATCACTGGCATGATAACCGCTGGGGCAAGTGCACCTGTGACAAATGCAAGAACAAGGAAGTTCAAAACTGGCTTGGGAAGATCCTCATGGAGATCCGGGATACGGTCGAATAGGGGTGTCTAGCCATCGTGTTATCCTCTTAATGTAAGTAACGATCGGTAAAACTATCAAATAAGGAGGTCGAGATATGAATAGTGCAGTTATTTCCTTTTTCCTGTGGACCTATTTTAAGATCCAACCAACTGACTCGAAGGACACTATCCTTCGTGCTATATGCGAGAAGGCATATGCAGATGCCACAGTCGAGGGCGCATTCAACACAATGCTGACAACCGATTCATTGAAGGTCAAAGCATCCGAATCAAAAGAAGCCGCTCTCAAAAAACTCGTTACGTCGTTGTCGTCATTTGCAGATAACACTGAAGATTATGACTCCTGGCATAATAATTTCTGCAAGGACATAAAAGACAGTTACAAAGGTGAGATCAACGACGATATCAAAGACCGTTTCTCATACGGTAATGCTCAAAAGCTGGTCAACATGGCTATGAAGTATCTGTACTTATTATCAGAGATCGAGATGTTCTTTGAGGATGCTGATGCCAAAAAGCTTTTCGAGGCTGTTAAGGATCATTCTGAAGAACTGCATATCCCGATCGACAGCTTCATTATCGATGCTATCTGGAGAGATACCCAAGTGGATCTGCCACTTCAAGATAACACCTCAGCTCAAAGGAAGAAAGAGTACAAAACTCCAAGCGATTATGTTCAGGGCTGGAGCACGTGGAAGGAAGAGACCTATATATCCGTACAAAAGGCTCTGCTCGACTATATAAAGGCCCAGGGAAAACATCCTCTCGAGTGGGAATCTGAGATGTGGATCAAAGAGGCAAAGAACAGACATAGATAAAGACCGGCAGCATTCTCACGGATCTTTTCATCTATGGTGATATATAATTATAATAGTTCATCTCCGGGAGGTCGCTATGGTTTACTTATCTAAGTCCAAGTACACGGGGCTGTGGCAGTGCCCTAAGATCGCATGGTTAAGACAATATAAGCCTGAGGAGGCAACTATCGACGAGATGGTACAGGGACGCTTTGATGCGGGAAATGTGGTCGGTGATCTGGCGATGGGGCTTTTCGGTGATTACGTTGAAGTGACTACATATAACGAAGGTAAACTCGATCTCCGCGCCATGATCGCCAAGACCACAGAAGAGATGGAGAAGGGCACGGAAAACATATGTGAAGCATCTTTTTCATACAATGGTCTCTACTGTGCTGTAGATATCCTTCGAAAAGAAGATGACGGTTGGGCTATCTGTGAAGTTAAGAGTTCCACCAAGCACAAGAAAGACGACGGTACATACGAAGATGACAGAGAAGTGTATATCGCCGACGTCGCTTATCAGAAGTATGTGCTCGAACACTGCGGTGTCAAGGTGACCGGCACCTATCTTGTATTGCTCAACAAGGACTATGTTTACGACGGCAATCTTGATCTGTCTAAGCTCTTCATTATTTCTGATGTAGGAGAAGAGATCCCGAATGAGATAAAGAATATCGAGCATAATCTTGAGATAGCCGAGAAGGTCCTGTTGTCGGATGAAGAGCCTGATATCGATCTCGGAGTATACTGCAAAAAGCCCTACGAATGTGCTTTCTGGAAATATTGTTCTAAGCATATCCCCAATAAATCTGTTTTCGACCTTTATCGCATGAAGATCACCAAGAAGATAGAGTATTACCGCAAGGGTTGGATCACATACAGAGATCTGTTGGACAACGCTCCTATTAAAAACGAGAAACATCTTCGTCAGATCGAATTCGGATTGGAAGATAAAGGCACCTATATCAACAAACCCGAGATAGCTGCCTTCTTGCAAAAACTGTCCTATCCGTTATATTTCCTTGACTTCGAGACGATACAGCCGGTAATCCCGGAGTTTGTCGGTACGAGACCGTATGCGCAGATTCCGTTCCAGTACTCGCTGCATTATATCGAGCATGAAGGCGGTGAGTTAAAGCACAAAGAGTTCCTGGCGGAGTCAGGAACCGATCCTCGTCGTGCTATAGCCGAGAGCCTCTGTGCAGATATACCTATGAATGTGTGTGTCACTGCGTATAACAAGTCCTTTGAGTGTACGCGCATAAAAGAGCTGGCAGAGACATTTCCTGACTTGGCAGAGCACCTGTTTAATATCAGGGATAACATTGTGGATCTGCTCGTGCCGTTCCAGTCAGGCTATTACTATAATCGCGCGATGGGTGGATCATTCTCGATCAAGAGCGTGCTTCCGGCGCTGTTCCCGGATGATCCGAGTCTGAATTATCATAACCTTGAGGGAGTCCATAATGGCGGAGAGGCGATGTCGATATTCCCCAAGATAAAGGACATGCCACCGGACGAACAGAAGGTCGCGAGATATAATCTACTTAAGTACTGTGAGCTTGATACATATGCCATGGTGAAGGTGTGGGAGAAGCTGAGGGAAGCGGCGGAAGCATTATAATTAATATGAATTACAAGAAGGATTGCTAACTATTAATTCAAAGGTTTTATTGTGCTTACTAATATTTTAAAGGAGGGATTGTGTTTTTTTCGAATAGTTCTTCCATTTAAAGGTGTATGAGTCACTGAGGCGGATTTCCTTTTCTCTATCTTTTGAAACCTTAACGTTTTTCTTCCACGAAAGACTTTCTTCTTTTCCAATTTTACTAACTTATAAATATAGATACTGTTATTATCATCCAATCGTCACTTGATACTCAATTACAATATTGTAAACACTTTAAAAACTCGTACCGTACTTCCGTGCCTTTGCACTTGTCACAGGAGTATTTTCCAAATGGTATTCAGGTAATTGAGTTCCTTGCGTTCTATGGGACATATTTATCCCCTGAGATTATCGATAATGAGAGTGATAGACTATGGATAACGATGAAAAAGGACGGATGATGCCATGGTACCTTCGAAAGGAATGCTTCCTGTTCTGATATTGGATATCCTCAGGAAATACACAGATGAGGATCACACTGTCAACCAGAATAAGATCCTCGAATATCTTAAGAATGACTATGGGCTTGAGGTGGAGCGTAAGGCTATCCGCCGTAATATCGAGGAGCTTGTAAGGGCTGATTATCCTATCGAATATACCGAGACTCCACGTGAGGGGAATACGGTATGGTCTGAGTTTTGGATGAGACGTGATTTTACTGATGCTGAACTTCGCCTCATGATCGACAGTATTCTCTTCTCGAATCATATTCCTCACAGACAGCGGCAAGCACTTGTTAAGAAGATAGAAGGGTTGTCGAGTGAGAATTTCGAGGCGCATGTAAAGCATATAGCAACGCTTCCGGACTCAGGCGGAGATAACAAGCAGATTTTCTATAATGTCGCTATTCTGGATGAAGCAATATCGCGTGATAAACAGGTGGCTTTCAGTTATGTGTATTACGGCACGGATAAGAAGAACCACCCCAAGCTTAACGAAGACGGGAGCGTGCACGAGTACATAATCAATCCCTACCAGATGGCGGCGCATGACGGTAAGTACTACCTCATCTGCAATTACGAGCGATATGATGACGTGTCGAATTACCGAATAGATCGCATCGCTGACATACGTATCCTTGATACCAAGCGAAAACCGTTCGCGAAGCTCAAGGGTTCGAACGGGCAACGCTTCGAGCTCGGCGAGTACATGAAGGAACACATCTACATGCATCACGGCGGCAACACGCGTGTGAGATTCAAGGCAGTACGTGCGATGATAAGCGACATCGTGGATACCTTTGGCAAGGAGGCGATGTTCGAGAAGGAGACGGAAGACTACGTGGTTGTGTCAGCCAAGGTCAATGCAGAGGCCATGATCCGCTTCGCACAAAGTTGTGCACCGGATGTTGTGATCCTCGAGCCGGAGAATATGGTGAAGAAGATGAAGGAGTGGGCAGAGAAGGTTAGTAAGGTGTATGGAGGGTGAAGAAATGATAGAACAAAAAAATAATGAGTCAACGACTGCAGCCATACTCATTAAAGAATCCATTAGAGAATTCATGGGACGTATATATAACAGAGAAAAAATAGAAGGCATAACAGAGATAGATGGCTCAAAAATCGAGGTATATAACGAGTTTAGTTTTCAGCATGAATTGGGAATCTTTCTTCGTGGAAAATTTGAAGAAAACGGATTGTATGGTTATAAGATTCAATTCGAAAGAAATGCAGAGAAGGATTTTAGTATAAAGGATACAGTTAAAAAGGAGATAGATATTGTAGTCTTCAAAGGTGAGAAACCGGAAGAGGCGGAAGAACGCTATGCCATTGAAATAAAGTATCCTGATAATGGACAGTACCCGGAGCAGATGTTTAAATTTGTAGAAGATATAATGTTTATGGAGCAATTGAAGGATACTGGCTTTAGGGACACTTATTGTTTGACACTTGTAGATGATGCGAATTATCATTCAAAAACCACTAAAAGAAGTAAAATGGAAGGTATATATGCATTCTTTAGGGATGAAGAAGGTAAGATCAAAAAAACTGTGAACGGAGACATATATAAGCCAACCGGAAAATGGAAAGGTGAAATAAAGTATAACATCAAAGGCAAGTATAACGTTATATGGGAATCTTGCGGAACAGACAAGAAGTACTATTTACTAAAAATACAAGGTGATGAAGCAAATCAATAATATGATTGAATCGGAACACCTGGTGTGAACTGGTAACTTAAGTCCTGATAATTGGACACCTACACGAGATGTGACAGAATTGTCGCATCTCGTGCTATCTTTTGCGCTCTTAGCGTGCTAACATCTAATTAGGAACAATAAGCGGATACTTCTACCGGAAATGGAGGGCAGACAAATGATCAAGCATAATAAATGTGAAACGCTTGTTTTCGATATTATCAAGAATGATGCGTCAGAAGAAAAGCCGATCAGTCAGGCTAATATCTTAAAAAAGCTCGAAGAGGATCCTGATAATGTCTGTGAACGCAAGACGGTAGGGCGTGCGCTCGAAAAGCTTAGAGAAAAGTACGGGAAAGACGATGAAGGCGGTTGGCTTGACGAGGATATCCGTCTTCACTATAAAGTAGTATCGAGAGAAGGATCGCCCATCACAAAGGATTACTGGCTGGAGATCAATGATGGTGATTTCACTGACGACGAACTGATGTTTCTTATGGATGCCGTCCAGTTCTCGAAGCATATCAGCAAGACCAACGCCGAAGAGATTACCAGAAAGCTCATTAAGCTCAGTGAAAATCAGTATAGCCCGGTCTTTGAGTTGCATACTAAGATCAATGAGAAGAATACTCCGGTCAATAAGGATTTCTTCATGATACTGGGTAACATCAATAATGCTATCCACAGACAGCTTATGATCTCTTTCTATAACAATGCATTGGATAACGACAAGAAGCTTATACATACTAGCGATGAACCAATCATGGTGTGTCCGTATAAGGTTGTTGTATCTAATGGTTACCACTATCTTTTGTGTGGCGAGAAAGACTCTAATGCTGTCGAGAGGTATCGTATCGACAGGCTCACGGAGGTAACCATACTTGACGAGAAGGCTACTCATTCGACAGCAAGGATAAATGCCGCATTGCGCTCCAATCAATATATAGTCGAGCACTGCTATATGTATGAAGGTGAGCCGGTAAATGTGAAGCTCGAGATCAACAAGTCTATTCTCGGAGAAGTGATCGATTCATTTGGTGACAAGATTGAGATCGAACCGGTGCATCCGTCTTATAACCGCCTGATCGTTCATGTGAAGAGCAGTGAGAGAGATATTCTCGACTGGGCCATGAGATATGGTGAGTATGCGGCTATTCTCGAACCTGATTACCTCAGAGAAGAGATCCGTGAAAGAGCAAAATCTATCGAACGCGCATATAACGATGAGGATCAGTATATTGAGTATCATGAGATGATCAAGAGAGCAGAAGTATATAAATATCTTAATCTAGATAACATTGACCTTAATTGTCAGGATTCTTACGAAAAACTGACCGGTGTTAAGTTTGCAAAGTTCCGTCATAACGGAATAAAGGATTTCTCTTTCCTGTTATCCTATAACGAATTGACAAGTCTGAAGATCTCACAAAATGAGATAGGTGATCCGGGCGTTCTCTCCAAGCTGCCTAACTTAAGACGTCTCACTTTGGATAGGACCGGTATAACGAATCTAAGCTTTCTCAGAGGACTCAAGAACCTGACCGAATTGTCTATCCATGAATACACGCTTAAGAATGTGGAGGCAATCTATTCATTACCCTGTTTGAGAGCACTTACAGTTAATAAACCTGTCTCCAAACTAATCGACAAGAGAAGGTTGAGAGGAGCGAATGAAAATACGGTGGAGATCATTATCAGTAACAGGGCTGAGAGCATTCGCCTATCGAACGAACGTCTTCCGGAGGAGACTAACAGGTATATAAGTCGTTATACTGAAGGTATGGAAGCATTCGCAACTTACGAAGTGACAGATAAACCTGTCAAAGCTTCTTTGGCTCCTCAGATATATGCCGGAATAAATGTTCCCGGCAGTGATGAGAAGTTCGGTATAGTAGACTACGCTTGCTATGGAACTGAGAGAAGTGATCTGTATGAAGATATCGGCATGTTTACCGGAGACGAGTATTCCTGGTATGTCACTTATAAAGGTCCGGCTGCCGAAGGATTATCTGATATAGATGAAGACAAGATATGCTCAATATCGATCTTTAAGCACGATCATGGACTTAAGTTAGTCTGTATGGCAAATCGAAATCGTTTGAGATTTATGCAAGACCATCCTGATGATAGAGAAAAATACTCGTCATACTACAGGGGATATCTAGCGCATATTCACTATTTGCTCGACAACCGGATCGGTTGGGGCGAGTTGAGCGGTGGCCTTGAAAGCCACTTCAGAAAGTTCAGCACGATCGACAACGTTATTGATCCTGCATTGCTTAGGGAGCATGAAGTGGTCGAGAACATTGAGGTCGACTATGATGGCTACCACTATTATCGTTCTGTTAATGGTGAGAAGAGGTTGGTTAAGATGATCGCGTACGGGCATATAGAGTTCGAGTAAGGATGACTTTGAATGTACTATGTAATATCTGACTTACACGGATATCCGCACGACCGCCTCCTTCAGTTATTGAAGGAAGCCGGTTTTGGCAAGGACGATTTCCTCTACATCCTTGGCGATGTTGTCGATCGTAACGGCGACGGCGGAGTCGAGACTTTGCAATGGCTGATGTATCAGACCAATGTGCAGCTAATACTTGGAAATCATGAGGCGATGCTGCTTGCGTGTTCGTTTGTTTTCGATGCGATAGCTGAAGACAGTATAGATGCACTAACTCCGGAAAAGATCGATAATCTTGCCATGTATCAGTTCAATGGCGGGGGTGTAACTCTTAAGGCGATGCAAAAGCTTCCCAAAGATACGCAGCAGGACATATTGGATTATCTGCGAGACTGTCCTTTGTACGAGCTGCTCAGCATAGGAAAAAGAAGCTATCTGCTCGTGCATTCAGGGATTGAGAATTTCGATAAGAACAAGAAGCTATCGGAGTATGCTGATGATGAATTGCTCTGGGCCAGACCAGCTCTTGATGAACGATATTTTGATGATGTAATGACCATATTTGGGCACACTCCGACCATAGCGTACGGTGATGAATATGACGGTAAGATTATCAGGACAGATACCTGGATCGACATTGATGTTGGTGCCGGATTCGGGAGAGAACCTGTTTTGCTGAGGCTTGATGATATGAAGGAGTTCAGGCTGGAATAATCTAATTTGTTCGGTTCTTATGCCCGACAATTTAGCCGCTCTATTTATATGTAGATAAGTCCCATTTATGACGCTGCCTCTCTGCTAGAATCTGTATTCAAGGGTATACAGAAAGGAGGAAGCAGATTTGTTGCGAATCTGAAGAAACAAGATTATGGCAAACGATAACAAGATGATGATCGTGGATGAATCCACACTGAAAGATAAGATATATACAATTCGCGGCCTGCAGGTAATGCTGGATTTTGATCTGGCGGAGATATATGGATATACAGTAAGTGCCTTTAACCAACAGGTTAAAAGAAACATAGATCGTTTTTCTGATGATTTTATGTTTGAACTAACCAGAGAAGAAATGTTATTACTATCGAAATCACAAAATGTGATATCGATCCAGATAACAGGAACCAAAGGTGGTCGCTCAAAACCCGTAAAGGCATTTACTGAGCAGGGAATATACATGTTGATGACCATACTTAAGGGGAATCTTGCTGTTGAACAAAGTAAAACATTGATTCGTCTTTTCAAAACCATGAAGGATTATCTTATTGAGAATCAGCCGCTTCTGACACAGAAGAACTACTTTGCACTTGTCGATAGAGTCGAGAAAAACACCCGGAAAATAGAGTCGCTACAAGAGTCTATGGTTACAAAGGCGGATCTGTCAGACATAATGAAGCTCTTTGATCAGGGCGTCAGTAATGAAGAAATCCTTATTCTTGACGGCAAGCCTTTCAAAGCTGATGAAGCATACCAGAAGATATACAAAAGTGCTAAGATCAATTTAATAGTAATCGATGATTATATCGGGACTAAAACACTTCATCACTTGGCACATTCTAAGAAAAACGTAAAGGTCACGATAATCAGTGATAATTCGGCAAAACCGAGACTTAGTCTGACCGAGTACAATGACTTTGTTACAGAGAATCCCGGCAGGTCAATAACCTTTCTTCAATCTATGCACCGTGCACATGACAGATATATCGTGTTGGACGAAGGTACAAAAGACATGAAGGTATATCACTGCGGAGCATCCAGTAAAGATGCCGGCAAAAAGATAACGACTATAACACGGATTATTGATGTCGACAACTATAAGGTTATGATCAAAGCGATGTTGGGGAATCCGACACTTATTCTGAGATAAGAAAGACTTGAAATACAGAGGGCATATGAGGAGTCCTTCTCACATGTGGAGAGGACGCTTCTTATGTACCATTTTGTGCGCATCGTGCTTTCTATAATGAACTTATAAGGTGAATTGAAAGGGGTGATCGATATTTTCTACATAACCGGCGACACACACGGAATGATAGATTGGGAGAAGATCAATACCACTGAGTTTCCTGAGCAGAAGGATCTTACGAGAGATGATCATGTGATCGTCTTGGGTGATTTCGGCGGAATCTGGGATGGTGCCGGACAGGATAGGCATATCCTGAAGACATACGGACAGCGAACCTTCACCATTTTATTTGTAGACGGAAATCACGAGAACCACGACCTGCTCGATAAGTACGCTGTGGAAGAATGGAACGGCGGTAAGATCCACCGCATCTCAGATAACGTAATACACCTTATGCGAGGACAGGTATTTACCGTGGAGGGGATGAAGTTATTCACCATGGGTGGAGCAGAGTCAACAGACAGATGGTGGCGCCTTGAAGGTGAGTCCTGGTGGGCGCGCGAGATGCCGTCGGACGAAGAGTATGAGGAGGCTTTGAGCAATCTCGAGAAGGTTAACTTCGAAGTGGATATCGTGTTGACGCATTGTGCTCCTGAAGGCTATATCGGCAAGAATATGAGCGCTGTGTATAACACTGATATCAGAAGAATGCTTGCAGACAGCATGGCCGAAGTGGTTGACAGATCTGGTAACAAGCTGACTGATTTTTTGGATTCTCTGATCACTGAGCACGGATTGAAGTTTAAGCACTGGTACTTCGGACACTACCACAGAGATATGGATTGGGACAGATTCAGCCTTATATATAACAGGATAATACCACTGTCCGAACAATGGAAGGAGTAGGAGACATGATAAAGATCGAAGGCAAAAAGAATACAGCTGTCTGCTATGCCAAAGTGATCGAAGATGAAGCAATAGAACAGATCAGGAGAATGTGCGATTACGATTGCAGCATCGGATCTGCGATCAGGATAATGCCTGATGCTCATCTTGGTAAGGGATGTACCATCGGAACGACCATGACAGTTAGCGATAGAGTCGTTCCCAACCTTGTGGGAGTCGATATCGGCTGCGGAATGTATACGGTCGATCTCGGAAAGATCGATATCGATCTGCCCTTATTCGACGTGGCGGCACATTCTATCCCGTCAGGCAGAAGTGTTTGGGATGGGAGAAAGGAAGCATTCGATCTTACTGTTCTCAACTGCTACCGTGAGCTTAAAGATACCAAGCGTTTAGTTCGTTCTCTTGGAACTTTAGGCGGTGGAAACCATTTTATCGAGATAGATGTTGCCCAGGACGGTACTAAGTATCTTGTTATACATTCCGGAAGCCGCAATCTCGGAAAGCAGGTTGCCGAATACTATCAGAAACTCGCGACTAATCTTGATCGTGGTTATGGCGATTACTTAAAGGAACGGGAGGAAATCATTCGCTCCTATAAAGAGCAGGGGCGTAAGAGTGAGATCAAGGAAGCTCTTAAGACTCTTAACTGGATTGCGAGGGAGTCTCAAAATCCCCAGGATCTCTGCTACCTGACAGGAGAATACCTTGAACATTACCTTAATGACGTTGAGATTTGTCAGGCGTTCGCAAGACGTAATCGTGAGATCATGGCGGAAGTGCTTCTTGAGCGTATCGGCATCGAGGCAGGTGAAGCTTTCCATACCATACATAACTACATCGATACCAAGGAAATGATACTTCGTAAAGGTGCGATCTCGGCGCGTAAAGGTGAGAAAGTATTGATCCCCATCAATATGCGCGACGGCTCTGTGCTTGCCATAGGACGCGGTAACCCTGAATGGAATTATTCTGCTCCTCACGGTGCAGGTCGCCTTATGTCGCGCCGTGATGCAAAGATGAGACTGTCGCTTGAAGAATATCAGAAGGCGATGAAGGATGTATTCACCACGTCTGTATCAAACGAGACTCTTGATGAAGCCCCAATGGCTTATAAGTCTCTGGAAGATATCATCGATGTTATCCGTGATTCTGTAGATGTTATAGACATTATGAAGCCGATCTACAACTTCAAAGCGGAAGAATAGAGGAGGAGTAATAAATGGAAGGTAATAATGTGGAAGAGAGTAGAACAACCACAGGAGTTCCCGATGATAAGCTTCTGGCAGTCGCCAAAGAGATCATGGATAAGTATGATGAGGCATTTATGGAACTGGCAAAATGATCGAGCTTACTAAAACACAGATAATAATGCTCCATGAAATGATATATGAGCGCTACGGAGGTGCTTCGGGAGTGCTTAATGACAGCATGCTCGACTCGGCTCTTCAGGCACCTTTCCAGACTTTCGACGGAGAGGAATTGTTCCCTGATACTAAGGATAAGATCATTCGTCTTGCTTATGGTTTGATCAGGAATCACTCGTTTAAGGATGGAAATAAAAGGATCGGAGCTCTTGCTTTACTAACTCTGCTCGAACTCAACGGCTACCATGTGAAGTCTGATAACAGGGAATTCACGGACATCATTATGGGTATTGCTACAGGTAAGAAGGATGATAACGACCTCAAGAGATGGGTAGAGGCACATAATGGATGACAGATGCAGTCTTGCATTTTTAAATAATGTCTTCTATAATCAGCGCTATCATTTATACGAAAGGAGGTCCTTGCGATGAAGATGCGAAGACAAACAGTAACAACTTTGAATCAATTGCAAACTAAGGGTATATGGGACCTTCTTTCTGAGGTTGCTTAATAATCCCAATTGAAGTTATCCCATAATGCCCTTTCATAACGAAAGGAATATTTTATGGACAGTATTAAAGGTCGATTTGCGTCGGCTTCAGTCTTTGCTACGCATATCGAAGACTATGCCGTGACGCAGATCAAGACGATACTTGATAATCAGGTATCGATTAATTCAAAAGTATGCTTGATGCCGGACTGTCATCCGGGCAAGGTTGGTCCCATCGGACTTACCATGACCGTCACCGACAGGATCATCCCACAACTTATGGGTGTTGATATCGGTTGCGGCATGCTTATGGCTAGAGTTGAAGGACGCTTTGAATTCCCGAAGCTTGACAGGGTGATAAAAGAGAACGTCCCGTCAGGTTTTAACATCAGGAAAGCGCCTCACAACAAGGCGTGTCATGAAGTTGTTTCTGACATCAGATGCATCCGTGCAGTTAACGGTGACAAGGCTCTGAAAAGCCTTGGAACCTTGGGCGGCGGCAATCACTTCATCGAAGTCGATAAGGGTTGTAATGGTTACTACATCATTATCCATTCAGGCAGCCGTCATCTCGGTTACGACGTTGCTGATTATTATACCGAAGCAGCACGCAGAAGGCTCATTAACATGGGTCAAGACGTGCCTTACGAAACGGCTTATGTTGAAGGTCATCTGATGGATGATTATCTGCACGACGCGGCTATTGCCACAGCTTACGCTTCGCTTAACAGGGAGATCATCCTTCATGAGATCCTCAAGGGTATGAAGTGGAAGGAAATCGAGCGTTACGAGTCGATCCACAACTACATTGGCGCTCTACCTGACGGTAAGCGGATACTTCGTAAAGGTGCTTCATCAGCACTTGAAGGCGAGAAGGTCATCATCCCCGTCAACATGCGTGACGGAGTGATCGTCGGTGTAGGAAAAGGTAACCTTGATTGGAACTATTCAGCTCCTCACGGATCCGGCAGGGTAATGCGCCGTGATGAGGTTAAGAACCACTACACGGTATCGGCATTCAAGAAAGATATGAAAGGAATCTACTCGTCTTCGATAGATGCTGGGACGCTCGATGAAGCACCGGTCGCTTATCGCGGAATAGAAGAGATCCTTAGTGCGATATTCGACAGTGTGGAGGTGAAGGAAGTGCTGAAGCCCATATATAACTTCAAGGCGGGGAAAGAGAGGTAAAGATGTTATTACAGATAAGTTCGGGACAGGGCCCTGTCGAGTGCTCTGCCGGAGTGGAAAAGCTCTGCAAATCTTTGCTTAAGGAGTTTGCAGGTTCACAGATCGTTTCCGTAAATGCAGACTATTCGGGACATGGATATAAGTCTGCGGTCATGGAGTTCGATGAGGATGTATCAATTCTTGAAGGAACGGTCTTATGGGTGTGGAAGAGTACCATAAGGCCGGGCCATCAGCGCAAGAACTGGTACATTGATGTTCATGTAATAAGGAAAGCCGATACTGTCGCAGAGCTTGAAGCGGACGACTGCGAGGTAACTACGATGCATTGCGGTGGCAAGGGCGGCCAGCATGTTAATAAGGTAGAGACAGGCGTGAGGATCGCTCATAAGCCCACAGGCATTGTTGTAACATGCACCGAAGAAAGAAGTCAGCTTCAGAACAGGCAGAAGGCGATGAAGAGACTTCAGAGCATTCTTGTAGCAAAGCAGGAAGAGAACGATGCAGCTGCTTTGAACAGTGCCTGGCAGAAACATACAAAGATAGTAAGAGACAATCCGGTACGCAGGTACGAAGGAGATATGTTTAAGAGGGTCGGGTGACGGATAATGTTTAAAGTAAAAAGCTGCCCTGATTCAAAGCAGAAGGCTCTGCACCGTCAGAGGCGGTATGAAACTGCGCATAAAAAATATTCGCGAGCTATGCGCTACGAAAAAGGTGAGTATAACTATTGGGGCTATTATGTCATACGGCAGAAAGAACGCGTGATCACCGGATGGCTTACAACCCCGACGGGAAATAAGATCCCAATCACTCATATCGAAAAGGTTGGCGGAAAGATCTTTATGGTTAAACGCGTCAGCAGGAATGCGAAATATCTTAAGAAAACAGCCTCAAGGAAGTGGAGAAAGCAGAGGATTGAAGAGGAGTCTTTCGCGGATAGGGGCGGTATATACAAGAAGGATTACGATATCCCATGGACGCTGTTCTGATGGGACAGATTACGGACATGCCGTCTCTTATAATCAGGGTGAAGATCAAAATGAAATGAGGTGTTTCAGATGAGAGAACTGGATAGAGTAATAGGTTATGAGGGAATCAAGAGGGAGCTTTACAGGATCATTGATATTATCAGGGACCCTGCAAAGTACAGGAGGCTGGGTGTGTCTGTTCCTAAGGGCATTCTTCTGAGTGGAGAGCCGGGAATCGGTAAGACACTCATGGCGAAGTGTTTCATTAAGGAAACGGGTCTTAATACTTTTGTTATCAGGAAGGATAAGCCGGATGGAGACTTTATCGATTACATTCGCGAGACCTTTGATAAGGCAACCGAAGAGGCTCCTTCAATCGTGCTTTTGGATGATCTTGATAAGTTCGCTAATGAAGATGATTATCATCGCGATGCTGAAGAGTATGTAACTGTACAGGCCTGCATTGATGATGTTAAAGAGTCTGATGTTTTTGTCCTGGGTACATGCAATAATTATAGAAAGCTCCCCTCTTCGTTGGTCAGGAGCGGTCGTTTTGACAAGTCTTTCTTCATGAAGTATCCCGGGATTGAAGATGCAAAGAAGATCATTTCTTTCTATCTTAAGGATAAGGAAGTCGCAAAGGATGTTGATGTTGAGGAGATCGCGAGATTCTCTGAAGGCCATTCCTGTGCTGATCTTGAGATGGTCTTGAATGAAGCCGGTATCTATGCCGGATTTGAGAACAAAGATTATATAAGTCAGGAAGATATCAAAAGAGCTGTTATACGGAAGATCTTTCATGGAACTGATGTCGCTGAGAACAAGCCGGAGAGCGACAGAAGATTGGCTGTTCATGAGGCAGGACACACTGTTATATCCGAACTCTTTTTCCCGGGACAGGTAGCCTTTGTGTCTATTGAAGCCCGTGAAGGCGGTGTAACGGGAGTTGTTCACAGGAACAGTTACGAGCGGCATTTTGATGATTTCAATACGATTGAGATCGAGATTATGACCTGCCTTGCAGGAAAAGCTGCTACCGAATTGATCCTCAATGAGACTGACATGGGTTCAAGAGAAGATCTCCGCGGTGCCAACGATCATATGAGGAGACTTTTGGATGACGTCGCATCATATGATTTCCTTTCATGGACCCATGGGGAAGAGACTTCAAAAAGGGTTTTTGATCACCTGGATAATGCAGTGGGAACAGAGCTTTCTCGCTACTATCTCAAGACGAAGCAACTTCTCGGAAAGAATCGTGCATTTCTCGAGGCACTCATTGAGAAGTTGATTGAGAAAAAGACACTTTCGTACAAGGATATTGCGCCGATCAGGGACAGATTTGTTTCCGGCCACGAAGATGCAGCGTGAAAAGAGATACAGGGAGGTGATTGTAATATGAGTATTAACGTTGGAATGTCAGTTGTGATGCCGGGAACAAAAACGATCACAAAAGAACAGCTTGATGAAGTGATAAAGGCGCACGGCTTATGGTTGAAAGATCGTTCTCAGGGGAAGCGTGCAGAACTTAATGATTACAGATTCGGAGATCCGCATGGGTCAACTGTTTTTGATCTCAGTGGAATAGATCTGTCGGATGCAGATCTCTCAGGATCAAGTTTCTTTAAGGCCAAACTCATCGGTACTAATCTGTCAGGTGCAAAGCTTGAAGGTGCGCATTTTATGAATGTTGACATGACTGATGCGGTACTGGATGATTCTAATATACAAAATGGTTCGATCACTCACTCAGATCTTACCCGTGTTCATGCACAACGTGCGAACTTCATCAACTGCTGTATGTGGGACAACAACTATGAAAATGCTGTGTTAAGCGGTTCTCGATTCATTGCCGCAAAGCTTTGCGATGGGAATTTCCGTGGAGCGGATATGAGCTACTGCGACCTTGAGTTGGCTGATATCGACTATGTGCATTTTGAGAATGCGGATCTGTCAGGGGTGGATCTCAAATGGACCAGGAATTCCTACTGGGCATGCTTCAAAGAAGCAAATATGAAAGATATAGATATTATTGGCAGCGCGATAAACGACGAAGCTGTAGAAGACGCCAAGAATCTTTTTATTCCTATGGTGTGCCCTGAAGAAGGATCCTTTATCGCATGGAAGAAGTGCCGAGACGGCAAGATAGTAAAACTACAGGTGCCTGAAAATGCTCGACGTACCGGAGGAACTCGTTATTCATGCAGGGCTTCGGAAGTGCTGATCTTGGATATTTACGACGGCAATAACAGTTGTGATGAAGCTGTCAGTATCGATGACGAGACTTTGGTTTTCCACAAAGGTGAACTTGTAAAGCATAAAGAAGAGTTTGACCCCAGCCTTCTTCACAATGGTTCGGGAATTCATTTCTTTATTACAAGGGGTGAGGCTGAAAGAGCCAAATACAAGATCGAAGACGAAGAGACAGATGATGAAATCGAAGAGAATGAAGACTGTGGAAATTGATATTAAACATGCGTGTTCCTTTACCGGACACAGACCGGAGAGGCTGGAGATAAGTGAAAGCATAGTCATCTCATGGCTAGAAGAACAGATAAGAAAGGCCATAGCAGACGGCTATACTGAGTTCATCTCCGGTATGCAGAGAGGCGTGGATATCTGGGCAGCAGAGATCGTGATGAAGATCAAAGGTGAGGGGGCGTCGGTGAGGCTTTTCTGTGCATGTCCCTGGAACGGTGTGGAAGACCGATGGAAACAAAGCTGGAGCATCAGATATCAGAACATCATAAAGGGTGCTGACGGTGTGTTCTACATCTGCAAGCGTCCTGGGAGAGCTGCATTCTTTGCGCGTAATCATTGGATGGTTGATCATTCATCAAGGCTTATCGGCGTATATACAGGAGCTCCGGGCGGAACGAAGGAAACAATATGGTATGGCAAAAAACAGGGGCTTGAGGTGATCACGATCAAGTAATACCGGTAAGTATGAATGTTGGCTGATAAAAGAGTAGGATAACACTAAACAAGGAGGATCTGCTGTCTCGTATAATTCTGACAGGTGCCACCTCTAAGACAAAAGCTCTTTTCTTGATATAATGTAACTGTACACTTTGTCACCACACCCCAACTACCCATCCGGGAGGCCCCGTATGCTGCTTTTTTCGACCATGATGGACATCAATGAGAAGATGACGAGAGAGAAGTTTTTCGAGCTGATCGAGGAGTGGAATGAGGGGCAGTACTATGAGGAGAACCGCATCCCCGGGTTTAAGTGGGAGGGGCAGTTCGGCGAGAAGATCGGTAGCGAGAGGCTGTGGCTGAGCGTTGAGGAGTATCAGAGCAGCGTGGCCGTGAGGTTCGAGAAGAGGAATCCGGACGGCGCGGTGTGGGATACCGATTATGTGATGAACTTTCGGAACATGAAGATGGCGATCCGGCTCGAGCGGAGTTACACCGAGGACGCGCTTACGGTCGACGGGCAGTTCTCGGCGCCTTACTTCATCACGCTCCTGATCGACAAGGGGTACCTGAAGCGAGATAACGGCCTGGAACTGAGGCGCGGGGCGACGCGGATCAATGGCGAAAACATCGCCCTCCTCGCCGATGTTGTTACAGGCAAGGCGAGGTATCGATTGCCGGTTGTCTATGTGTCGAGGACCTTTGAGAATGAGGATCCGGTCGATGTCGACGCGATGGCCAAAAAGCTCCGCGGCATGGCCCACGTCTTCGCCCAGGAAGACTTGTCTCTCAATAAAGAGATCCAGTCGGCCTGCGGCGGCAAGAACGAGTACAAAGGATCGATCGGCATCTATTTCCCGAACACAGGTGCGGGCGGAGCAGGCCACAAGAAACTCAAGTACAGGCGAGACGTCGGCCCCGATCCGATGCTGATGGAGAAGGTCATCCAGTCCGTGCTGTTATATGGCAACTCTCAGATGGCAGACCCGCTCTTCACCTGGCAGGGCGTGCGTAACGCATTGCTCCTGGTCTCCCTCGAGAAACAGCGTGAAGCACGAAGCCTGCTCGAGAAGTCCTATTCTTCCGCCGAGGAGGAGCTCCGCAACATGCGTGAAGGGCTCGATCAGGAGGAGCGGCGCATAGCCGAGAAGGCGCGGCTCGAGGCCCGGAGTGAGGCGAATGCACTGCTCGAAATGTACGACGAGGAGGAGCGCAAGCTTCGCGACAAGATCGAAGAGCTGACCCGCGCCAACGAGAGTCTTGTGAGTGAGAACGATGGCCTGCGCCAGAAGCTCCAGTCCACCGACGGCATCCCGCTCCTGACCCGCGGCGAAGAGGACGATTTCTACGCGGGCGAAGTCAAGGACCTCGTTCTCCTGACCCTCTCCGAGGCCGTGAACACTATCCCCGCCGGCGCCCGCCGACGCGACGTCGTTGTTGACATCATCAACAGCAACGATTACCGCCATCTGACCGAAGAAAACGCCGCCTCGATCAAGCGCCTTCTCAAGACCTATTCCGGCATGTCCTCCAAGGTCCGCCAGGAGCTCGAGTCGCGCGGCTTCGTCATCACCGAGGACGGCAAGCACTACAAGGTCACCTACAACGGCGACCCGCGCTACACCATGACCATGTCCAAGACCCCCAGCGACGTCAAGACCGGCCAGAACGTCACGGGCACGATCAACCGGATCGTGTACGGGTGATGCGTGGGGTTGGTGCGAGAAGAATGGATCAAGACATTTAAGTTCTGATGGCGTCAGGCGTTGCTGCAATCTTGTGGTGTCTCTGCCGCCGGATGTGCGGGTGCGGGCAGTACCACACTTTCCTTGAATATGGCCGATAATGTGGTATGGGATGGCTTCGTATTACCACACTTTTCTCGATTTCCGCCAATAATGTGGTAAACCCAGCACCCGGACTACCACACTTTTCTCGGTTTTCGCTGATAATGTGGTAAAGCCAACCCCCGGATTACCACACTTTTCTCGGTTTTCGCCAATAATGTGGTAAGCCCAGAACCCGGACTACCACACTTTCATCGATTTCCGCCAATAATGTGGTAAGCCCAGAACCCGGACTACCACACTTTCATCGATTTCCGCCGATAATGTGGTAATGGACATCCTTGGACTACCACACTTTCATCGATTATAGCCAATCGTGTGGTACATACGAGGGGGTGGTCCTCATCTCATTCATACAGGTAGTCGGGCTCGATATTATATAGGACGTTGGCTTGGTCCAGGATCTTTTTCTTGTCATGTACTTCAAGCGCCCGCCCTTCAAAAATGATCTGAGGCGCACTCAGGATCAATTCTCTTGATCTTAAGAGATTGCGGTGTGAGACTTGGTTGACTGCGCGTATGATCTCGATCGAAGTGTTGTTGCCGGCAAGGAGCGTGATCTGATAATTCGTTTGATCAGTGACGATGGGATCGAAGTAAGATGTAACAACACCCCATCCACAGTTGGGGCATTCTACGCCCAAGGTTCCTCCCAACCCTTCCGGGATTATTCTTTCCACTAGGGTTCCGCATTTCTCACACGGAGTAGATGTTGATCTACTTGCTCTGAGTTCTTTATCGTCATGAATAGCGAGCAGTTTGTTTATAAAGTCATCTATATAATCAGCATGATCATCCAGATTATCGGGTCTGGCATGAAGGTCGAGAATAGAAAACTTACTCGGATTCCTCCACCAGTCAGGCACTCTGTAGCTTGCATGTGAGTAACAGTGACAACTGCTGCACCACACCCACGATCCGCCGCGAACATCGTCATATCGGTGTATATAAATATGACCGGACTTCTTTCCGCAAACAGGACAAAGCGTCGGGAGCGGTTCATAAAAATCGTGATGAGAGATTATCGAATAAAGCTTCATTATGTCATTATTGTCATCGTGCCATATATGATCTGCCATGTGATCTACCTCCCATGAATCATGCTGACCAGCGGTTCCTTGATTCTTATTGCACCGTTCTACTGCTTATCATATGGTCCTATATATAAGTCTAACAGACAGACTGTGATATAAATGGGACAAAATCTCGAATCTTCATGTTGACATGATATATATCACGATATATACTCTAATCAATGAATGATTCGATCGGGAGGTGGTCCATATGACAACTGCTAAGATTTTCGAGAATGGAAGAAGTCAGGCGGTAAGGCTCCCCAAGGAGTACAGGTTTGAAGATGACGAAGTAATGATCAACAAGATTGGTGATGTTGTTGTTTTATTTCCGAAGGCAGAGAAGTGGAGTTCTTTTGCGGCGGCACTTGACCTGTTTACCGTTGATTTTATGGATGAAGGAAGGGGCTTGTTGATCGAGCAGAGTCGCGAGCAACTATGAGATATATGCTCGATACCAACATTTGCATCTATGCGATCAAGAATAGGCCCCAAAAGGTTCTCGCGAGACTGCAAGAATTAGAACCGTCGGATGTTTGTGTATCATCGGTAACCTACGGGGAGCTGGTCTATGGTGTTGAGAAGAGTTCTGCTGTCGAGAGGAATCGTTTAGCTTTGACTATGCTGCTAGCTAATATCGATATAATGCCGTTTGATGATAATGCGGCCGACGAATTCGGTAAGATCAGGGCAGAGTTGGAGAAGAAAGGGACTCCAATCGGGCATTATGATCTTATGATAGCCGGGCACGCCAGATCATTGGGATATACGTTAGTAACAAATAACACGCGAGAGTTTGAGAGAGTTGACGGATTGAGGCTTGAAGACTGGGTCAGGTGAATTCGCATACGGAAGCTGGTTTATGATGTTTGGCTCAATCTGCAAAAAGAATATGATCGGAAAATGAGAAGAATACAGCAAGACAAGTAAAAAGGTCATTTTACAGAAGTAAAGTTAAGAAAAAACTAACTTTAATTCTTCAATTAAACCAATTAACGGAGACCGCTTCTGCGTTTCAAGTCCGTTTATTGTCACCTTGCACTTTGTATTATGTAGGTGGTGGATGTGAGTTTTAACTACACCGGATACTTGATGCGAGAGGAGAAAACGGTATGGATAACGATGAGATCAAAAGACTGGCCAGAGAGATCGCTGAGAATAGTGTGGATTATACTGCGTATCCACGAGCCCGGATCGACCTTGATGCTTATCCTCGCTCGAACGTAAGTCCGGCTCCTGAGCGGGTCAGTGAGAGGCCGGACGAATTAAGAACAGCACTTATCAGGTGGGTGAATCTGGAGATAGACAAAAGTGCTGAGATGGCAGTTATACGTCATCGGGTGTCATTTATAACAGCATTTGTATGCATAATGATCAAACTGTTTATCATATTCTCGATAGTGGGTGTAATAGTGAGTCTGATTCTAATTCTGACAGCAGCGTGATGAATTTGCGGCACAAATACAAATCGATTCTACTGATTATTAAGTTGCATTATCAATAGAATATCCACTAGCGGTAATACACGTAAGTTTTCGGATCCTATTGCCGTGGAGCAGGAGTTGACAGCCTTAATTCAACCGTAGTACTATGAGTATGTTGATAACATATATGTTATCAACAATGCACAGTAAGGGGGCTAATATGTATGAGATCGAGTTATATCAGACCGCGACTGGGAATGTCCCTATCAAGAAGTATTTGCGAGAGATTTCCAAAAGACAAGGTGTGGCTGAGCTGACCAGGATTAGATTATATGTAGAGCTTTTGAGGGAACACGGAATGAAGATCAATAATTATAGACCTCATTCTATCAGGCAGATCGACGGTGATCTTTATGAACTACGACCCGGAGATAACAGACTATTTTTCTTTTACTATAAAGAGAATAGATTTGTATTACTCCACGGATTTGTCAAAAAGCAAAAGCAAACCCCTCAGTTTGAGATCGATACAGCTCGTAGGAGAATGGAAGACTACATAGGGAGGTATTCATAATGGACCGAATTACATTTGATGAAGCTTGGAATGAATTGGAGAATGAATCCGAGGAAACAAAGCAGGATTTTATTGTTGCAGGTGAGATCTCCAGGATCATCGTTGAACTGATCAATATTCGGAATGAACGTGGTTACACTCAGCGACAGTTGGCGATGATCTGCGGCATCAAGCAGGCTGCAATCGCGCGAATGGAATCGTTAAGAACGATCCCCAGACTTGATACCGTAATCAGAGTTGCCAATGCTTTGGGTGTCGTTATCACTCTTGCTCAAGCTCCGGCTCAGATTACGAATATGTCGAAGAGCGCCGGATCACTCAAAGGCGGACATCGTGATAGTGCAAATGTAAGGTGAAGATATCGACCTACTCTTTATAACAGGGCTTGTCTGAATAGCCGTGCAACAGAATTCTACATTGTAGGCTCTGAGCCTACACATCCTTCTGAGGGCATCTGTATAATACACGTCCCGTTGCTTGCCGGACCGGTACGGCAAGCGTGCGGTTGTAACCGTTTGGACCTGCGTGCAGCACCTTACAGGAGGAATTGCATATGGATGAAGAGAAGCGTTTACAGAAAGCCAAAGAGAACCTTGCGGATCTCAAGATGAGCATGGAGCAGATGCAAGCTTACAGCGGGACACATTCTCTGGTCGAGTATAAGGGATACAACGCGATGATCCAGTTCTACCACGGGATCAAGAGTTGGGTGGATGACGACGACTGGGACGAGGTGGCACTTGATTTCGGACTTAAGGTCGCCCCGAGGATCCACAAGTACCTGCAGACTCAGATGGACACCCTCGCTTACTGCAAGATCAAGAAGGAACAGTACGAAGAGATGGGCGAGATCTTCTGGGAGGATGACCCGACAATGTGAGGCCCGCGCCTCGCGGACCTGCGCCTGAGTCTTAGTGACCGGCACCGCGGGCACATACACTTACCCGGGCCCGCGCCTCGCGGACCTGCGCCTGAGTCTTAGTAACCGGCACCGCGGGTACACACACACGTGCCCGGGCCGAACCCCGCGCGACCGCGCCTCTATCACAGGTTATAGCGTATCGCTATAAGCTTTTGAGTCTCAATGCTGTAGAATAACACTGATATCGTTACAGCAATGGAGACAGACATGAAACCATTATCATATAGAACATCAACTTTCACTGATTCGGTGATCCGGCGTATGACGAGGATCAGCGCACAGTACGATGCGATAAATCTGTCGCAGGGCTTTCCGGACTTCGATCCGCCGAAAGCACTGCTCGACAGACTTGCGAAGGTCGGCGTCGGTGCGGTGCCGGGCTCGAGCTTCTTCAGGGAACCGGTGAATAATTACATCAGGTTCCATTTCGCCAAGAAAGATGAGACACTATTGGCAGCACTTGACCGCCTGAGCGACATCCGCTCGAAAATGGTTTGAAGAACGTGCGCGCCCGCATTGCTACATAAATGATGCTGGATCGCCATAAGGAGGCACATATGGATTACGGTTACTATAACGGCGAGATCGCGCCGATCGACGAAGTGAAGATCCCGCTCAACGACAGAGTTGTTTATTTTGGTGACGGCGTGTACGACGCCACGATGGCATATAACGGCACGATCCTCGACTTTGACGATCACGTCGAGCGCTTCTATTCGAGCCTGGCAAAGCTCCGGATCCCCGCGCCGCTATCTGAGGATGAACTGCGCGCCGAACTGCTGCGCGTGGCTTCTCTGGGAGCGCCTGACACCTGGTTCATGCTCTACTGGTCCGCGACACGTGCCACAGCCCCGCGCCGTCACGCGTTCCCAGCCGATGTGCCGTCCAATCTGATCATCACGTTGACTGAGCAATCCGGTCTTCGCGACTTCTCGACTCCGATGAGCGTCGTGACCTTCGAGGACAAACGCTTCGAATACTGCGACATCAAGACGCTGAACCTGATCCCCAGCTGCCTCGCGGCCCAGGCCGCTGCCGAAGCCGGCTGCGACGAGACTATCTTCCACCGCGGCGACATCGTTACCGAAGGCAGCCACAGCAATGTCTCGATCATCAAGTCCGGAACCTTCATCACTGCGCCCGCTGACAGCTGGATCCTGCCCGGCATCGCGCGTAAAAACCTTATCGCTGCCGCACGTGCAGCCGGCATCCCGGTCGCCGAGCGCCACTACACGCTCGCCGAACTCTTGTCTGCCGACGAGATCATCATGTCATCCTCGAGCGCCCAGCTCTCGCCGGTCACCTTTGTCGATGGCCGCCCCGTAGGCGGTGGCGCGCCTGAAGTGCTTGATGCGATCGCAGCTAAGCTTGCAGCTCATATCAACTCGCAGTTCGGCTTCGAGGCCGTCCGCTAAGGAGAATATACCAAAGTTGTAAAAAAGAAGTTATAGTATAAAAGCTCGCCACACAAGCGTTTGTAACATTGTTACACGGCGGGCGCAGCGCATTCTGAGCGTGTCATGAGCGTATTCAGACTGCACACAGGCTTTTCAACTCGAGGATCACACTACTTCCGCATACTCGCTCTCTTTGAAGCCGACCAGGGCTTTGTCGTCGCAGACCAGGAGCGGACGCTTCACGAGCATGCCGTCGGAGGCGAGGAGCGCGAACTGCTCGTCTTCGCTCATCGAGGGCAGGCGGTCTTTGAGACCGAGCGACTTGTACTGAAGGCCGCTGGTGTTGAAGAAACGCTTGAGAGGGAGGCCGCTCAGGCGGTGCCAGGCGCGTAGCTCGGCTTCGGTTGGGTTGTCGAGCTTGATGTCGCGGAATTCGTAAGTTGCGCCGGCGTCGTCGAGGTAGCGGCGTGCTTTCTGGCAGGTCGTGCATTTGGGATAGCAGATGAATTGCATGGTGGTGGTCCTCCGGTTATTGTTTTCGATTAAAGAACTCGCATCCGCGAGCTTTGAGCCTCAAGCCTGAGGGCCTTTGTACTCGAAACAGAGCATCGTCAGGTCGTCAAACTGCTCAGCGAAGCCGACATAGTCGTCGACGGATTGGCGGATGTTGGCGAGAAGTTGCTTGGGCGAGGCGTTCGGGTCCTCGTTCAGGGCTTCGACCATGCGGGCGGTGCCGTAGAGGCCGTTGTTGATGTCGGTCGCTTCGGGGACGCCGTCGGTGTAGAGGAAGATCTTGTCGCCCGGGAAGAGGTCGATCGTGCTTTCTTTATATTCGATGCCGTCGAGGCCGCCGACTACGAGGTCGTGGCGGCCCTTGAGGAGCTTGAATCCGTTGTTGCCGTGCTTGATGGCGGGGTACTCGTGACCGCCGTTGGCATATGTGAGCTTGCCGGTGGAGATCTCGAGGATTCCGAGCCAGACGGTGACGAACATCTCTTCCGGGTTGTTCGAGCAGATGGCCGTGTTGGTCTTGGTCAGGATCTCGCCCGCGGAGACGCCGAGCATCGCACAGCTCTGGATGATGATCTTGGAGGCCATCATGAAGAGGGCGGCCGGGACGCCTTTGCCGGAGACGTCGGCCATAACGAGGCAGAGGTGATCGTCGTCGATCAGGAAGTAGTCGTAGAAGTCGCCGCCGACTTCCTTGGCGGCGTCCATGCTGGCGTAGAGGTCGAATTCACGGCGATCCGGGAAGGCCGGGAAGATGTGAGGCATCATGGCCTGCTGGATGGTGTTCGCGGTGTCGAGCTCGACCTTGGTGGCCGCGAGCTTCTTGCTGCGCTCGTTGAAGATGAAACAGTACATCAGGATTAGCGCCAAAAGGACTGAGCCGTACTGGGTGGCGTAGCCGTGTGCGCCCTTGGAGATGGCGTAGTGGAAGATCGGGATGACGATGAACGAGAACGTTGACAACTTCTGTTTCTGCGTCACATCGCTCCTGACCGTGAGGATTATCGTGATGGGTGCGACGATCATCATATAGATGTCGACGAGTGAATAGAGATCGAGCTTCTCGACCAGCCCCTCATCGTTCAGGTCAAAGCAGATCGGATGGAAGTGGTTGAAGATGATAAGGCCCACCATCGGCACCAGAAGGGTAACGATCGCGCGGTCGAGCCATTTGGCGAGCTTGCCCTTGAAGTCGAGCGAATTACGCGCATATTTGTAGAAGCAGAGCACGAGTATAAAATCGAGTATCTTGGTCAAGCCGTTCAGGGCCATCAGAAGTTCACGGTGACCGCCCTCGTCCCAGGCAAACCAGTAGATGATGTTGTTGTGGAACGACAGGCTCGTCACGAAGATGAGCGCCAGGAACCACAGCGTCGCGCGGGCACCTTCCTCGTCCTTCTCGCCCATGCAGCCGATACAGAGTATGGCGCACGCAAACGTCCCGAAAATATCCACCCCCGCATTATAGAGCGCCTTCGGAGCAATATCGTCGTTGGTGATCATCCTCATCACAAGAAAATACGTCGCGATCGCGATCACAAAAAGAACCGACAGAACTACCCATTGATTTACCCTGAGCCTACGGTTATTGATCACTATACTCATATGCCCCATCCTCCTCGAAAACACTCTCTATTATACTACACGCCCCGCCTGCAGTTCAGCCGTTTATGTAGTAAAATATGCATATGAGACACAAGATCACGGTTTATGAGCAGGTCGAGAAGCGGGGGCTTTTCGGCCGAAAAAAAACAGTCACAGTCGCCCGCAAGGTCTACGTCGACGGCAAGACCTACCGCCGCATGAGACGCGAGGACATCCGTAAGACGCGCGAAGAAGAGGAGCGCGCCCGCGAGCGCTATTGGGACAGGGAAGAGGAGTATGACATCCTCGACGGAGAGGAGTAACACATGGCACAAAGATCTGCACCTAAGATCCGTCTTCTGACGCTCGAAGAGATCCACACCGTCTATCACGTCTTCATGATCGACGACTTCGGTGAGATGGAGCTCAAGCCGTTCGCCCGGATCGAGGCTGACTTCGCTGCCGGCAAGTACGAGGGCTACGGCCTCTTCGAGGGTAAGATGATCATCTCCTATGCTCTGTTCGTCATTACCGATACCGGCGTCGCCCTCCTTGACTATCTCGGCGTCAGGGAAGACCTGCGTGATCAGGGCTACGGCACGAAGACGCTTCAAATGCTCGAGCCTGAACTTACCAAGTACGACATGATGATCGTTGAGGTTGAGAATCCCGCCTACGCCACGGACGAAGAGGACAGGACCGAGAAGGAGAGACGAATAGCGTTCTACACGAAGAACGGGTTCGTCCCGACGGGCGTTGATGTTCAGCTCTTCACGGTCGAATACAGCATCCTCGAGTTCGTCGGCTCGTCGCGTAAGCCGCACGATCCCGATTCCGTAAGAGACGCCTACAGAGAACTCTACATGCGAATGGTTGGCGACGAGCTGTATAAGAAGTTCATCGAGATCCGGTAACAGCCGGGCGGAGTGCCCGTTTCCCTTCTACTGGATCTCCGCGTAGATAATGTCGATAACCTTCTTGAGTATGTCAGGCGGAACCTGTTCCAACACGCGATGTCCCCTTTTGTTGATATCGAGCGACCTGATCTGCTCGCAGAGGATCGAACCCCGTGTCTTGGTGCGCGAGTCGAGTACGACATGAAGCGGAAAACCGTTGACCGTGCTCGTAATGGGGCAGAGAAGGACCACGTTACAGTGCTCGTTAAAAGTATCATTGCTGACTATGAGTGCGGGGCGCTTGCCGGCCTGCTCGTGCCCGACGTTCGGATCAAGATCTATCAGTACTATGTCACCTTGTCTTGCCATATGTCACCTCACCAGATCTCACCGCCGACATCTTCGCCCCACGAGAATTCGTCGGGCCTGTAGTCACCCTGATATTCGGCGAAAAGCCTGTCGATAAGCTTATCCGATGCCTTCCTGAGCGTGAGGGTGCGACTGTCAGCCACCTCGATCAGGATGCTGTCGCCAACTTGAATATCAAGTCTCATTAGATAATCCTTGGGGATCCTGATCCCCTGGCTGTTTCCCCACTTCTGGACGGTCGTGACCATATGCTCACCTCCAATGTATATACAATGTATAAACATTTTAGATCCGGGGAGGAGCGAAGTCAATCTTAAGAGCGCATTTTCGGCCATGCCCGTGTTACAATTAGAGCAGATCAAAAGTAAAGGGAGGAATCCTCATGGCAATCGAATTCGACGCTAAGAACACAGTAATCACCCCCGAGGCCGTTCTGATCATCGGCACCTACGACGAGAACGGCGTCCCGAACGCAATGAACGCCGCCTGGGGCACACAGACAGACTTCTCCGAGATCACGATCTCGTTATCCCAGCACAAAACGACCGATAATATCGAGAAGACCGGCGCCTTCACCGTCGCCTTCGGCACAGTGGACACGGTCACCATCAGTGATTATTTCGGCGTCGAGACCGGCCGCAAGATCAACAAGATCGCCAAGGCCGGCTGCCACGTCCATAAGAGCGCGCACGTCAACGCCCCGATCATCGAGGAGTACCCTCTGACACTCGAGTGCATCTGCAAGTCCTGGAACGCCGACACCGGCATCCTCGTCGGCGAGATCGTCGCCCAGCAGGCCGACGAGTCCGTCATCACCGACGGCAAGATCGACCTCGATAAGCTCAAGCCCATCATATACGACTCATCCATCCACGCCTACCGCTCCGTCGGCCCGGTCATCGCGACCGCTTTCAGCGAAGGCTTCAAGATCAAAAAGGCAGTGGAGAAGTGGGACAACTGAGTCACGCTGAACTTTGATAACCCGTAGACACCGGCCCGGCGCGGCCGGTGTTTTTCTTTTCGAGACGCCCGCGCCCGCCCCACGCCCGCCATTTGTTCAATATAGCGACGGCGCACGAGCAAAAGAGCGCCAACATTGTCAGATTTTGTATAGCCTTATTAATGCGCTTTATGCTAATATTATTGGCAATCAAATTAATAATAAAGGGGAGTAACGTTATGGCAATGATCTTTGAGCAGGAATCACGTACGTTCAGCGAGTACCTTCTGGTACCGAATCTCACCACAGAGAAGAATACGCCCGATCAGGTGGACCTGTCGGCACCGGTATGTAAGTACAGGAAGGGGCAGGAAGAGTCGAAGCTCAAGATCAATATCCCCATGGTGTCTGCGGTAATGCAGGCGGTATCGGATGACGGAATGGCGATCGCGCTGGCAAGATGCGGCGGTATGTCTTTCGTCTTCCAGTCACAGTCGATCGAGTCTCAGTGCGACATGATCCGTAAGGTCAAGAAGTACAAGGCAGGCATCGTTGAGTCTGATTCCAATGTTTCCCCCGAGGATACGCTCGAGGATATCATAAGACTCAGGGAAGAGAAGGGCCACGGCACGGCAGCTGTTACTGAGGACGGCACTGCTGAGGGCAAGCTCGTCGGTCTCGTTACCACAAGAGATTACCGTGTGAGCCGTATGGATCTCTCCACAAAGGTAAAGGAGTTCATGACTCCTATCGAGAAGCTCGTTACTGCTCCCGAGGGTACGACTCTCAAGGTTGCCAATGACATTATCTGGGATAACAAGATCAACCAGCTCCCCATCGTTGATAAGGAAGGCAGACTCGTCGGTCTGGTATTCCGTAAGGACTATGAATTCCACAAGGCTAACCCGAACGAGCTCCTCGACGCCGAGAAGAAGCTGATCGTCGGTGCCGGTATCAATACAAGAGATTATGCCGAGCGTGTTCCTGCGCTTATCGAGGCGGGTGCCGATGCGCTGTGCCTTGACTCTTCGGACGGTTTCTCCGTATGGCAGGAGAAGGCGCTCAGGTGGATCAAGGAGAACTATCCGGACGTTATCGTCGGTGCAGGTAATGTAGTTGATGCAGAGGGCTTCAAGTTCCTGGCTGACTGCGGTGCCGACTTCATCAAGATCGGTATCGGCGGCGGTTCCATCTGTATCACGAGAGAGCAGAAGGGTATCGGCTGCGGCCAGGCTTCCGCGGTTCTCGCCGTTGCCAAGGCAAGAGACGAGTACTTCGAGAAGACGGGCGTTTATATCCCGCTCTGTTCCGACGGCGGTATCGTTCATGATTACCATATGACGCTGGCGCTGGCCATGGGTGCCGACTTCCTGATGCTGGGAAGGTATTTCGCCAGATTCGACGAGTCTCCTACGAGAAAGCTCCTCGTTAACGGTTCGTATGTTAAGGAGTACTGGGGCGAGGGCTCTAACAGGGCACGTAACTGGCAGAGATATGATGACGGCGGCAAGGGCGGCAAGATGGCCTTTGAGGAGGGCGTTGATTCCTATGTTCCTTATGCAGGTAAATTGAAGGACAACCTCGACACATCACTCGCGAAGGTCAAGGCTACAATGTGCTCCTGCGGTTCTTCGTCCATCGAGGAGCTCCAGCAGAAGGCAAGACTGGTAGTCGTATCGTCCACTTCCATCATCGAGGGTGGCGCTCACGACGTTATCCAGAAAGAGAATGACAGAACGGCCAGATAATGAGGCATTTGCCAACTGACGGTCTTTTGAATTACAATATACAGGTTATTAATAAGGAAGAGGTAAATCTATATGGCAAATGAGGCAATAAAGGATTCCAAGAACACATATACCCAGGAAGGCTATCAGAAGCTGCTGGATGAGCTCTCAGAGCGTAAGACCAAGATCACGGCCGAGATCACACAGAGACTGGCCGAGGCAAGAGCTCAGGGCGACTTGTCGGAGAACTCCGAATACGATGACGCTAAGGATGCTCAGGCCAAGAACGAGGCCAGGATCAAGGAGATCGAGGCTATCCTTAAGGATGCTGACGTTCTGAGCGACGATGAGATCTCGAAGACAAAGATCTCTCTCGGATCGACCTTCGATCTGCGCGATGAGGAGACAAAGGAAGTCGAGACTTATGTACTCGTTAATGCTAACGAGGAAGATATTTTCGAGAACAGACTGTCGAAGGATTCTCCTCTGGGCGTAGCCATCCTCGGCAAGAAGAAGGGTAACGTCGTTGAGGTCAGCACCAACGCCGGTACTTTCAAATATAAGATCATGAAGATCGGTAAGTGATCAGGAGGCTTCCCGATCCTACCGACACGAGCGCGACCAGACATCGCGCTCTTTTACTTAAAGGAACAGTTACAGCCAAGGCCGGCCGGGCCCCACAGGACATAAGCCACCGGCCCCATGCTCGAAAAGGAGATTACCAATCATGGCAGACAACGAGACGCAGAATGCACAGAACGCACAGGCCCAGCAGGCTCCCCAGGTCGACATCAGCGAGCAGAACAGGATCAGACGCGAGAAGCTTGCCGCGATGCAGGCAGAGGGCAAGGATCCATTTGTCATCACCAAGTACGATGTGACTGACCACTCGACAGAGGCGAAGGCCAAGTTCGAGGCCAAGGAAGCCGAGCTCAAGGCGCAGGCAGGGGACGATGAGGAGAAGCTCGCGGAACTTCTCGCAGCAGATCAGATCGTTGTCTCCGTCGCCGGCCGTATGATGCTCAAGCGCGTTATGGGTAAGGCTTCGTTCGCGAACATCGCAGACCTCAAGGGCAACATCCAGATCTATGTTGCCAGAGACAGCATCGGCGTCGACGACTACCAGGCATTCAAGAAGTATGACATCGGCGATATCCTGGGCGTCAAGGGCTT
Source organism: uncultured Clostridia bacterium (assembly GCA_946611435.1). Taxonomy (GTDB): domain Bacteria; phylum Bacillota; class Clostridia; order Saccharofermentanales; family Saccharofermentanaceae; genus Saccharofermentans. The sequence continues at coordinate 47,596 of CAMODL010000014.1, forward strand.
CCTCTTCAGGACGAGGACGGGCGAGATCTCCGTTCACGCCACCGAGGTTGTCCTGCTCAGCAAGAGCATCCAGGTGCTGCCCGAGAAGCATCACGGTCTCACCAATACCGACATGCGCTATCGCCAGAGGTATCTGGACCTGATCGTTAATCCCGAGGTCAAGGATACTTTCGTCAAGAGATCCAAGATCATCAAGGAGATCCGTAACTTCCTCGATGGCAGGGGGTTCATGGAAGTCGAGACACCTATACTGGTATCCAACGCCGGCGGCGCCGCAGCCAGGCCGTTCGAGACTCACTATAATGCGCTGGACGAGGACGTTAAGCTCCGTATCTCGCTCGAGCTGTACCTCAAGAGACTGATCGTCGGAGGCCTCGAGCGTGTCTACGAGATCGGCCGTGTATTCCGTAACGAGGGTGTCGACACAAGGCACAATCCGGAGTTCACACTGATGGAGCTCTATCAGGCATACACCGATTACGAGGGCATGATGGAGCTGACAGAGTCCATGTTCAGATACTTGGCCCAGAGCGTTCTCGGCACGACAAAGTTCAAGTACGGCGACATCGAGCTCGACTTCGGTAAGCCCTTCGCACGTCTTACGATGAATGACGCGATCAAGCAGTATGCGGGCATCGACTTCGATACGGTCGACGGCGACGAGGCCGCCAAGGCACTCGCACGCGAGCACCACATCGAGTTCGAGGAGAGACACACAAAGGGCGACATCGTGAACCTCTTTTTCGAGGAATATTGCGAAAAGAACCTCATCCAGCCCACATTCATCACCGATCATCCGGTTGCGATCTCACCGCTCACCAAGCGTAAGCCCACGGATCCCGACAAGGTCGAGCGCTTCGAGCTCTTCATCAACACATGGGAGATGTGCAACGCCTACTCCGAGCTCAACGACCCGATCGACCAGCGCGAGCGCTTCGCCGCGCAGGACGCAGCATTCGCAGCCGGCGACGAGGAGGCCAACCACACCGATGAGGACTTCCTCACGGCCCTCGAGATCGGCATGCCCCCGACGGGCGGCATCGGATATGGGATAGACCGTCTGGTGATGCTGCTGACGGACAGCCCGAGTATAAGGGACGTACTGTTGTTCCCGACATTAAAGTCCATCAGTTGATTAAACCCTGATTTTACTGGCCCTGCGA
>CAMODL010000015.1:0-48493 GCA_946611435.1 uncultured Clostridia bacterium
GGAGCAAACTATATTCAGTAATGATCTGCACCCCTATTCCGATATGCACCCCTTGCCGATGTGAACCCCTTGGTAAAAACTAGGAAACAGGCCATTAAGCGCGTAAACGGAATTGCTAAAAATAACTATGAGGAAGTAAGACGCGAGAGCGAAAATCGTCAAAGAGAAGAAGGAGCTTTTCGAGACATATAGTCAGAAGTAATGATTTGATGTCCTTGTTTGTAACTGTAAGTCCTTACATGGAGATCAAGGATGAGGGGCGAGTCGTTCTCATGAGCCACTACCCGATGATTGTGTATAAGCACGATGTAAATTCCAATGTTTACATGCTCTATGGTCATGTCCACTCAACTCATGAGTTTGATGCGATTAAGGAAGCAGTGAAGACGATGAAGGCTTTTTATTCTGACTCGGACTATTCTTATCAGGAAAATCTTTTAAATTGCTGGTGAGGCTTCAGCGATTATGCTCCGGCTACTCTTGACGAGATCATTAATAACAGACTGACCCATTGATCCTTGGGACAAAGACCACTGCTCGAACGCCCCGATGAGGTGTATAATAAGACCCATCTCGAGAAGGAGGCAGTTAGTTATGAGACGTTTATTGATCGTGGTTGATATGCAGAAGGATTTTATTGACGGAGCCCTCGGATTTGAAGGGGCTGATAAGATAATCCCCGGAATAATCGGTCGCATAAATGAATATAAGGCTGCGGGTGATGAGGTTGTTTATACGCTCGATACTCATACAGAGGATTATATGAATACGCAGGAGGGGAAGAACCTTCCTGTCATCCATTGCGTAAAGGGTTCTGACGGACATAAGCTCGCAGATGAACTGTCTGATGTCTTAAGTGACTGCAAGTGCTTCGAGAAACCGACTTTCGGCAGTATGGAGCTTGCTTCCTATATAAGCGAGAACGCTTCTGAACTGTCCGGGATAGAAGTCTGCGGTCTTGTCTCGAATATATGTGTCCTGTCAAACGCCGTCATAGCCAAGGCAGCGGCTCCCGAGACTCCCATCATCGTTGACAGCTCCCTTACGGATTCTTTCGACAAGGAATTGAATAAAGAGACTTTCGATGTTCTTCGTGGCATCCAGGTCAAAGTGATCTGAGCATCCTGAGGCATCAGGCAATATTATATTGCATTTATCCGTTTCTCTGTGCTAAAATCCTTATTCGGTTGACTTAAATATGTATTTATATATACGGAGGAGATAAAAATGGCAGTACAGATCGAGAAGAAGGAACACAGTCTCGTTGAGATGTCCTTTAACGCTACAAGAGAAGAGTTCAACGAGGCTCTTAAGAAGTCCTATAACAAGAACAAGAAGAGATTCCAGGTTCCGGGCTTCAGAAAGGGTAAGGTTCCTTACCAGCTCGTTATCCAGTACTACGGTGAGGGTGTTCTCTATGAGGATGCTATTGATGAGATCGCCAATGCGGCATATGCAGAGGCTGTTAAGGAGAACGATCTTAAGGTCGTATCCCGTCCTGACCTTGACGTAAAGTCTATCGGCGAAGAAGGTCTGGAATATACGATCTCCGTTTATGTTAAGCCTGATGTTACACTCGGTGAGTATGAGGGGATCAAGGTTCCTTATTCCATCCGTGAGATCACAGATGAGACAGTTGATGCCGAGATCGAGAGAATGAGAAAGAGGAACGCTTCCATCGAGGAAGTTGAGCGTCCTGCCGAGAAGGGTGATACGGTATCTATCGATTACGAAGGATTCAAGGATGGTGTCGCCTTCGAGGGCGGCAAGGGTGAGAACTATAACCTTAAGCTCGGTTCCGGTTCCTTCATCCCCGGCTTCGAGGATCAGGTAGTAGGTCATTCCGCAGGTGAAGAGTTCGCTATCGACGTTAAGTTCCCCGAAGATTATCATGCTGAGGATCTCAAGGGTGCTGATGCTACATTTAATGTTAAGATCCACGCCGTTAAGGCTGAGAAGCTCCCCGAGCTCGACGATGAGTTCGTTAAGGATGTTTCCGAGTTCGATACACTTGATGAGCTGAAGGCTGATATCAGGAAGAACCAGGAAGAGGCAGCCAAGAAGGATGCTGACAACCTTTTCGATAATGATGTTGTTAAGGCAGTATGTGATAATGCTACAGTCGAGATCCCCGAGTCCATGATCGATAACGAAGTAGAGCAGATCGCTCAGGAGCAGGCTTCAAGAATGGAGCAGCAGGGCATCAAGTTCGAGATGTACCTCCAGTATATGGGCCAGACGATCGATGAGTTCAAGGCTTCTCTCAGACCTTCTGCAGAGATCCGCGTTAAGAGCAATCTCGTAATCGAGAAGGTTGCCGCCGAGAAGGGTATCGAGGCAACTGCCGAGGATTATGACAAAGAGATGGAGACAATGGCTGAGAACTACAAGATGAGCAAGGATGACATCAAGGCTGCACTCGGCGAGGATAATGACTATCTCAAGGAAGCTATCGTCGGCCGCAAGACAGTTGAGTTCTTAAGAGATGCTGCTGTCAAGACAGAGCCCGCTCCCGAGGCTGAGGATAAGGCTGAGGAGAAGGCTGAGGACGCTGAGTAAGCAGGGTCGCGGATTTAATAAAAGCAATTAAGGAGTTGCCTCGGCTTTAAGGCCGAGGCGGCTCTTTTTATCAGGCTCGAAAAGGAATGACCGTGAGAATGTTCTTTTGACGCAGCTACCCCGCCGTCAACAGATTTGTTGTCTGGAGACCATTTCTGTTGACGCAGCCGCCTCGCCGTCAACAGATTTGCTGTCTGAGGGCCGTTTCTGTTGACGCAGCTACCCTCGCCGTCAACAGATTTGCCGTCCGGAGGTCATTTCTGTTGACGCAGCCACTCCCGCCGTCAACAGATTTGTTGTCTGGAGGCCATTTCTGTTGACGCAGCCGCCCCCACCGTCAACAGATTTGTTGTCTGGAGGCCATTTCTGTTGACGCAGCCGCCCCCACCGTCAACAGATTTGTTGTCTGATGGCCATTTCTGTTGACGCAGCCGCCCCGCCGTCAACAGATTTGCGGTCTGGAGGCCATTTCTGTTGACGCGCTGCTCTCACCGTCATCAGATGTTGTTAAAGGTGGTCGAAAATAGCATTTTGTTATCTCAATGTCATTAACGACTTCACGATAGTCTTGGTTTAATGATAAAATATATTGGTAAATAATCATCAGGAGATTTTTCAATGGCAAATATGAAGTACGGTTCAGGCGGAGGAAGAGATAAGGACGAGATCCTAAGCTGCTCATTCTGCGGCAAGTCGGAATATGATGTTCCGAGACTTTTCTCCGGCGTTAATTGTTACATATGTATAGATTGTATCAGAACGGCTTACGGCATCGTCGCTGAGGAAGAGAAGATACAAAAGAAGAAGAGGATGAAGGCTGCAAGGCCGAGGAAGCTCATCACTCCTCATCAGATCAAGGATAAGCTCGATCAGTACGTCGTAGGCCAGGATGATGCCAAGGTTACACTGTCTGTAGCCGTGTATAACCACTATAAGCGTGTCTTCGCCGATCTCCCCGATGACGACACGGAACTTTCCAAGAGTAATATCCTCCTTCTCGGACCCACGGGTTCCGGTAAGACGCTCCTTGCCCAGACACTGGCAAGGATCCTTGATGTACCTTTTGCAGTAGCTGATGCTACATCGCTCACGGAAGCGGGTTACGTAGGTGAGGATGTTGAGAATATCCTGCTTAAGCTCATTATCGCGGCTGATTACGATATCGAGCGCGCTCAGATGGGAATCATCTATATCGATGAGGTCGATAAGATCACGAAGAAGTCCGAGAATGTCTCCATCACACGTGATGTAAGCGGTGAGGGCGTTCAGCAGGCACTCCTTAAGATACTCGAGAGCACGGTGGCTTCAGTCCCTCCCAAGGGCGGACGTAAGCATCCGAATGAAGAATGCATTCAGATAGATACAACGAATATCCTGTTCATCTGCGGCGGCGCTTTCGACGGGCTTGATGAGATAATCGCCAATCGTGTTGCCGACAAGCAGTACGGCTTCGGAGCCGATATCCAGTCCAAGAAGGATCTCCACAGCGGCGTATACTACCATCAGGTAGCACCTCTTGACCTCATGAAGTACGGTCTGATCCCCGAGTTTATCGGAAGGATCCCTGTCATAGCAGCTCTTGATAAGCTTGATGCGGATGCATTGATCTCTGTTATGACACAGCCGAAGAATGCTCTTGTCAAGCAGTATAAGAAGATGATGAAGATCGATGATGTCGACCTCGAGTTTACGGACGATGCGATTCGTGCCATTGCCGAGAAGGCGATCGAGCAGAAGACCGGAGCCAGAGGCCTCAGATCCATCATCGAGGAGACGATGCGAGACGTTATGTTCAATATCCCTTCACAGAGGGATGTTACCAAGTGTATTATCGATGGTCCCTGTATTACGCAGGGCAAGGCTCCTACAATGATCTATAAGCATCAGAACTCCTCCGAGGATCATTCTGATTCGACCGGTGAGTTAGGAGTAAGCTGATCATCGTTACTGTCTGATCGATATACTTGCAGAGTAAGGAGGCTACTATGGCTGAATCTTTTTATTGTGTACTTGACATCGGCGGAACCAAGATACTTGGTGCCATCTTCAATTCCAAGAAGGAGATAGTCTATCGTCTTAAGAAGAAGACGAAGGCCGACGGAGAAGATACTCAGAATGTTGAAGATACGATCATCAGCGTTGTTGATGAGATGCTCGGCGAGTTCGGTATCAAGCCTTCTCAGGTTAAGGCTATAGCAGCTGGCGCCCCCGGCGTCATCGATCAGGAGAAGGGTATCGTACTCACTTCACCGAACCTTCCCTGGACAGATTATGATATCAAGACCCCTATCGAAAAGAAGTTCGGAACTAAGTTCTACATCGGCAACGACGTTAATGTCGGCGTATTAGGCGAGTACAAGTACGGTGCCGGCAAGGGCTATAAGAATATAGTCGGTCTCTTCGTCGGAACGGGCATGGGCGGAGGCCTTATCCTTGACGGCAAGCTCTATACGGGTCACAAGTTCAAGGGCGCGGAATACGGTCACATGATCCTCGATCCCGAAGGACCGTTGTGCAACTGCGGCCAGCGCGGCTGTCTCGAAGCTTTCTCGAGCAAGCAGGGCATGTCATCCTATATCAGACAGCAGGTATCCCGGGGCAGAGAGTGCGTTATGGCCGATGCCATCACAGGATCCGCATTTAAGAGCAAAGCATTGAAGAATGCTCTCAAAGCCAAGGATCAGGTTGCAATTGAAGCAGTGGACCGTGCCTGTCACTATCTGGCTATAGCATCCGGTAACCTTGTCAATACGTTCAGTCCCGAGCTCGTAGTCTACGGAGGCGGTGTTATCGAAGCTGTCGGTGATATCTTCCTTCAGAAGATCCTCTCTGAGGTCGACCGCTATTGCATGCCTTCCATCAGGAAGACGGTTGAGTTTAAGACTGCAGCTCTGGGCGATGATTCCATACTCTACGGCGGATTGTCGATGATACTGGAGAAGTAAGGGAAGTCCCGGTTGACACTATCCCCACACGGAATTGACATATCCTGAGCTTCTGTTTATAATCGTTCTCGATGCGATGACGAAGAGAAGTAGTCCGGTTTATCGCTTAAGAGAGCATGGGGTCATGGGCTGAGAGCCCCTGCAGAATGAATCCGGATGAATAACACTTTACCAGCAGCGAACCCAAAAGCTTACACTCAGTAGGGGAGCCGCAGGCCGGCGATAAAGGCATAAGAGAGATCCCCTACAGGGATAATTCAGGTGGTACCGCGGACTATAGTTCGTCCTGAGAGTCGTTGAGGCTGTTCAGAACGGGCTTTTTTATTGCAAGAAACGGAGGATTGTATGAACACGGCAAACATTTATCGTGATAAGGTGATCAATAAGATCAGCGAAGAGGATGTAGGTAAGCATATCAGGGCTGCCGGCTGGATCGAGAATATCAGGGATCACGGCGGTGTATCTTTTATCGACCTGAGAGACATGTACGGCGTTCTTCAGGTAGTAATGAGAGACACGAGCCTTCTTGACGGTCTCGTCAAGGAAGACTGTATCTCCGTGGAAGGTGTTATCGACCACAGAGATGAGGAGACATATAATCCCAAGATCGAGACAGGAACTATCGAGCTTGAGGCTCATAGTGTCGAGGTGCTCGGTAAGGTATACAGTCAGCTTCCGTTCGAGATAATGACATCCAAGGATATCCGTGAGGATGTAAGACTTAAGTATCGTTATCTTGATCTTCGTAACAGGAAGGTCAAGGACAATATCGTGTTCAGATCCAATGTTATCTCGTTTATCCGTCAGAAGATGACGGAGATGGGATTCCTTGAGATCCAGACACCTATCCTTACTTCTTCGAGCCCTGAAGGCGCACGTGACTATATCGTGCCTTCACGTAAGTATAAGGGAAAGTTCTATGCTCTTCCTCAGGCTCCTCAGCAGTTCAAGCAGCTCCTGATGGTTTCCGGCTTCGATAAGTATTTCCAGATCGCTCCCTGCTTCCGCGATGAGGATGCGAGAGCTGACAGGTCTCCGGGAGAGTTCTATCAGCTCGACTTCGAGATGAGCTTTGCGACACAGGAGGATGTTTTCGCTGCAGGAGAGGAGATCCTTACTGCCGTATTCAAGAAGTTCGCTCCCGAGGGCGCAGTTGTTACGGAGGCCCCTTATCCCGTCATCAGCTATAAGCAGGCCATGCTCGAATTCGGTTCGGATAAGCCTGATCTTCGTAATCCTTTGAGGATCATCGATGTAACAGACTTCTTCCAGCGTTGCACATTCAAGCCTTTTGTAGGTAAGACGGTACGCGCCATCAATGTTCATGCCAAGCTCAGTAAGGGACAGCATGAGAAGCTCCTTAAGTTCGCTCAGGAGATCGGAATGGGCGGCTTAGGCTATCTCGAGGTGCTCGAGGATATGAGTTATAAGGGACCGATCGACAAGTTTATCCCCGATGATATGAAGACAGAGATCCGTGATCTGGCAGGTCTGTCAGCAGGTGATACGATCTTCTTCATCGCAGATGTCGAGGCTCGTGCCAACAGCTTCGCAGGCCAGATCAGAAACGAGCTCGGTGTAAGGCTCGATCTTATCGAGAAGAATGCTTACCGCTTCTGCTACGTAAATGACTTCCCGATGTACGAATACGACAAGGAACTTAAGCAGTATATCTTTACTCATAATCCTTTCTCGATGCCTCAGGGCGGGCTCGAGGCGCTCGAGAACAAGAAGCCTGAAGATATCCTCGCTTACCAGTATGATATCGTCTGCAACGGTGTGGAACTGAGCAGCGGTGCCGTACGTAACCACGATATGAGGATCATGAAGAAGGCCTTTGAGATCGCCGGATACACAGAGGAAGACCTTAAGAACAAGTTTGGTGCTCTCTACAGTGCATTCCAGTTCGGTGCTCCGCCGCATGCCGGCATGGCACCGGGCGTTGATCGTATGATCATGCTCCTGCGTAATGAGGAGAGCATCCGTGAGGTAATCGCATTCCCGATGAACGGTAACGCTCAGGATCTGCTCTGCGGCGCGCCGGGTGATGTTACCGAGCAGCAGCTCCGCGAAGTCCACATCAAGGTCAGACAGTAATTTGAGACACACAGGCGGGCGTCATCTGCGGCGCCCGCATTTCTTTATCAATGATGAAAGTATTCTTCTACACACTAGGATGCAGGGTCAATCAGTATGAGACCGATGCAGTCAGAGAGATGTTCGTCGAGCGCGGTTACGACCTCGCTGACTCGGCTGAGTCGTCAGATATCTGCATTGTCAACACCTGTACTGTTACAGGTGAGGCTGACCGTAAGTCGCGCCAGCAACTGCGTAAGATGGCGCGTCTTAATCCTGATACGATCGTAGTTGCCATGGGCTGCGCTGCCGAGATGACTGACGGCAAGCTCGACGCCGATGTAGTCGTCGGCACAAAGGACAAGAATACCGTAGTCGACAGGGTGGAAGCTTTTATAAGGCAAAGGCAGGATGCTGCTCTGTCTCATGTCTCTTCGCACGAACGCCCGGAAGTGTCACGCACAGACATTTATCACGACTTCGGAAGTGTTTTATCGCCCGAGGGGACCCGTGCCTTCATGAAGATCGAAGACGGATGCAACAAGTTCTGCACTTACTGCATCATTCCCTATGCCAGAGGCAGGGTCGCGAGCCGCGATGAAGAGAGCATCTATAAAGAGGCCCGTTTCCTTGCCTCCAAAGGCTTTAAGGAGATAATCCTGTCCGGTATCCATATCTGTTCTTACGGTAAGGACAGGGGAGAAGATATATCCGCTCTGATGAGAGTAATCAGGAACGTTGACGGTACTGCCGGGATCGAACGTCTGCGCCTGGGGTCGCTTGAACCGATGTCATTGACTCCGGCGTTTATCGAAGGTCTGGCTGAGCTTAAGCATCTCTGTCCTCATTTCCATCTGTCATTACAGAGCGGAAGCGATACCGTACTCGCAAGAATGGGACGGGATTACGATACTTCGGAGTATCTTGAGCGCGTTAGGATGTTGCGGGAAAGGTTTCCGGCAATGTCGCTTACGACTGATATCATCTGCGGCTTCCCGGGCGAGACAGACGATGAGTTCGAGGAGACTATGGATTTTGTTGAGCGGGCAGGCTTTAACAAGATACATGTTTTTCCTTATTCTCTCCGTGAGGGAACGGCTGCGGCAAGGATGAAGCAGACTGATCCTTCGACAGGCAAGGGGCGAGCCCAGAGGCTGATAGAGTGGTCTGATAAGGCAGAGAGTGCTTTTGCGGGATCATTTGTCGGACAAAGGACCCGGGTACTATTGGAGACACTCCATACTGATGCTGATTCAAAGGTGTACTTTAACGGATACACTCCCGAATACGTCAGGACTTCGGTCTATATACCGGAAGGCTGTGATCATGCCTTACTTAAAGGCGAGATCGTCGATGTCGATATCCTGTCAAGTGATGCGAAAACACTCATAGGACAACTTGCCTGCTCATAAATAGCGTTATTTTACATTACCGGATGAAGTATTACGTAAAAATATTGTCTTTTCGACTATATTTGTCAGAAAAATATGATAGAATAATCGAAAGGAACAGTAATACAGGGGGTGGAAGAATTGGATTCTGAGACAACCAGATTTAATTTCTCGGCTGATAAGTCGGCAAATGTCAGAGAGCTTATGACATATGTTCTCGGAGCTCTCAAGGAGAAGGGCTACAATCCCATCAATCAGCTCGTCGGTTATTTTATTTCCGGCGACCCGACCTATATAACAAGTTATAAGGGCGCTCGCGGTGTCATCAAGAGGATCGACAGAGATGAGCTTCTTGAGGTTATCATATCGGAGTATTGCAGCAGACTGTAATATGTTGAGAGGTTAAGTATCGGATGCGGCGGCTCATCAGGCTGCCGTTTCGTTTTGAAAAGACAGATCAGAAGGAGACATCGATGAACAATACCAGAGTTATGGGTATAGATTACGGTACCAGACACATAGGGGTCGCATTATCGGACGAGCTTCGCATTACCGCATCCGGCTTTGAGACCGTGAACTGGAACGGAGAAGATGATTCATGGGCACTTGACCGCATCGCTTCCATCGCGGCCGAGAAGAACGTGGGTGTTATCGTTATCGGACGTCCCAGACGAACGGACGGTGAGCAGTCCGAGACCGAGATCAAGGCGAACAGCTTCGGTCAGAAGCTTCAGGAGCTTACCGGCATCGAGCCGATCTACAAGGATGAGCGCTTCACCACCGTGATCGCATCGAGATTCCTTCACGAGCAGAATATGAAGGCGAAGAAACAGAAAAAAGTGATAGATCAGGAAGCTGCGGCAATAATCGTCAGAGAGTATCTGGAACAGCACAGATGAATACTCTTATGTTATAATCAATAAGATATGTTCTACGGAGGTATTTACTATGGCTGATAACATTAATGACAATATCGAGAACAATGAGAATGATGATCTCATCACATTAGTTGATGAGGAGACAGGCGAAGAGTTCGAGATGGCCGTTGTAGACGGATTCGAATACAAGGACAGACAGTTCGTTGTCCTCGTTACTGTAGATGATGAGGAAGAGGCTGAGATGGTAATAGCCGAGAAGATCGATGAGGCTGACGGTTCCATATCCATACAGACAGTAGGTGAGGACGAGGAAGACGAGATCTACGACTACTACGACGAACTCTGTGACGAGTATTTTGACGATGAAGACGAGTCAGAAGAAGAGTAATAAGAAGATCGGTAAGATAGGCCGTATCCCCGACACCAGGAAGAAGGCGCCGGCGGATATCGCAGGTGATGACAAGGACGAACTGGTCGTAATAAGGGATGCTTCGAATAAGAAGGAGTATTACCTTTCGATCGTCGACACATTTGTCCTCAACAAGCGGGAATATGTAGTAATGTATAACTATGTTCCGGATGACGGTAATCATGAGAGTCCGGAACTTGTTATCATGCGTACGGAATTCGCCGCCAAGGGGGATCAGTACTTCTATTCCATTAAGGATCCCAATGAGCTGGAACTGGCCTTTACCTGCTTTATGAGAAGGTACTACAGCTCTTCGACACCCGATAAGCAGGCAAGGCGAGGTGTCAATCCCGGCAATAACGGGTGAACTCAATGAATAAGGTCTTCGGTATAATCGGTGCATTCGGTAAAGCGGTCCTTGCTATCGCTGTAATGGTCGTCGCAGTAATAGCAGCGGATCTTGTTATGGCTGCATTCGATCGTGACCGTGAAGTCTACGAAGGTCTTTTCTCGACCCTCTATGCGCTTGTCATGATCATCATCTTCTATCTGATCATGACGAAGACAACCCTGGTCAACAATGAACGTAAGATACGTAGGACTCCGCTTGATCCGCTCGATACTGTCTGGATCTTTGTTATCGCGCTCGGAATGCTCGGTCTTACGTCTATCTATCTGATCATCACCAATGCTATAGCTGATGTGAATTCCGAGGTGGGAGAAGCTGTTGAAGAGTATAACGAAGCGATGGAGAGAGCGGCTGCCGAGGAAGAGATTGTCCTTATTCCGAACTGGGATCACTGGTTATACTTCTTCACGTCGTTCCTGCTGATACCTCTCGGTGAGGAGATGATGTTCCGGGGAGTAGTCCTTGAAGGCTTTGCCAAATATATGCGCCGCCGGTTCGCTATAATCCTGTCAGCATTGATATTCGGTCTGCTTCACGGTATATCCGTTCAGATCGGCTATGCCATTATATGCGGAATATTCCTCGGTGTTGTCTATACTGTTTGTGACAGCCTGTTGGCGTCTTATCTGATGCATGCCGTGTTTAACTTCTTCGGTGCGGCATTGTTCACACTTGTTGACAGCGGTGCAGTAGGGACCGTAAGCGAATCGACCAAGAACAGTCTGTTCGGAGGCGCATTTATGCTCGAGATGGGCGGTATCCTGTGTTTGGCCCCCGCGTTTTACTTTATCTGCGCACGCAGGAATATATTGTTCAAACCCAATGCGAGGATCCAGGCTTATATGAAGACAGATGATCAGGATACTGAATACTCCTATCACCCTGATGAGCCGGAAGACGGGGATTACTTATGAACAGGCTCGACAGATTCAGGTTCGGTAATCTTCATAAGAGGCGGTTCTTCATCGTGCTGGCCATCATCCTGTCGCTTTTTATCGTAGCAACTGCGATCCTGTTTATGCTCGGTGCATTCGGTGACAGAGCCGAACTTGTCAGGGTCAAGGTAACTAATGGCGCGACCGGCAACTACATAAGCGGTGTCGGCGTGAATCTTGACTATATTCCGACAGCAAACTATGTGGCGGATCCTTCTTTCGAGGCTGAGAATACATATAGCACATATAATGTGTCTTCTTCCGATGCCGGCTGTATCTATATTGATTCGGGAAGCGCGAGTTCCATTCCGTCCGGAAGTTCCGTAAGGGTCATGTCGCAGGATGCACAGGGTGCCATCACATGTGTCTATTCCGGAACGGTGGCAGGATTTGATGATATGAGCTTCGGACAGCCCACAAAGATCGAGGACGAGAATGAGCTGTGGAGTGATGACAACGTCATCAAGACCGTAGTGTACGATAATATCGTAGACGCTCTGACTGAAGACGGAAGGCTTATCACGGATATCATTTCCGGACGGAGCGAGGATGAAGGATTTGTCGAGGATATCGTCTTCGCCGATATCTGTTCTTATGGCGGAGGCGTTTATGCTCTCGGTACCGACGGGGCGTTCTATAATTCTACTGACGGCAGAACATTTGCCCTTTACTCCGAGGCACCCGTGGCCGAGAGAATTGAAGGAGAGGCTTTCAACGGAAGAGGCCGGCTCCTCTGCGCAGGTAATAATGTCGCAGCTATGACTGATGACGGCCGACTCATAGTTGCAGGTCCGTCCGGCTCTTCGATCGTGATACCGGCAATAAGCGGAAAGACAGTAGCGGCCGTGTCTGACGGTGACAGGGCTCTTCTGATCACTGACGGCGGCAAGCTGTATTCAACGGTCAACTTTGTTGCATATAAGAACTGTGAACTCTCAGAGCTGTCTTCAGAGGTCGTAGTCGATTTCATCGCGGCTGACAGCAGTTACTATATCATCTATAGCGACGGTTCCGTCGCGGTATTGACTTCCGAAGACGGAGGCAATACATATCAGGTCAGCATTCTCGACTCGGACAAGACCGGACTCGGGAACGGGTACATCTCGGCTATCCCTTATGGAAACAATATCATTGCAGTTAATTCTTACAGACTGGCAATACTTGTTTACGGTGACGGAAGCGGTATCAAGACATTGTCCGGAGAGAGTACATCAGTAGAAGACATCTTCCGTTGTTCCTCGGGACGCTTCCTGTACAGGTCATCAGGACAGCTCTATGCAGTTCAGATCCTGTCCGGGATCAGGGTTATGGATGTTATCGGTCAGGATGTGATCAATGCCGGAGATATCTGTACTGTCGGTGTGATAAGTGATCCTCTCGAGCATAACGATGAGATACCGGCATATGTGTCGGTCAATGAACTGCTCGATCCGGATGCTGTTGCGCCTACAGGCTCAGAGGTCGTTCCTGATGCGGAAAGCGGATCCGCGGACTCTCCTGTGGCGGAGGAGGCCGGTGATCCGGATATGTGGGTGACATCAGACGGCAGAGGAAGCTGGGATGTCTATGGTGAAGGAACTTCTCTGTCCATCGCATCTTCCAATGGCGGGATCTACGGGGATTATTGTGCCGGACTTACCGGAAACGGAGAGGGTTGGCATGTCATATCTCAGGAGATTACCGGCAACGGAAAGAGCCTTCTGGATAAAGAAACATTCTACAGGCTCGAAGCAAGGATCAGACAGGAAGCAGGAAGTGATGTATCCGTAAGAGTCTGGCTTTCCGGTGAAGGAATGGAGAGCAAAGGTCTGATCGCCGATGACCCCGGAACGAAGTTCGGTCTTTATTCCGAAGTATTCGTCCTGTCAGGTACGATCATTCCGGACGGTCCTGTCAGACTCAATATCGGCTTTGAGGGAACGGGTACGGTATATATCGATAATGTATATCTCGGAGAGGATAAGTACGGATCTTCTGACCTCGAGCCATCATTCCGGAGTGACATCGTTGACAGCAATCCTGCCGCGATCAGATTGAATAATCTCAACTTCGGATCTTCCGGATTCAGTCATGCGCAATTCTACGGCAATGCTTCGATCAGCGGTTCGGCACTGAGTGAGAACGGATCCAGGATCCAGGCCTGCAGTGCACTGGAGACGTCCTTGAGGTTAGTCAGAGATGCAGACTCGTCTCCTTGGCTTGTGATAGGATCAGGTTCCACGCAGACTGATATCCTTAATCTTATAGATTATCTGTGCGGTTTTACTTCCGAATACGGCATGCTCAGGATCGAGAACGGTACATCGATGCCTTGGGGAATGCAGTTCGACAACATCTACATCGAGATCAATGACAGTGACGGTAATTTTGAGAATGATATCCAGCGCGGTGCTTATGTTGATTATGTAATGGATATCATCCGTCAGTCCGAGTTCTATGTGGATATAAGGGACAGTATCGTCTTTGTCGACGGAATGCAGTATGACGGAGAGATCCGCCTGTCTTCGGCTGACGTCCACTGTATGGGCATCACGTTGGAAGAACCCGTTGTTTCCGAGGATGATGATACAGAACCGCAGTCATTCAATTCCCGTGTCGAGGCCGCATACTCCGACGCCGCCATGGTCGCACCCCGCCCGGCAACAAGAGGAGTAGCTTCCGAAGAACTGATCTCATCCATTTCAGTCAGACACGAGGGCGCGATGACTGCTGCCGACTATATCACGTTGCTCTTCAACGATCGTTCGTCCTTCGCCGGTATGCTCATGATCGACATCGTACCTTCCGAATATGTCGCTTCAGAATATGCAGAATATGTTGATGATAATAACGATATCGCATTAAGTGTGGTAAGCGAGCTTGACATCGAAGATATGTCCGGCTACAGGATATATGAGATACTCGATCCTGCAGACGAGACATCGGACAATACCGCCGAAGACTTTGGGGCATCGTGTACAGTCACCCTGATAGCAGGCGGGGAGGACCGTTATCTCATAGCCGCCAACCATTCAGATACGCAGCAACAGTTCCTTATCGAAGGCGTCGGCAGCTCGTCGATCGACTCACTTCACCGCTTCGATTCCGACGGCGACTCCATATCGTCCAACCGTTTCGGCAGAGACCGCAGCAGAGTGGTGCTCCAGAGCGGGCAGTACGCGATAATCCGCATAGACTGATAATTGATGGTTTTGGTTTGACCGCAAAAAGAATCCCTGCCCGGACTCCCGGGCAGGGATCGCTGATAATCAGTTGATCGAGGATCATCAGCCTCTCTCGTTGATGTAAGTCGTGACTCTGTTGGTCATCGTATCTGCTACTGTTGATAGGTCGCGCTGGCCTACGAAATATGCCTGGATCTCTTCTCTCATGATGAGGGCGATGGAGGCATCTGACACAGTGGGACTAACGCTGCTGTTAAGGATGCTCTCGTAGTAGTCGATGACGTCGCTGTTGACCGGCTTTGAAGGAAGTCCGTAATCTTCGAGCTCCCTGGCGCTGAAGTAAGAGAGGTTCCATTCAACTTCCTCGTTGTAAGATTCCAGATCATTCTCGGCGATGCTTCTGAAAGCTGTGCGGCTGATAGGGTTGCTGTAATCACTGGAGCCGGCAAATTCCTGGAAATCTTCGGAGAGCATCATCTTAACAAAATCGATACACGCATCTGTATGCTTGCTCTGAGAAGATACGGCAACAGACAGACTGATGTCGAACGCAGGGCCGCGACCGTCGCTGGAAGGGATACCAAGGATCCTGGTATTCTCGAAGTCGTTATCACCTTGCCACAGGAAAGAACTGAGGCTGTAGATCGCTCCGAATGTTGCATTGCTGTTTTCCGAATCGCCCATGTAATCAACGGCGAGCTCAGGATCCATAGCAGCTGTGTCAGGCTTGTTCTTGACGTGATTCTTGATGTACTCGGCGAGTGCAGTAAAATCATCCGTCTTGAAGTTTACTGAACTGCCGTCATAGAACAGAGGGCTCATGGCAGCATAGCACAGGCTGAAGTATTCGATCTGTGAGAAACCGATCGGATCGGCTCCGTTACATACACGATCAACGAAGTCTACATACTGATCGAAAGTAAATCCGACCTGACCGTCTTCAACATACTGTGCCGAAGTGATGATACCGGTGAGCCCAAATGTGACCGGGACCTGGAAGACCTTGTTGTCATACTTGAGGGCGTCAGTAATGTTAGTGAAGTACTCGGAGTCGTCAGATACGAGGTCTGTCAGATCTACGAGATAATCGGTGTTGTTGAGCTGTGTGAGTGATGCGCCGTTGAAGAGAATATCGGGACCGTCGCCGGCCATGATATCGACGGCCATCTGATCACCGATCTCGGCCTGGCTCTGAAGGTTCGCTTCGTGGTAATCTTCGGAATAGCCGCCGGAGATGGAAGACGTATTCTCGAAAGTATTATATCTGTCGTCGATAGCGATGAAGTAGGAATCGCTTGTATCATTGAATCTGTAGATAGCTTCACAGATGGAGTAGCTGAGGCCTGTAAGAGAAGCCGCCTTAAGGACAGTCTTTCCCGCATTGGGGTTAGAGTCTGCCTTCATGAACTTAAAGATAGCGAAGCCTTCCTTATCCATCTTGTTACCTGCGAGGATGACGCCCTCATCGGTAACGTCTACGATGTTGAGGTTCATAAGATCGTATCTGTTAACGTTACAGCAGTTGAAGTCGATGACTGTCTCGATTGTCTTGTTCTCGAAGTCGAGCCTGCAGATACCGTTAGCTTCGTCGTAGGGAATGAAGTATGTGCCCTTGCCTGCGATGGTAGTCGTATTCCAGATAGGATACTCGTTGAGCCAGGAATACTCTGCCGGGTCGCCGATCGTTACATCCTTGGAGTTAACGTCAAGCACTAAGTAGATAGCGGAATCTTCACCGCTGCCGCCGATATCGCCCACGAGAAGGACTGTATCTTCGTCGACATACAGGGCATTAGTTATATCAAAGATGCTCTCGTTGGGGAAAAGTTCGTGAAGATCAATTGTTGTCGAAGTTCCGTCTTCATCATAGACTTCAAGCGTATATGAGTAATACTGATCATTGTAGTTCTGCCAGTAAGTCTCGACCGAGACAGTTCCAAGCTCAAAACGGTTCTCAAAACTGGCCTCATAACCGGCGTTGTCCGGGTTAGCGATCTTTTCCGGTTCTGAACAGTCTCCTGTATTCAGATCTACTGTCATCTGATAATAATCCGTCGATGTCTCGGAATATGCCGTGTAGTTTAATATAACCTTGTCGCCGCTTATAGTCGAGGCGTTGAAATAATAATCGAGAGCATCGATCTTGTCGGATAAGTTGACCGAGGTGATCAGTTCTCCTTCGCTCGAAAAGTAATCGATGTTACTGACTTGCCCCTGATCCGAAGTAGCGGTATCGGGGACCTTAAGCCATCCTGTGGTGTTAACAACATAGCCTCCGTCATACATTCCGACGAAAGAGTAGTCAAGATACTCGTATCTGTTCGGATCGTACCCCTGAGATACGTCGACCTGTGTCATGTTGTACCAGTCTGAATCCTCAGTGAATTCTGTCGGTATCTCAGTGCTCGTCTTCTTGCTTTCCTCGGATTCAGACGAACTGCATCCTGCGAGGACACCGGCGATCATTACAGTTGATAATAATCCGGCTGTCAGTCTTTTTGTGGATCTCAAAATAGTTACCTCCATTTGTATGCCCGATGAACAGGCCTATTTGTGTTTCCGATAGATAGACGATAACTATATCTCGCATCGTTGCATATTAAGGCGAAAAAATATAAAATCTTTACGGAAAAATGAAAGAGAGGGCCCGTCCTGTTGGCAAAGGTTGAGACTGCAGTAAAGCGTGAGACACTGTACATTGGCGTATCTGTGGTCATTATGAGTGCCCTGATGGAAGCGGTTTTCCTTATCATCGGCAAATGGGGCCTGCCTGTTCTTTGGGGGAATCTCCTGGGCGGCACAGTTGCCGTTATGAACTTTTTCCTTATGGGTCTTACCGTGCAGAAGGCTGTCTCGGCCGATGAAAAGCAGGCCAGGACCTTTATGGCGACATCCCGTAACTACAGGATGATGATGATGCTCGTCATCGTTGTCATTGCCGGCGTCGTTCCGTTCATATCTCTTATTGCCACTGTCATCCCTATGTTGTTCCCGAGGATCGCCATCCTGGCAAGGCCTTTCGTCGGGATCGGGTTTACCGTGAACGGTGAGCAGCCCGTTAAGTCTGAGGACGGGCAGGAAGGAGAGGAAGATGCTGATTGATATCCTGCTCCTTCTCGGAATAATACTTCCCATTGTTGCCGGCATCGCGATCAAGGTGCTTTGCATCCCTGCTTCGAGCGGGATCAGCATTACAGGTGCTCATGTCTTCTTTACGGTCGATCTCCCTTTTGGCGGTATGCCGATCACCGAGGCTCAGGTCAATTCATGGCTCGTAATCACTTCGATATTCTTCCTCTGTCTCTATCTGACAAGAAACATGAATACGAGGAAACAGAGCAGAAGACAGATCATTGCCGAGTGGATCGTCGAGAAGACGGATAACCTCGTCAGATCCAATATGGGAAAGAACTTTATGGGATTTGTCCCGTTTATTGCCGCCATGCTCGCGCTTTCCGCTTTCTCGAGTCTTTTGTCTCTTGTGGGGCTTTTCGCTCCGACATCTGACCTTAATGTAGTAGCAGGTTGGGCAATATTGGTATTTGTCCTTATTACTTACTATAAGATGAAGTGCGGACCGCTCCATTATCTTAAGAGCTTCTGTGAGCCGGTCCCGTTCCTCGCGCCGCTCAATCTTATCAGTGAGATCGCGACTCCGGTATCCATGTCGCTCCGTCATTACGGTAATATCCTGTCAGGCTCGGTAATATCGGTCATCCTGGCATCGGGCCTTACCGTGCTGTCTGAGAAGCTTCTCGGATCGATCGGAGATTTCCCGTTCTTCAGAGTAGGTATACCGGGTGTACTGTCGGTGTACTTTGATGTGTTCAGCGGATGTCTGCAGGCATTTATCTTCGCTATGCTCACGATGGTATATGTATCCGGAGCTTTTGCCGAGGATGATTATAATAGACGTAAACAAAAGAAACAGGCCAAAGAAACCTTATAACAGGAGGAGAGAATTATGTTGGAACTGGCAATTGGTATTATTCTGGGAGGCTGTGCTCTCGGCGCAGGTTGTGCCATGATCGCGGGTATCGGCCCGGGTATCGGTGAAGGTAATGCCGTAGCGAAGGCGTGTGAGGCCATCGGACGTCAGCCCGAGTGCAAGAGCGAAGTAACGACGACCATGCTCATGGGTTGTGCAGTAGCGGAGACGACGGGTCTTTATGCCCTGATCATCGCATTTCTGCTGATCTTCGTTGCTCCCGGAAGATTTGTCGATATCCTTCTGGACGCTGTTGAGTAAAGGAACAAACGATGCCGACACTGGATGTAATATCGATCAATCTGTGGGATATCCTTATCTCGTTCATGAATCTGGCGATCCTGTATCTGATTCTTCGCAGGTTCTTATATAAGCCTGTCAGGAATCTGATCGCGCAGAGACGTGCTGAGGTCGAGTCTCAGTATGCCGAGGCGGAGATCGCCAACAATAATGCGAACATAATAAGAGACCAGTGGCAGAAGAGGCTTGATAAAGCCGAGGCCGATTCGGATATGCTCGTTAAGATAAGCGTCGCCAACGCAGACAAGCGTAACGAGATGATGCTTGCCGAGACGCGCGAAAAGGCCGACCGTATGATGCGTCGCGCCCAGGAAGAGATAGAGCGCGAACAGAAGAAGGCCGAGGCGTCTATGAAGAAAGAGATAATCGATGTATCAACATCCCTTACCGAGAAGCTCATAGAACGAGAGATCAAGACCGAAGATCATCGTGATCTCATTGATTCGTTCATCAATGATCTGGGAGAAGAATGATGGCAGGCTCCGGTAAGGAATACGCCATAGCGCTATATGAGCTCGCGAGGGAGAAGGATGCCGCCTTTGAAGTAGGCGAGGGGCTTCGCTATATCCGCCGTGCAATGGATGATACGCCGGAGTATAAAGCGTTCCTTGAGGCTCCCGGGATACCCATGGATGATCGCCTGGCGTCGATAGACGCCGCTTTCGAGGGGGAGATACATGAACTTGCCGTATCTTTCCTGGCTATACTTACAAGACACGGGGCTGTTCTAAGGCTCGATGATTGTATCAAGGAATATGAGACGCTCTATAACCTCTCAGTCAGACGCTCTGTCGCGCATATTACCAGCGCAGTCGAACTGACGGATGAGGAGAAGGCCAAGCTTAAGGATAAGCTTACGAAGATCTCCGGTAACGAGATCGAGATGAGATATGAAGTAGATCCGACTATCCTCGGAGGCGTAGTCGTAGATATGGACGGAACAAGCTTCGACGGAAGCCTGAAACGTCGACTCAAGAACATGAAGGAAGTGATGAGCTGATGGCAAGAAGACCTGAAGAGATCAGTAATATACTCAAGGAACAGATCCGTAATTACAGGAATCGCGTTGATATGGCCGAGACCGGCACGGTAGTGCTCGTAGGCGACGGTATCGCGAGTGTCTACGGACTTCGTAACTGTATGGCGACCGAGCTCCTTGAATTCGAAGACGGAAGCGTCGGACTCGCGCAGAACCTCGAGAATGAGACGGTATCTGTTGCTGTCTTGTCGGACACTAACGACATAAGAGAAGGTTCGTCCGTAAGACGTACCGGACATGTCCTGTCGGTTCCCGTAGGAGAAGCTCTGCTCGGAAGAGTAGTCGATGCCCTCGGAAATCCTGTAGACGGTAAGGGACTTGTCGTCAGCGATAAGTATATGCCGATCGAAGCGGAAGCTCCGGGCATAATCGAACGCAAGAGCGTATCGGTCCCGCTGCAGACGGGTATCAAGGCCATAGACAGCATGATCCCGATAGGAAGAGGACAGAGAGAGCTGATCATCGGTGACAGACAGACAGGTAAGACGGAGATCGCGCTCGATACCATCATCAACCAGAAGGACACTGGTGTTATCTGCATATACGTAGCGATCGGTCAGAAGGCGACATCAGTCCTTCAGCTTGCAGAGGATCTCACTGATGCTGGTGCGATGGATTATACGATCGTAGTATCGGCTTCAGCTTCTGAGAGTGCACCTTTGCAGTATATCGCGCCTTATTCGGGATGCGCTATGGCCGAATACTTCAGAGAGCAGGGTAAGGACGTATTGATCATCTATGATGACCTGTCCAAGCATGCCGTAGCTTATAGAGCACTCTCGTTGCTCATCAGAAGACCTCCGGGAAGAGAAGCATATCCGGGTGATGTTTTCTATTTGCATTCACGTCTGCTCGAGCGTGCCGCATGCGTAGCTCCGGAATACGGCGGAGGATCCATTACCGCTCTGCCCATCGTCGAGACTCAGGCAGGTGACGTATCCGCTTATATTCCGACGAATGTTATCTCCATAACCGACGGACAGATATTCCTTGAGACAGAGATGTTCCACTCGGGCATCATCCCGGCCATCAACCCGGGTATCTCGGTATCGCGTGTCGGCGGTTCGGCTCAGGTCAAGGCCATGAAGAAGGTATCGGGTGAACTGAAGCTGCTCTACTCACAGTACAGGGAACTGCAGGCCTTCGCTCAGTTCGGCTCCGATCTCGATGCTGACACAAAGAAAAGACTTGCTCTGGGTGAGAGGATCGTAGAGGTCCTGAAGCAGGGACGTAATGCACCGGTCAAGGTAGGATGCCAGGTAGGTATCGTATATGCCGTCATCAACGGCTTCCTTGATTCGGTACCGGTCAATCGCGTAAAAGATTACGAAGCTGAACTCACAGAGCGTCTTACAAGTCAGCATGCAGAGTGGCTCAAGAGGATCGAGGACGGATTCTGGGAGAGTGAAGACGAGAGTGAGCTTAGAAGCGCTCTCGAGAAGGTCCATATCTGATAAGGAAGGATAAACATGAGTCGCGACACGAGAGAACTTGGCAACAGGATAAAGAGCTTTGACTCGACATTGCACCTGACGCGTGCAATGGGTCTTGTCGCGTCCTCAAAGATCCGTAAGGCGACAGACGGAATGCTCCGCGCCAAGGAGTATATGAAGACTGTTAATGATACGGTCGATATGCTTACGGCTTCGCCTGAGTGTGCCAAGAGCGTATATCTTAATCGCGGCAACATAGAAGGCGGTAAGACCAAGCTTATCGTCATTGCGGGAGACCGTGGTCTCTGCGGCGGATATAACGTCAATGTATTCAGGACGATAAGAGAGTATCCGGGAGCCGATATCGTGCCGATCGGCAAGAGAGCAGCAGACAGATATTCTCCGGACGATACGGAAGACTATGATTCCTCGGAGATATATCCCTTTGCGAAAGCAAAGGCGCTGGCAGATCAGCTCTGCCTCGAGTTCAAGGAAGGCAAATATGACCGTATAGGTATCGTGTGTAATCGATATATCTCCATTATCGCTCAGGAAGTAAAGGTAAGTTGGATCCTGCCGCTTAAACGTAAGGAAGAGACTTCGGGAAAACGCAAGGCCGGGATCATCTGGGAACCGGACGAGAGCAGCATGATCGAGGCAATAGTCCCGGAATACGTCGCAGGAATGATAATCACCGCAGTACGCGAGAGCTTCGCATGTGAGGTGGCTGCCAGAAGGATGGCAATGGATAATGCAAAGAAGAACGCAGAGCAGATGATAGACGATCTGCAGCTTGAATATAACCGCGCGAGACAGGGAGCGATCACTCAGGAGATAACCGAGATCGTTGCCGGAAGCGGAGAGTAGAAAGGGAAGTGAAAGAGATGACAGAGGTTAACCAGGGAAAAGTAGCTCAGGTAATGGGTCCGGTAGTTGACGTCCGTTTCAGGGAAGGCAGCTTGCCGGCGATCGATAATGCACTTACGATCCCGATCGGCGACAGGACACTGACTGTCGAAGTCGCTCAGCATATCGGTGACAGCACTGCAAGATGTATTGCCATGGCATCTACCGACGGTCTTCAGCGCGATACGATCGTAACGGATACCGGTAAACCGATCAGTGTTCCCGTAGGTAGGAAGACTCTCGGCAGGATCTTTAATGTCCTGGGTAATGCCGTTGATAATAAACCCGACCCTGAAGGGACGGAACGCTGGGATATACACCGTCCGGCACCGGCTTTCTCCGAGCTGTCGGCTGCATCCGAGATACTTGAGACGGGTATAAAGGTAATCGACCTTCTGTGCCCCTATTCCAAGGGCGGTAAGATCGGTCTCTTCGGAGGTGCCGGCGTAGGTAAGACGGTACTTATCATGGAACTCATCAATAATATTGCCAAGGAGCACGGCGGTCTGTCTGTCTTTACCGGTGTCGGCGAGCGTACGCGTGAGGGTAACGATCTCTATAACGAGATGAAGGAATCCGGAGTTCTGGATAAGACATCGCTTGTATACGGCCAGATGAATGAGCCGCCGGGAGCGAGAATGAGAGTCGCACTCTCCGGTCTTACGATGGCAGAGTATTTCAGAGATACTGAAGGACAGGATGTCCTGCTGTTTATCGATAATATCTTCAGGTTCACTCAGGCAGGATCCGAAGTGTCCGCGCTTCTGGGCCGTATGCCTTCTGCCGTCGGATATCAGCCGACGCTCGCCAATGAGATGGGTGCGCTTCAGGAGAGGATAACGTCTACGGTAAAAGGTTCCATCACCTCTGTTCAGGCAGTCTATGTCCCTGCAGATGACTTGACGGATCCGGCTCCTGCCACTACTTTCGCGCATCTTGACGCTACGACGGTATTGTCGAGGAGTATAGCTTCACAGGGTATCTATCCCGCTGTCGATCCTCTCGAATCCACAAGCCGTATCCTGTCTCCCGAGACAGTAGGCGAGGAGCACTATCAGGTTGCCAAGGAAGTTCAGAGGATCCTTCAGAGATATAAGGAACTTATGGACATCATTGCCATCATGGGTATCGACGAGCTGTCCGACGAAGACAGACTCCTTGTAGGACGTGCCCGTAAGATACAGAGATTCCTTTCTCAGCCGTTCCATGTATCCGAGAAGTTTACGGGTATTGAAGGTACCTATGTTCCCGTCAAGGAGACGATCAGAGGCTTCAAGGAGATCATTGACGGTCAGCACGATGACCTGCCTGAGTCTGCCTTCCTGTTTGTCGGTACCATCGAGGAAGCCATAGCTAAGGCTAAGCAGTGAATCGGAGGTTAGGAAGAAGCCATGAAGACTTTTGATCTGTCTATATCATCACCTGACGGAACGATGTTCGAGGGACAGGCCGCGAGTCTGTCAGTCCGGGGGATTCAGGGTGATCTCGCCGTCCTCCCGGGGCACATACCGTTCGTTACGGCCTTAAAGCCTTGCGATGCGGTGATAGTGCTGCCTGACGGCAAGTCGAAGACAGGCAGGATAGAAGGCGGCATACTGACGGTCGGGCAGGAGAAGACGACCCTTCTTACGGGCAGTATTCAATGGTCTTAATGATGCACTAACTGAAGTTGTTATGTTATTATCTATTTATTGAAGATCCGGAGGTTCTTGTTATGAAGGTTTTGGTAGTAGGAAGTGGCGGAAGAGAACATGTTCTCTGTTGGAAACTCGCACAGAGTCAGCGTGTAGATGAGCTCTATTGTGCTCCGGGTAACGGCGGTATCGCGAGTATCGCCAAGTGCATCGATATCAAAGCTACGGATATCGAGAATCTCGTATCATTTGCAGTAAGGGAGAAGTTCGACCTTGTCGTTGTTGCTCCCGAGGATCCGCTGTCTCTCGGTCTTGTAGACAGGCTCGAGGCAGAGGGTATCAGAGCGTTCGGTCCGCGTGCCAACGCTGCTATAATCGAGTCGAGTAAAGCTTTCTCCAAGAATCTCATGCGTAAATATCATATACCGACGGCCCGTTATGAGCTTTTCGATGATGAGCAGGCTGCTCTTGAGTATCTCGAGAGACAGAAGATGCCTATCGTTATCAAGTGTGACGGTCTCGCGCTCGGCAAGGGCGTTATCATTGCAAAGGACCTCGAGGAGGCAAAGGCGGCTGTTAAGTCGATGATGAGTGATAAGAAGTTCGGAGACGCAGGCAGTACCGTCGTTATCGAGGAATGCATGGAAGGCCCTGAGCTTACGATCCTTGCTTTCGCTGACGGTGAGCATGCCGTTCCCATGATCTCTTCGAGAGACCACAAGAGAGTAAATGATCATGACGAAGGCCTTAATACGGGCGGCATGGGTGCCGTAACACCCGGCGCCGATCTCTCCGAAGCAGATATGGCCCTTATCCGTAAGACTATCATCGATCCTACGGTCGAGGCTCTTAAGATGCAGGGAAGACCGTTCAAGGGCGTTATCTATTTCGGACTTATGCTCACGAGCGAAGGACCTAAGGTCGTAGAATATAACTGCAGGTTCGGTGATCCTGAAGTTCAGGCTATCCTGCCGCTTCTCGAGACCGATCTGGTCAACATTATCGATGCCGTTATCGACGGTAAGCTCGATAAGATCGATATCAAGTGGCGCGATAAGAAGTCATGCGTGGTCGTAATGGCATCCGGCGGATATCCTGTCAGCTATAAGAAGGGCTATGAGATCACGGGTATCGATACATGCGGCAAGCTCGTTTTCCAAGCGGGAACGGCTATCAATGAGAACGGCAAACTGGTAACGAGCGGCGGTCGTGTCCTCTGTGTATATGATGAAGGCGACACGCTCGATGAGGCTATCGACGGCGCTTATGAAGGCGTTAAGAAGATCTCCTTTACCGACTGTCACTATCGTACGGATATAGGAAGGACTCTGGGCTGATACAGATGAGGATCGGTCTGTTCGGCGGTTCGTTCGACCCGGTTCACAATGGTCACGTATCGATGATAAAGGGAGCGCTTAACAGCGGTCTTGTTGATGCTGTTATCGTTATCCCGTCTGTCCGGAATTCCTTCAAGCGTGGAAGAGCTTCGAGCGCCGCGCCCTACCGGTTCTATATGATGAAGGAAGTCATTGACAGTGAACTTGATAAGCTCCCTGTATATCTTTGTGATATCGAATTCTTTATCGACGGTATCAGCTATACTGCTGTTACTCTCGAGAGGTTGTGTGACAGGGATTATATAGAAGCCTTTCTCGTCGAGCACGGGGTCAAACCGAAGAAAGCGTCCGAAGATCATACTTTTTACTGGATCGTAGGTTCTGATATCCTCCCTCAGTTCGACACATGGTATATGCCGGATAAGATCCTGTCATATGCTGATCTTCTGACAGCGTCCCGTCCCGGCGACGGCGTTGACGTCGAGGCAGAGGCTGACAGGCTCTTTGCGATCTTCGGCAAAAGACCGGAGATCTTCATGATAGATGAAGTAGAGGCCGCCTCTTCTTATATCCGCAGAGAAGGCGATTATGACGATGTCCCTGAAGCAGCACGGGATTTTATCAAGACACACGCAATGTATACCGGTGTCAACGTCCTTGATCATGTGAGCGATGATACTGCTGAGCAGTTCCTTGATATTGCGGTCGGACTGTACCCGTTCCTCTGTCAGAAACGTCTGCTGCACACACTAAATGTCGGACTTCTGTCCTGCAGATATGCTCATATGTACGGAGCCGATGCCGGGAAAGCTCTGATCGCCGGTGCGCTTCACGATTGTGCCAAAGAACTCCCTATTGAGATCCAGCGCGATATGGCTCGCAAGCGTTCGGGTGATGTCTTTACCGACCGTAAGCTTCTCCATTCCCCGGCCGGCGCTGTGTTCGCGGCATCCGAATTCGGAGTGGACGATCCCGAGATCCTTGATGCCATCACATACCATACGACCGGATGCGGCAATATGAGTATCCTCGCCAAGATAGTCTTTCTCGCCGACAAGATCGAGCCTTCCAGGACATATACGGACCTTACGGAGATAAGACGCGCGGCCGAGACCGATATTGATGAGGCATTGAGGATGTGTGCTTCATCTGTAAGGGACAAGTTTAAGGCACAGGGAAGAGAACTACATCCTCTGACTTCAGACTTTATGGAGAGTCTGGGCATTTGAATGATATAATAGAAAAAGATAAAGGGAACCGTCCGGTTACAAATTACAAAAAAGGAGATACACATGGACAGTAAAGAATTCGCTGACAAGATCGTTGAGATACTCGATTCCAAGAAGGGAATCGATATAGAAGTGCTCGATGTGGCTGACAAGACTACACTGGCGGACTATTTCGTTATCTGCAGCGGTAATTCCACCACACAGATCAAGGCATTGGCTGATGAGGTCGAGTTTGTTATCAAGAATGACCTCGGGATCTATCCCGATCACATAGAGGGACGCTCGGGAGACAGATGGGTCCTTATCGACTATAAGGATGTTGTCGTTCATGTTTTCCATCCCGAAGAGAGAGCCAATTACAATCTCGAGCAGCTCTGGGAGACCAAGAGACCCGATGTATAAAGGTTCTGCTATATCTGAAGTAAGATACAAGAGCTGTCTTCGCGTGAGACGGCTCTTTTGTTTGGTCGTTGAACTTGTGCTGTGTCGATTTACACGGAATGTTACCCACGGTGGGTAAGGAATCAGGTAAAAAACTGCAGATTTACACGAACAGTTACCCACGGTGGTTACAAAACCAGGTAAAAACAGCCGAATTTACACGGAATGTTACCCACGGTGGGTAAGGAATCAGGTAAAAAACTGCAGATTTACACGAACAGTTACCCACGGTGGTTAATAAGAAAGGTAAAAATACACCAAGACGGCAGCATCTCGAGTTTTGCATGTATCGCCCCTGCGTGGTATCCCGCAAAAAACAAGTCTGCCTCTGATAAGAGACAGACCTGTAAGATATTATCGATTATTGGTAATGACTTAAGAATCCATGATCGACTGGACCAGATCGCATGTAACGGCTAAAGATATCGAAACGCCTGTGATTACAATAATGGGAAGTGTTCCTCCGGACACTTTGCCGAGCTCTTCCTCTGAGAGTACATCTACGTCGGAATTGAGCTCCGTGATCATACTGCCATCTATCTCATATCCGTATTCTGCACCGATATCGATCAGGATCTGAGTATGGTCTGTTGATCCGTTCTCCAGCGCAGTGCTTACCTTCTCTTTGATCTCATTTGTAAAGGCTTCATCGTTCCGCAGTCTTTCAATAAAATCGGCTGTGGTCTTCATGTCAACACTTCTTTTCGAGCATAGATTCATCACATTTTATCACTTAATGCCTTGCTTCGGACAGGGGGTGGGGCAGGATTGTTATGAATTGTCGGGTTTTGTCGCGAATTGTTATGAATTGTGAGATTTTGAAGTGCCGTAATCGTCTATCATTATCTCAAAAAGACGAGGTGAGCCATGAAACACAAAGCAGACAAAAGACTCCTGTATCCTGCGGCTTTTGTGCTGATGATACTGCTCAGTGTCGGCTATAACATGATCTGTAAAGGCAGCTTTCTGAGTAAGCCTGGGACTTCGGGGATCACAGTCAACAGATCTGATGCTGAAGAGACTGACATCGGGGAGACCGAGGCCGGGGACACTACTCTTGAAGAGACTCGGATTAAGACGATCAGTGTATATATCTGCGGGGCAGTCAGGGATCCCGGAGTGTATGAACTACATTCCGGCGCACTTCTTAATGACGTTGTCCTAATGGCAGGAGGAATGACGTCTGATGCAGCGTCAGAGAAGGTGAATCTGGTATATGTTCTGGATTCGAATATCTCGGTCTACATTCCATTTGCCGGTGAGGATGAGCCGGAAGGCGGAATATACGATGTGGACCCCATACTCATAGATGCGGATGATACGTGGCTTACGGGAAGTGATGAGGATGGCTCGTCAGTAGGTCTTGTAAATATAAACACGGCGGATATCAATGAATTGATGACGCTTCCCGGGATAGGTGAAGTAACAGCCGAGGCGATCATCGAGTACCGGCAGGCAGATGCCTTCGATGACATAAGGGAACTGATGAATGTATCCGGCATCGGAGAGGGGCGTTTCTCAAGAATAAGCGGGCTGATATGTGTAAACTGACGTTTATCAGGCGTAGCCGTATAATCCTCTGACGCTGACTTCGCCGCTGCTCAGGTCTTCGTCTGTACCGTCATCGTAAACAACCTTAAGTGAGAAATCATCATTGATCGCGACGGCAGTCCCTCTTCGGCCCTGAACAGCAGTATCCTTGCGCCCTGCGACAGGGAATACCGTGACTTCTTGCCCGACGGTAGCGCTGAGTTCGCGATATCGCTTCAGATAGTATTCGGAATCGTCGGGCCAGCTCTTTATCAGTCGGTCAAGTTCAAGGACCATATGTGCCGCTATGTCTGAACGGTTCAGCTTATCCCGTTTATCCGGACATTCCATTGCCAGAGAAGATGCGGTAGATCGTATCTCCTCGGGAAAGTCTTCGATCGTGTTATTTACGTTGACACCTATGCCGATAACGATGTTGTCGATCCTTGATGTCTCGCTCTCTATCGACAGCTCTGTCAGGATCCCGCAGATCTTATGCCCTCCGAGGACGAGGTCGTTGACCCATTTGATACCCGGAGTCACGCCGACGGCACGGCTGATCGCATCACTTACGGCAACAGCGGCTCGTGCGGTCACGGTGCTTGTATCGGAAGGTGACGTGTCCGGACGGAAAAGAATGGAAAGATATATGCCGGTATCGGAGGGCGAAGAGAATGA
The DNA here is from genome assembly GCA_946611435.1 of uncultured Clostridia bacterium. Taxonomy (GTDB): domain Bacteria; phylum Bacillota; class Clostridia; order Saccharofermentanales; family Saccharofermentanaceae; genus Saccharofermentans. The sequence continues at coordinate 29,282 of CAMODL010000015.1, forward strand.
ACGTCCGAGACGGCCTCTTCCGCTCGTCTGCTCATTGGCGATGATCACTGTACCGGAAGGACAACCGTCATAACCGAGTTCCTTAAGTCTCTTGTTGGTTGAATCGACTGTTGTCTCGACGTGAACGGTCTTCATTCTCTCAGGTCCCAGGATCGCTTCGATATCACCGACAGTCAGCCTGTCGGGACGGGAGATCAGCTTATATCCTTTGTTTGTGCACGAATCGATCTGATAGCCGTCTGTTCGAAGACTTTGGACTGCTGCATTAACGGCAGCCCTCGAGATACCGAGTTCCTCGCTAATAGAAGCTCCCGATATGTGTTCTGCCGAATTGATCAGCATAGAAAGTACTTTATCTCTGGTCATATTAACTCCATTGGCTTTGATGCTTATGATTATACTCCTAATGGGTTCAGGGACGGTACTTGCAGTTTAAAATCGTCCTAATATGTTATAAAATCAACGGGCATTATCTATCGCAGATAGGAGAGAAGATGGGAAAGAATCGGGCATATATATACCTGTTCATTATGGGGTTTATATCGATCATTCTGTCGAAGTCCCTTTTCCTGATCGCGGGCCTTTTTATGATCACGTTCGGAAGAGAGAACAATTGGATGATGCTGTTCGGCATGACCTTTATCATAACTGTTTTCCTCTATGCCGTGATCGAAGAGATCCGTATAATCCATCAGCTGCGTAAGAGCGATCATCCGGTAGTTAAGATAATACGCGAGAACATAGAAGCATCTGATGATCTTTTATCCGGCATGCAGACTGCCGAGATGCAATTATTCGGGAGAGGCAGAACTGTTTATGAACCCTTTACCGATGCTGATAAAGATCTGACGGATCTGCTCGAGGAGATCATCTCCGATCGGATCGTCAGCTTTGAGGGACAGGATATAAGCATGTTCGTCCTGAAGATCAATGTTATGGCCGTTAAAGCTGAGGATCTGTGTATCGAGATGGATCAGTTCACAAAAGAACAATACGGAATACTTGTATCTGACGATAGGCGAGCCATTAAAAGAGCCGGCCTTGACAGAAAGGGAATAACTCTGGCAGACAGGAAGAGCTCTGTTTACGACAGGCTCATTAAGTGGGGAAGTTCTGAAGAGAATGAAGATGAAGTGCCTGCTGTCGGTATAAGATTTGCCGGAGTCGTGGTGCGTGCCATCAAGAATATACATGAACGCGGTCTGCTGGCAGAGAGGTATGGAAGAGAACTGCCGATCATGATCACGGATGTCCTGATCAACAGCTATCTCAAGAAGCTCAATGTCGAAGCTAACGGTGAGGATCTCGTAGAGTCTGTAACTAAGGGGCTCTTCAAGGAGTAAGTTACAGAGAGACTTCGGACAGCTCTGTCTTCTTGCCCTTCAATCTTCGGAAGACCGTAAGGTACATGGTAAGGAAGCTTGCTCCTCCGCCGATTATATTAGATACCGGTTCAGCCCAGAATACACCGCTTACCGAGTCTCTGAGGAACAGTGGCAGGATGAGTGTCAGCGGAACAACCAGAACTATCTTACGGAATATCGAGAAACAGATGGCCCTTTTCGCCATGCCGAGTGCCATAAAGGTTGATTGTCCTGAATACTGAAGTGACATAAAAACATAAGCCATAAAATATATGTGAAGATAAGTAACCGCCTTCTTGTTGAGATCGGCATCATCACTGAAGAGCCCGATAAAGAATGACGGGAACAGGATTATCAGTATCCAGACCACCAGAGTATAGGCGAAAGCAAACAGAGAAGTGGCGACTATACCGCTCCTGACCCTGTCATACTTACGCGCTCCGTAATTATAGCCGAGTACAGGCTGAGCCCCCATGGTGATACCGGTGACGGCGACGCCGAGCATCGCCCTTACGGAGTTAACGATGGTCATTATGCCGACATAGTCTTCGCCGCCGTATTGTCTCAGCGTCCTGTTGCATACGATCTGGGAGATGCTGTTAGTGATCTCCATAATGAATCCGGTAAAGCCTATCGCGATGATCGAGCCGCATATCTTACGGTCGGGCTTTATATGCCGGGGGTGAAGCCTGATCGCAGGACGCTTTCCGGTAAGAAAGACAAGGACCCACGAAGCGGATATAGCCTGTGATATGACAGTTGCCACTGCGGCACCGCGAATACCCATATCCAGCGCGAAAATGAATATGGGATCCAGGATCATATTTATACCGGCACCCGAGAAAACAGTTATCATGGCCATCTGAGGGAAACCCTGTGCGGATATATAAAAGTTCATTCCGGTAGCGAACATAGTAAAGACGGTGCCGCAAAGGTAGATCCTCAGGTAGTCGGCTGCATATCCGTATGAATTGTCTCCGGCTCCGAATGCGTAGAGAAGAGGCTTCATGAATACCTGAGACAGCAGTGTAAGCACTACGGCACTGGAAAGCAGGAGGAGGAATGAATTGTGCATCACCTTACCTGCCTTCTTATCGTCACCATGGCCTCTGGCGATAGAGAAGACCGGGGATCCGCCTTGCCCGAATAAACAGGTGAAGGCGTTGATTATCGTAACGAACGGCAAAGTGAGCCCTATACCGGTGAGACAGTCGAAGCCGACATCCTTGATATGACCTATGAATATCCGGTCAACGATCGTGTAAAGAAGTGCGGCAAGTTGAGACAGAGTCAACGGCAGTGCCTGACGTATAATGATGGATGACATGCTTCCATGCCCGAAATCATTCTCTTTTACTTTGCTCATCTATATTATCCTCAAGATTTTTCGCTCTATCTTAACATTTTATCTTGCATATTTCATTCTGATGTAATATTATTTATTGGCTGTCACGGATAAGCTGTGCAGGATTACGGCGGGGTGTGGCTCAGGTGGTAGAGTGCTAGCTTCGGGAGCTAGAGGCCGCGAGTTCGAGTCTCGCCACTCCGACCAACTTTTCCTGATACAGCGCAGTTGACACATCGGGGTGTAGCTCAGGTGGCTAGAGTACTTGCTTAGGGAGCAAGGGGTCGTGGGTTCAAGTCCCGTCACTCCGACCATATGGGGGCTGTCTCAGACATATGAGACGGCCCCTTACTATTTGTATGAGCACGCATGCTCTAGTGAACTAAATGTAAAATATCTTGGATAATTTGTCCATTTCGACAGACGAATATACGTGATTGCTTGTCTGAAATGCCCTATTTATTACGCTAATGTTGCAAAAACGTCGGATCCGTTGTATCATTTTCACGTGTTTTATGGGTCGGGACAGCCGAAAGAGAGGGTAATACTATTTTACGACTGAAACTGATTTCTGTATTAACGATACTCTGTATCGTTGGTTCGATGGGAACTGCGGGGGTTGCAGATTCCGGTATCGATCGTGACATGAGCATTTCTCTTCATGAGAAATATGACAAGAACTATGAGATCCTCTGGCAGAACGCTACAGATGAAGAGCGCTACTATTTTCCTGCTGCGATAAAGGCTCAGGCCTGCGGCATAAGTGAGAAGGAGTTTATTCTTTTCTCTCGAGTTGTTGAGGGAGAAGGCGCTTTCTGCGAAGACGATATTACTGATAAGGTGCTTGTAGCATGCACTGTGCTTAACCGTGTCAACTGTAAGAGATGGCCGACTAAGACGATCACGTCCACAGTTCTTCGTAATGGTCAGTTCCTTGCAGTCAATCAAGAGACTCATGAATGCAATATCTCCCGAACTCTGGATTCCGAGTGGGCAATTGTAGAGGCATTCCGACTTGTTGCAGCTCATGAGATCGACTGCCATATGGTCTACTATAATTCCATAGGGTTTACCGGCTATTCACGTCAATTCACCAATTATGTGGATTGCAGTTACTGCAGGGGCAACTATTTCTCCGTGATCGACTGTAACTGTGAGTACTGTACTGAGTGGGATCCGGACTGGTGTGAAGATGACATTGAGATGTATCAACCTGTTTACGAGCGTCCGATCGGTCATATTACGGAAGGGGAGCTTATTCATCCCGGCAGGACCGGTTATGGGAATCCCAATGCGTAAAAGTATACAGTCTATTGTTTTCTGTTGATCAACAAGATGTCTGAAGGACAGGTCTACAAGGGGATATTGATTCTCAAAATACTGATCATCGCAATCCTTATTTTGTTATGTGCAAGCATTTCTTCGTGTAGCAAGGATGCGGAGAAAACACCTGTAAGCGTATCACATTCGGATAAAATCTACCGTTCAACAGTACTGGATGTTTCTTTTGACAGGCAGTATTCAGAGATCCACAACGTTTTGTCAGGAGACAATTGTTACTATCTGGTGGTTTCATCTCTGGCCTTTGATTTTGATGTGGATTCTCAAATGGAGTTTTTCCTGCAAAAGTATGATGATGCAGGTAATCTGACAGAGGAATATAGACTGCCGGATAATACCAATGTGTTTGTTTCGAATACATTGCTTGAAAATAGGTTTTTATTTATAACAACCGAAGGAGTATGCGCTCTTGATCTGGATTCCGGAAGTATAAATACGATCATAGATCAGGATAACGCATTAAACGGTGTTTGTTCATTTAATGACGGATATGCTGTGATGAGTTCCGGCAGGATTGAGAAATATAGCGTTGATGATAATCCGGAAACTGTGATAAGTGATCCTTCTCTTAATTGGTACTATGGGCATAATGTGTTCTATGAAGATGATGGAGAGTACTATGTGATCACGCATAGTATGTCTACGTGGAAGTATTATAGAGTCGATTTCGACCACTCGGATTGTACGCTGATCCTGGATACATTTGATTTGCCGACTTCTGTTGGTAATGTTTCATTTTGTAGTGGTCCTTACATCTTTACCGAGACGGGAGAGTATAAGTTCGATCCTCAGCAAAACATATTGTATCAACTGTGCGATTATAACAGTATTGATGTTGTCCCACCATCAGCCACACTTGTCTCTAATCCCGAATATGTCGGACTGAATGATGATAAATATGCTGTGTTATATTACTATTCCGGTCAATTATCTCAGGCAGTTATTTATGATTATGACCCCGAAGCAACAAATCAGGAACGAATCCCGATTATCGTTGGCGGCTATGGGTGCAGAACAGATATACCGCTTATGACAGCGGTCTATCGGTTTAATACTTCACAAAATGAATACAGAGCCTACATAGAGGATTATCGCGAGAATCCGGATTTTGCAGATTTAGGAAATGCATCCTCAAAGGCTGCTCTTTTGAAGTATTTCGGTGAAGGAAATACACCGGATATCTTTTATGGGACCTTCTTCGATTATGCGGAGTTGTACTCAAGCGGAATAACACAGGATATTAGTGCTTTTCTGGACGACGAGCGTTATGTCATCCTTGACATGATGATACCCTGTATTCGTGAACTAATGTTTGATGATAGCGGTAAATGCATCCGATTATTCTCAGGTTTTCAAATGATGGGGTATATGTGTTTTGACGGAATGTTCGATAACCCCCTTGATGTCACTTTGGAAGATGTGGGACAGTTAAGCGAAAGGCTTGGTATTGACCCGTTTTATCCGGATTCGGCTTCGAATATGGCATATCAGATCATAAGTAAAACGGAGCATGAGGGAAGCATCGATTATGATGAATTATACTCGATCCTATCATATTGCTATTCCAATGGTTATTCCTCTAACTACTATGTTTCTTCTTCGTATTCATACGATGATTGCCTGCTCTTTCCGGGGGAGATATATTCGGTAGCAGATCTGTCAGATTTTGAGATTGCTTCCGGTTCAAGGATCGATTACATAGGATATCCTTCTCAAGATTCGGTTACTCATCCGGTATTTCCGAGGGGAGAGGTGGGACTGTCTTCTGATACAGATCATCCCGGGGCTTGTGTCGAATTGATCAGTTATTTGTTTGATGAAGACGTCCAAAGGCTTAATTATATGAATAATTTGATTCCTGTAAATGAGTCTGTTATGAACGAATTCCTTGATTATTCAGTTAATCACGAACTGATTCCGGAAACCGACTATAATACTGTGTCATTTTTCAGTAATTATCTTACAGCAACGCCTGAAGCTCGCGATGATCTTTATGAGGCAGTATTATCCGCTGATTCAGTTGTTTTTGATGATTGGGGACTCCGAGCTATAATTGAAGAGGAAGTAGAATCATACTATTCTGAAGGGAAAACAGTCGATGAGATCGCCGAGTCACTCAGATCAAGACTAAACATTTATTGGGCTGAAAGAGACGGTGAAATATGAGGAAGATATGTACACTAATGATAATCATAACTGTTATCGCTTTGCCGGCTTGCAGTAATACTGAACAAACAGAATCTGATCAGATAAATGATCGATATATCGGTTCTATACCTATAAGTGAGCCGTCCGATACGGATCTTCACCTTAACGAGAGCTCATATCCTGTAGTTGACTTTGAACTTGATGTTAATACGGATGATATGACTATTTCCGGCATTTATAATGATGGCAATTGCACCATAGATTACCATGTTGTATATAACGATAATGAAGTTCCCCAAGTATCGTATTACGGGTGCAACAGTAAGGTGTCAAATGTTCCGGTTGTTGATTCCGAGGATATCATGGAGTGCTTGTTTAATACTGATGTTTATTCAAGCTATAGTTGCGATGTTGAAAGTCCTGAATTCTGGCGATATGTAAGTGAAGTGAACGAGGGGACAGATGTTGTAGATATCTCGATTATTCCATCTGTGAGCATTATCGAAAAAGCTTTTAATGGTTTCATTGATCTTCATCAAAACGCTTTATGCGTTAGGTTTGACAGAACGGGCGAAATCTTTGAACAACATATAGACATATACGACATTGAATGTGAGCATAACTATGCCGGTGACTTGATAAACGGGTTCGATTATTATTTACTAAGGGAAGAATTGAACGGACTTCCGATCGGTATATCAGAATACTTGCATCCCGTAATCTCGACTACCGTTAATGTTGGTGAATACTATGGCAGGTTTTGGGGAATCTCAGACCAGTCTTTGACATCTTATCTGAGTACAGAACACAGTGTGATAATTGATGTTTTACTTTACAATTACTGTGAATATGCAGTTGAAAACGGACCGTTTGAAGTTATTCCTCTTGAGGGGTGTGTCAAGAATAGTATCCCCGCAATAATGCGGGTAATGGCACAAGACAACACTGATCGTGCATCTGTTTACTATGCAGAACTGATATATTATCCTTTCTCAGCAGATTGTTATTCCATGGATTATAGTTTTGAGCCTAAGCTGGTTCCGGTATGGGCTGTATACTTTTATGATGGAGATGAGAGTTCTGAACACGTATCGTCAGGTGTCATTTTCCTTGATGCAGTTGACGGAAGATGTTTATCCGCAGTTCTATAAGCTCGTTTGATTTTAACCCTGCTATTGGTATAATCTTTCTATTGTTAGGAGAGGTGTTACCATGAGCAGAGCAGATGAGATCTTCGATCAGAATATCAGACAGATACTGGATTCGGGATACACGACCGAGAATGAGAAGGTTCGCCCGAAGTGGAGCGACGGAACTCCCGCATATACATATAAGGCTTTCGGGATCGTTAATCGATACGATCTGTCGCAGGAATTTCCTATGCTTACACAGCGCTATCAGAATTTCAAGGGGGCGGTAGATGAGCTCCTTTGGATCTGGCAGAAGAAATCTAATAATGTAAAAGACCTTAAGACACATATCTGGGATGCCTGGGCTGATGAGACCGGTTCTATCGGTAAGGCGTACGGATATCAGCTCGGGGTAAAGCATCACTATAAGGAAGGTGACATGGATCAGGTGGACCGTGTCCTCTACGATCTGAAGAATAATCCCTCATCAAGAAGGATCATGACTAATATTTACGTGCATCAGGATCTTCACGAGATGAACCTTTACCCGTGCGCTTATTCGATGACCTTTAATGTAACAGGGAATAAGCTCAATGCCATTCTTAACCAGAGATCCAATGATATGCTTGTCGCTAACGGATGGAATGTCTGTCAGTATGCCGTTCTTGTGCATCTGTTTGCCAGATGCAGCGGACTTGAAGCAGGTGAACTCGTTCACGTTATTGCCGATGCTCACGTATATGACAGACATGTGCCCATAGTTAAGGAGCTTATCGAACGTCCTTCATATCCTGCTCCCAAGCTCGTTATTGATGAAGGGATCACGGATTTCTATGCATTTACTGCTGATAATATCCGGCTCGAAGGGTATCAGTACGGTGAAAAGATCACCGGTATACCCGTAGCAGAGTGATGGGCGGCACGGAAGATGAGGATAGTATTCATAAGACATGCCGAACCGGATTATGAGAATGATACTGTAACACCCAAGGGCAGGCGCGAGGCGGAGATACTTGCCGGGCGTGTCAGCAAATGGGATGTGAAGGATTTTTACTGCTCTCCGTACGGTCGGGCCGTTGCTACTGCTGCACCGACTCTGGAGAAATGCGGACGGGAAGCGATCGTATATGACTGGCTCAAAGAGTTCTATTACAGGGTCTATCTGCCCGAGAACGGTCAGGAACATATAGCTTGGGACTTTATGCCTTCATACTTCTGCCCGAATGATGATCTGCACGATAAGGATAAATGGACCCGAACACAGCTTATGCGTTCGGGGGATATAGAGGGTTACGCCCGGGAAGTCTATACGGGCTTTGACGCTCTTCTGGCCGAACACGGGTATGTGAGACGCGCAGACGGAGTATATGAGGTCAGGGAACATAATGACGATACGATCGTATTCTTCTGCCATCTGGGTGTAAGTATGCTGATAATGGGTCATCTTACGGGCATAGCGGCGCCTTCACTGTGGCAGGGATTCTTTATGGCACCGACATCAGTCAATGTATTGTGCTCCGAGGAGCGCCAAGAAGGAGAAGCTTCCTTCAGGATCCAGACATTGGGGGATGTCAGACACCTGATAGAAGCCGGAGAACCGGTATCTTCTTCGGGATATTTTACCAACTTTTTCGAGGGGTGACTTAAATGATAGCTATAGCAGCAGTAGATCTTAACTGGGGGATCGGAAACAAAGGCGATCTCCTGATATCTCTTCCGGAAGACCAGAGGGGCGTATTCCGTAAATATACTGCAGGACATACGGTAGTCTTCGGGCGTAAGACGCTGAAGACATTTAAAGATGAGAAGCTTCTTCCCAAGCGCATCAACATCGTTATGACCCGTAATCCCGACTTTGTTAAAGAGGGAGCGGTAGTGCTCCACAGCAGTGAAGAACTAAGGGCGTATGAGGAAGCGCATCCCGATGACAAGATCTTCCTGATCGGTGGAGAGCAGATCTATAATACGCTTATCGACTCATGTGACGAGGCTATAATCACATATATCAATGCCGTTTTTGAGGCTGATGCCCATTTCCCGAACCTTGATGAGGATGATAACTGGGAGCTCACCGAAGAAGAACCCGAGATCATGAGCGAAAAGGGCGTATCGTTCACGGTAAGACACTATCGCCGTAAGTAAAAACGTCTTTTGCCCAAAAATCTATTCCAATCCACAGAGGATATCGGCAAACTGTAAGAATTCTTTATTATTTAAAGAGAGAGCGGTCTCTCACGGATCCGTTGTGCTATAATCCACTATGTAAAAGTATGGTCGGAGATTGCGTTTATGGCTAAGTATATTTTCAACGCCAGAGATGTGGCTGCATATTTCAAATGGTTCGGGGTGCCTTCTTATCTTGAGGTGTCCTATATGCAGTATATCTTCAGTATCGGTTCTCCGGTGCTCGCCAATCCTCTTACCAGAGACTTCGAGAAGTTCAAGGGTGAAGTATATCGTGAACTCTATTATCTTTGGGCCAACGGCTTCGAAGATGAGAGATCTGATATATCGTGCATGCCCGAGGACGGTGCAAGGGCTTTGATCTGCGATCAGGAGTGCATTAATCTCGAATCCTATATGAAGCTGATAACGCTTCATCTCATATTTACGAAGAATCTGCCTTATGTGAAGATCAACTTTACCGGGCTTCCTCTCCAACTCGGTATAAGGTGTGATTTTACCAAGTTCGAGGAGAATGTGGTGATGGCAGTCGAGAGGCTTAACCTTGTCAGCAAGGATGCGTTCGGCAAGCCGTTTGACTTAAGCCTCGGAGTTCCCGATGAACTACTCTCCATCTCACTTGATCCGGAGTTTAAGGCCCGCATACTCAAGCATGGTGACTTCCGTGAGGCGTTAAGGACAGAACAGGATAATACCATGAGAGAACTTAAAGAAGCTTCTCTGAAGGTGTTCGGCAGTATTCCTTTCCCGAAGAGCAGGAAGAGCAGGAAGAAGAACGGCAAGAGCGCCGGCGAGACTGCCAATACCCATACAACGAGCAGAGGTCAGCCGAAGGGCACTCCGCTTCAGGAAACAAGACACAAGGACGGAAATGATTAATGAACATCAGGTACAGATTAGGTCTTGATATCGGTTCAACGACCATCAAGATCGTACTGCTTGACGGCGACGAGATCGTCTACAATGAATACAGGAGACATCACTCGGATATATCGGGACTGCTTAATAAGCTTTTCGATGAACTTAACGAGAAGTTCCCCGGGATTGCCGTGTCCGTAACTATCACCGGTTCCGGCGGACTGTCCGTAGCTAACTGGCTTCACCTCAAGTTCATTCAGGAAGTAATGGCCGAGACGGAAGCGATCAAGAAGTACCATCCCGAGACAGATGTCATAATCGAGCTCGGAGGCGAGGATGCCAAGATCACTTATATGCATCCGGTCCTCGAACAGCGTATGAACGGAACCTGTGCCGGCGGTACCGGAGCATTTATCGATCAGATGGCTTCGCTCCTTCAGACTGACGCGGACGGTCTTAATAACTTCGCGAAGGATTACAGGTCTCTCTATACGATCGCTTCCCGATGCGGAGTGTTCGCCAAGAGTGATCTGCAGCCGCTCATCAACGAAGGCGCTGCAAAGGAAGATCTGGCTGCCTCTATCTATCAGTCGGTAGTTAATCAGACTATCGCAGGACTTGCCTGCGGACGTCCGATCAAGGGTAATGTGGCATTCCTCGGAGGCCCGCTTTACTTTAATTCCGAGTTGAGGCATGCATTCGAGAGAACTCTCGCAGATAAGGTCGATTCATTCTGGATGCCTGATGAGGCTCAGATATATGTAGCTCTCGGAGCTGCTCTGAGTTCCACCGACAAGCCGGTGCTACTCGAGGATCTTCTTACGAGATTCGCCAACAAAGAGGGATTTACGCCTGATATCATAAGGATCGATCCTCTGTTTAAGGATGAGGACGAGAAGAAGCGGTTCTATGACCGTCATGCCAAGGCAATGATCCCGACTCTCGATATTGCCGTTCAGGAAGGCGAACTCTTCCTGGGTATAGACGCCGGATCTACAACGACCAAGGCCGTTGTTATCAATACCGAAGGTGAGCTTGTCTACACTTATTATGCAAGTAACAAGGGTAATCCGGTAATGAGTGCGGTCAATATCCTCAGGGATATCTATTCCAAGCTCCCCGAGAAGGCATGGATCGCCTATTCGTGTGTAACCGGATACGGAGAGAATATCATCAAGGCTGCCCTCGGCATCGATATCGGTGAGATCGAGACGATGGCACACTTCCAGTCAGCCAAGTTCTTCTGCCCGGATGTCGACTTCATAATCGATATCGGCGGACAGGACATGAAGTGTATGAGGATCCGTAACGGTGTTATCGACTCGATCATGCTCAATGAGGCGTGCTCGTCCGGATGCGGATCCTTTATCCAGACCTTCGCGCAGACTCTCGGAATGGATCCTCACGGCTTCTCCGTAGAGGCACTTAAGGCAACTAACCCGGTAGATCTCGGAACAAGATGTACCGTATTCATGAATTCAAAGGTCAAGCAGGCCCAGAAGGAAGGTGCTACGGTAGGAGATATCTCTGCAGGACTGTCTTATTCAGTCGTTCGTAATGCGCTCTATAAGGTCATCAAGATCAGGGATACCGAGCAGCTCGGTAAGAATATAGTAGTTCAGGGCGGTACATTCCTTAATGATGCGATCCTGAGATGCTTCGAGATCGTATCGGGAAGAGATGTCATCAGACCTAATGTGGCGGGACTTATGGGCGCATTCGGTGCAGCTCTTATTGCAAGAGCCAGGGTCCCGAAGATAGATGATGTCAAAACTTCCGCCAATGTAAGAGCATCAGGAATCTTAGGCCCGGATCAGCTCAATGAATTCGATATGGAGACTGAGAATACTCAGTGTCCTTTCTGCGGCAACCATTGCCGTCTTACCATATCGACCTTCTCCAACGGAAAGAGGTTCGTATCCGGTAACCGTTGCGAGAAGGGAGAGAGTGTGGGTCTCGACAGCACGCGCGAGAAGATCGAGCTCCCGAATATGTTCAAGTATAAGTATGAGAGGACCTTCGCTTATAAGCCTCTGGCCGAGAAGGATGCACCTCGCGGTACCGTCGGTATCCCGAGAGCTCTGAACCAGTATGAGAACTATCCGTTCTGGTTTACCGTATTGACCAAGCTGGGATTCAGAGTACTCATATCGGCAAGGTCTTCCCATGCGCTTTTCGAGAGGGGAATGGAGACCATACCTTCTGAGAGTGTATGTTATCCTGCTAAGCTCACGCACGGTCATATCGAGAATCTCATATCGAGAGGAATAACGACGATCTTTTATCCCGATGTGCCTTATGAGACGATCGAGAATGCAAATTCGGGCAATCACTATAACTGCCCGATCGTCTGCTCGTATCCGGAGGTCATACGTAACAACGTAGAGACGCTGAGAGAAAAGAATATCAGGTTCCTGAATCCTTTCATGCCGCTCGACAATATGGCTTCGGTCGCAGAGAACCTGGTCAAGACATTTGATTATCTCGGTATAACACGTCAGGAAGCCGTAGAGGCTGTTAATGCAGGTAAGATCGAATATGAGCGCTATAAGCAGGACATAAGGGACCGCGCTGCTGCCATACTCGACGAGATGAATAAGACCGGAATGAAGGGTATTGTCCTGTCAGGCCGTCCTTATCATATAGATCCTGAGATCCACCACGGCATCCCCGAGATGATCAATCAGTTGGGGCTTGCAGTCCTGACAGAAGACAGTGTTGCAGAGCCGGGACGCCTCGCGAGACCGATAAGGGTAGTCGATCAGTGGATGTATCACACGAGGCTCTATGAAGCCGCCGCTTTTGTTATCACGCGTCCTGATCTCGAGCTTGTTCAGCTTACATCCTTCGGATGCGGACTTGATGCCGTAACATCCGATCAGGTTCAGGAGATCCTCGAATCATCAGGTAAGCTCTATACTCTGCTTAAGATAGATGAAGTAAGTAATCTCGGCGCTGCCAGGATCAGGATGCGTTCTCTTGTTGTTGCCATGGAAGAGAGGGAACAATTGCTTAAGAAGGGTGAACTTAAGATGCCCGAGCCTCCCGCTTCCGGTGAGGATGCGCCCTATGCTCTTAAGCGTATGGAATTCACCAAGAAGAACAAGAAGGAGCATACTCTCCTTGCACCTCAGATGGCTCCGATACAGTTCGACTTTGTAGAGGCTGCTTTCAGAGACGCGGGATACAGGATGAAGGTGCTTAAACAGGCTACCCGTGAAGATATCGAGTGCGGTCTTAAGTATGTCAATAACGATGCTTGTTTCCCTACGATCGTTGTTGTCGGCCAGATGGTAAATGCTGTATTGAAGGGTGAGGTCGATCCCGACAATGTTACGCTTATGATCACACAGACGGGCGGAGGCTGCCGTGCTACCAACTATGTTGCGTTCCTGCGTAAGGCTCTTCGCGAGGCGGGCTATCCTCAGATCCCCGTAGTAGCCATATCGGCCCAAAGGATCGAGAAGAACGAAGGTTGGACCATAACTGCACCGTTTGCCGTTCGTGCCGTTAAGGCCATGTGTCTTGGTGATATGCTGACGACTCTCCTGTTCAGAGTCCGTCCCTATGAGACAGTACCGGGTGTAGCCAACGCACTTTATATGTACTTCAATCTCATCGGTCGTAAGATGTTGAATCCCGGCGGATTCGAGGATGAGCTCTCGCCCAGATACGATCAGGTAATGCCCGGGAACTACTGGGACAGGAGCCCTGAAGAGAAGAAAAAGATAAGAGATGTTCTTGCCGATATCGGAGTCGATCTCGAGGATATCCCACAGATCAAGTCCTATAAGAAGTTCATCAGACTTGCGGTGGATAAGTTTAACAGACTCCCGCTTCAGGATATTCCCCGTAAGCCCCGTGTAGGCCTTGTCGGTGAGATCCTTGTCAAGTTCCATCCTGATGCCAACAATAATGCCATCGATGTTATCGAGCAGGAAGGCTGCGAGGGCGTATTGCCCGGTGTACTGGACTTCTTCCTTTATTGCTGCTATAACCCGATCTGGGCAGCATCCAATCTCGGAAGATCCAAGAAGACCGCCAGGATCAATCAGGCAGCGATCAATGTGCTCGAGAGGTTCAGGAAGCCTATCAACGAAGAGTTCAAGAAGACGGGCGGAAAGTTTATGCTCACCGAGCGGATCGAGGAACTTGCCAAGAAGTCGTCTACGGTATTGAGCTGCGGTAACTTCTGCGGTGAAGGATGGTTCCTGACGGCAGAGATGATCGAGCTCATCCAGGACGGTGTTCCGAATATCATCTGTGCTCAGCCTTTTGCCTGCCTGCCTAATCACGTTACAGGTAAGGGAATGATCAAAGAGCTCAGGAGACAGTATCCTCAGTCGAATATCATCCCGATAGATTATGATCCGGGTGCTTCCGAAGCAAACCAGCTCAACAGGATCAAGCTGATGATAAGTACGGCGCATGCCGTTAGGAATCAGCAGATCGCCGAAGAGAAGAGAGGTAGATAATGGGAAGGCTGCTGCTTATAGACGGCAATTCGATAATGAACCGGGCCTTCTATGCGGTGATCGGCCGTGCTCCGATGACTGCCCCGGACGGAACTCCGACAGGCGCCGTTAACGGTTTCTTCAATACGCTTCTGTCTGTAGTTGATGAATATTCGCCTACCGGCATCTGCGTCCTGTTCGATCTTAAGGCTCCTACATTCAGACACAAGATGTCTTCGGAGTATAAGGCCACCCGTAAAGGAATGCCTGATGAACTGGCTGCTCAGATGCCTGTCGTAAAAGACCTTCTCGATCGTATGGGTATATCCAGGATGGAACTGGAAGGATATGAAGCAGATGATCTTATCGGTACACTGTCGCGTATGGGCGAAGAGGCCGGCGATACTGTTTATATCTTAAGCGGCGATCATGATGATTATCAGCTTATATCGGATAATGTATCTGTCCTCATGCCTCAGAGCGGCAAGGGTAAGCCGCCGAGGATACTGGTCGACAGGGAGTTTTTCGAGACGACTTATGGCGTTAAGCCTGAAGTCTTCGTAGATGTTAAGGCTCTGATGGGCGATAATTCCGATAATATCAAGGGCGTTGAGAAGGTCGGCGAGAAGACTGCATTTAAGCTTATTGCCGAGTACGGAAGTGTCGAAGGCGTTCTTGCCAATACCGCTTCAATGTCGGAGGGACTGAGGAATAAGCTCGACGCTTCTCATGAACTGCTTGAGCTTAATCTTAAGCTCTGCCGTATAGACAGGGATGTACCTGTTCCGTTTGGTCTCGACAAGACGGCATATAACGGCATAACGGACAGACAGGCAACATATGACAGATTATCGTCTCTTGCTCTTAAGATGCTCATTAAGAAGCTGGGGCTCGAAGGGCTGCATAAGTCTGCTGCAGCACTTGCCGAAGAAGGCGAAGGAGATGCAGATGATCCGTTCGCTTCGGCTCTGTATGACGAGTATAAGGAGATGGCAGGAAGGCTGACCGTCAGTGAGAACATATCTGATCTTCATATCACTTCAGAGACAAGACCTGGTATAGCTTTTATCGATATTGGCGGCAAAGCTGCGGCTCTCGTTGCTGTTAAGGGATCAGCTGCCGTTCTTAAGATCGATGTATCCGATCTTAAGACAGTTATTGCTCAGACGGAAGTCATGCCCGTAGCTTTCGATTATAAGACCAGATCCAAAGTGCTCGACGAGCCGCTTAAAGTCGACGGTGTCTTTGATACTGCGATAGCCGGATATGTCTTCAATCTCATTGACGGTTCGACTCCGGATTTCCCGAGACTCGTCGAATCATTGTTCTTGAAGCCATATCCGATAGAAGATGAAGATATAGAGCCAAAGCAGCTGTCGCTCTTTGACGAACAGGACGGACAGGATGAAGGAAAGAAACTTGATCTTGCCGTCAGGAAGCTCTATCTGAACCTTCTTTGTGCAGAGCTGTTAGACCGGATGATCGAGCAGCGCAAGGCCGGCAGACTCCTGTATGAGATCGAGTTCCCGCTGGTCGTAACGCTCGACATAATAGAACGTAACGGTATGAACGTATCGGGTGATAAGCTCGATATGCTCCACGAAGAGTTCTCTTCGCGCCTGTCTCAGATCGAAAAGGAGATCTATTCAGCGACAGGTTATGAGTTCAACATATCGTCTCCCAAGCAGCTTGCTGATATCCTCTATGGCGAAGATAAGCTTAACCTGCCTCACGGCAAGAAGGGGAAGACAGGTGTCTTTTCTACTTCAATAGATGAACTTAAGAGGATAAGATCATTCCATCCTGCCATCGATATGATCATCGAATACAGGGCTCTGTCAAAGCTTGACTCTACATATGCAACAGGACTTAGAGAGAGAATCGACGCTGACGGCCGTGTCAGAACGACGTTTACTCAGGCCATGACTAACACGGGGAGACTCTCATCTACCGAACCGAACCTTCAGAATATTCCCGTCAGGACAGAGAACGGCGGCCGTATCAGAGAATGTTTTACGGCACCGGAAGGACGGGTGCTCGTGGATGCGGATTATTCGCAGATCGAACTTCGTCTGCTGGCAGCCATGTCAGGGGACAAGATAATGAGCGAAGCATTCCGCGAAGGTGAAGATATCCACAGAAGGACGGCTTCAAAAGTCTACGGCATCCCCGAAGAGCTTGTAACGCCTGCTCAGAGAGCCGTTGCCAAGACAGTCAACTTCAGTATCATCTACGGTATATCGGAATTCGGACTTGCACAGGATCTTGATATATCTTTCAAGGAAGCAGGTGAACTTATCCGCCAGTATGGAATACAGTTCCCTGAGATAACTTCCTATCTTGAAGCTCTTAAGACTGCCGGAGAGAAGTTGGGGTATGTCGAGACGATGTTCGGAAGAAGGCGTAATCTGAGTGAGCTTAAGAGTCAGAACCGCAATATAAGGAACTTCGGATTAAGAGTCGCCATGAATACTCCTATACAGGGAAGTGCGGCCGATATAATCAAGATCGCCATGAATAAGGTGCGTAAAGCCCTGACGGATAAGATACCCGGAGCGCTCCTTATCATGCAGGTGCACGATGAACTGATAGTTGAATGTGACGAAGCAGATCGCGACAAAGTAAGCACTCTCCTTAAGGAAGAGATGGAGAATGCGGTAGATCTCAGTGTTCCTCTGGTGGCTGACGTTCACAGCGGAAAGAACTGGTTGGAGGCAAAATAAATGTTTGTACTTGGTATCACGGGCGGCATAGGATCAGGCAAGAGTACTGTCAGCAGGATCCTCTTTGACAGAGGGATCCGGGTTCTGGATGCCGATGAGATATCTCATATGGTGACTGATCCCGGAGGACTTGCCGTAGAAGAGATAGGCGAGAAGTTCGGGAGAAGGGCGATAGCAGCGAACGGCGGGATGGACAGACGCTACATCTCCTCGGTTGTGTTCAAGGATAACAGGAAGCTTGACGAACTGTCTTCGATCGTGCACAAATATGTTTTCGAGTATATGGATAAAGAGATACAGAGTGAGCGAGAGAAAAAGACCAAATGTGTCGTCTTAGACGTTCCGATCCCCGTACAGAAGGGGTTCGTAGACCACTGTAATCAGATCTGGGTCGTTGTATGTGACGAGAAGGTCAGGCTCCGTCGCCTCATAGAGCGCGGGATGGACAGGGAAGAAGCCGAGAGACGAATGGCTGTTCAGATGACGGATGATGAATATTGCACGATAGCAGATCAGATAATCGACAATTCAGGTGACATCACTGAACTTACGGAGAAAGTGGATAAGCTTATCGTCTCGCAGCTCCACGAGAGGGGCATACGCATATGATCGCTGCAAGGATAATGTCTGTCTTCTTCATTCTCCTGGCACTTACGTGCCTCATAATGTTGCTCAAAGGCTACGGAAAATGGAGCAAGTCGGTCTACCGCAGATATCTTATCGGAGTTACGGCTGTGTATCTGTCCGGAACGGTCCTTATAGCCGCAGTCCTTTTCTTCGCGCCCGTACTTCAGGTCCAGTTTGCCGTTGCATCGGAACTCTGTGTGCTTTTTATGTTCATCATGTCGGGATTTACCGTGATCAGGCTCGGTGAGAATATGGATGCCATCAGGGAAGAGATAGAAGCTAAGAAAATGTCTTCTGCAATAGAAGACATCGAGAAGGTAATAGATCAGGATGGCAAAGAGACCTGAACCGCAGCACAAAAGCAGGAGGCGCGGGATCATCAGGATAGTCGCCCGCGCTATAGTGATAGTGATGCTGCTTGTTATCGCCGTGATACTGTCGACCAACGTGATCGTTACTTACAGCGCCAGGGGGAGAATATATGATCTGTCGGATATCGAGACCCGTTCGGATATCCGTCAGCTTGACGGAACGATCGACTGTATAATCGTTCCGGGATGTGGTGTATATGCCAATCAGGAGCCATCGCCGCTTCTTCAGGACAGGCTTGATACCGCCATAGTGCTCTATAAGCGCGGGATCACCGATAAGCTCCTGTTCAGCGGCGACCATTCCGGTATGTACTACAACGAAGTGGGTGTTATGAGGGAATATGCCATTGAAGCCGGAGTCCCGTCGGAGGATATATTCCTTGATCATTACGGCCTGTCGACATCAGAGACCATCGAGCGTGCGCATGATATCTACGGTATCAGGACGGCAGTTATCGTAACGCAGGATTATCATCTCGCCAGAGCTCTGTATCTGGCAGACACTGTCGGGATAGATGCTGTAGGTGTAAGAGCCGAAGGGCACATCTTCGATTCGCAGCTCGATTATTCCGCGCGTGAGATACTCGCGAGGACGAAGGACTTCTTTATGTCATTCTGCACGAATGATCATGATGGAGCAGAGATAGATATCACGGCAGACGGTAAT
>CAMODL010000016.1:0-46614 GCA_946611435.1 uncultured Clostridia bacterium
GCGAGAAGCTCGTAAACAAGCCTGACAAGGGTCAGTTCAAGAAGGCTGACGTAGAAGTTAAGAAGTATGTTCGTGA
Source organism: uncultured Clostridia bacterium (assembly GCA_946611435.1). Lineage (GTDB taxonomy): Bacteria > Bacillota > Clostridia > Saccharofermentanales > Saccharofermentanaceae > Saccharofermentans. Next base: position 77 of record CAMODL010000016.1, read on the forward strand.
GTTCAAGACTGACGAAGAGTACTCCCTCGGACAGGAGATCAAGGTCTCCGATATGTTCGAAGTCGGTGACAAGGTAGATGTCAGCGGTGTTTCCAAGGGTAAGGGATATGCCGGTAACATCAAGCGTCACGGTCAGAAGGGTGGTCCTTCCGGTCACGGTTCCATGTACCACAGAAGAGTCGGTTCCATGGGCGCTAACTCCACACCTGCACGTGTTCTTCCCGGAAAGAAGATGCCGGGTCACATGGGTGCAGTTAATTGCACAGTACAGAACTTGAGCGTCGTTATGGTTGACGGCGACAGGGGCATCCTGGTACTCAGAGGTGCTATCCCCGGTCCTAAGGGCGGTCTCGTAACAGTTGAGACTTCCGTTAAGGCCAAGTAAGCGACGGGAGGACAATAATAATGGCTAAATTAGATATCTATAATCTTAGCGGTGCCGTTACAGGTTCGATCGAGCTTTCCGACGATATCTTCGGTATCACACCGAATCAGAGTGCTATCTCTGTAGTCGTTCGTAATCAGCTCGCCAATCGTCGCCAGGGCACACATTCGACTAAGACAAGAAGCGAAGTAAGAGGCGGCGGCAAGAGACCTTGGCGCCAGAAGGGCACAGGCCGTGCCCGTCACGGTTCCACACGTTCTGCTCAGTATGTAGGCGGCGGAATCATCTTTGGACCCACACCCAGAGACTACAGCTACACAGTTCCCAAGAAGATCAAGAGACTGGCTATGAAGTCTGCTCTGTCTTCCAAGGTTGCTGAGGGCAAGGTTATCGTTGTTGAGGACTTCAACCTCGAGAATATCAAGACAGCTGAGGCTGTTAAGGCTCTCAAGGCTCTGAAGGCTGACAATGCTCTGGTTGTTTTCGAGGATAAGAACAAGAATGCAGAGCTTTCCGTAAGGAACATCCCCAACGTTAAGTCCGCACTCGTTAACACGATCAACGTGTTCGACATCCTTAAGTATGACAGCTTCCTCGTAACAAAGGCTGCTGTTGAGAAGATTCAGGAGGTGTACGTATGACAAGGGCACCGCAGGATATTATTCTGGCACCTGTGATCACTGAGAAGTCTTCCGGTGAGATCGCAGACGGCAAGTACACATTCAAGGTTGATGTGAAGGCCACAAAGACAGAGGTTAAGATGGCTGTTGAGAAGCTCTTCAACGTTAAGGTTGTTGCTGTTAACACAGCTAACTTCGACGGTAAGGTCAAGAGACAGCGTTATCAGTTCGGTAGAACACCTGCCTACAAGAAGGCAGTCGTTACGATCGACACCGAGGGCAAGGATGTTACATATCTTGCTAAGGGCGGTAAGACGACTAAGGTCGGCGGCAAGTACAAGACATCTATCGAAGAGTTTGGTTTCGGCCAGTAAGGTCAGATAAGGAGTGAATAAAAATGGCAGTAAAAACATTTAATCCTACTTCTCCGGCAGTTCGACAGATGACCGTTACGGACTATTCCGTTCTTACGAAGAAGGAACCCGAGAAGAGCCTCCTGGCTCCCGGAAGAAAGACCGGCGGACGTAACTCCTACGGCCGCATCACCGTTCGTCATAAGGGCGGCGGAAACAGAAAGAAGATCCGTATCATCGACTGGAAGAGAACGAAGGACGGAATCCCTGCAGAGGTTAAGGCTCTGGAGTACGATCCTAACAGAACAGCTTTCGTAGCTCTTATCCAGTATGTTGACGGCGCTAAGTCCTACATCCTGGCTCCCCGTGGCCTTAAGGTAGGCGATAAGGTAGAGAGCGGTGAGAAGGCCGATATCATCACAGGTAACGTTCTTCCTATCTCCGCTATCCCTGTAGGTACGATCATCTCCTGCATCGAGCTCAAGCCCGGTGCCGGCGCTCAGCTCGTAAGAACAGCAGGCGCAGGTGCCCAGCTCATGGCTAAGGAAGATGACTACGCTCAGGTAAGACTTCCTTCCGGTGAGGTTCGTAAGATCTCCGTTAAGGCCCGTGCCATGATCGGTGAGATCGGCAACGAGGAGCACGAGAACGTAAACCTCGGTAAGGCAGGTCGTAAGCGTCACCTTGGTGTTCGTCCTTCTGTTCGAGGCGTTGTAATGAACCCGAATGACCACCCTCACGGAGGTGGTGAAGGTAAGTCTCCTATCGGACTTCCCGGCCCTGTTACACCTTGGGGTGTTCCTACTCTGGGTAAGAAGACCAGGAACAAGAAGAAGCAGTCTAACAAGTACATTGTTAAGAGCAGAAAGGGTTAAGGAGGCACGTAAATGAGTAGATCTACCAAGAAGGGCTATTTTGTTGAAGAGTCCCTTATGAAGAAAATCAAGGCTATGAACGACGCCAACGAGAAGAAGATCGTGCAGACATGGTCACGTGCTTCTACGATCTTCCCTGAGTTCGTCGGACACACGATCGCAGTCTATGACGGCCACAAGCACATCCCTGTATATGTAACAGAGGAAATGGTCGGTCACAAGCTCGGTGAGTTCGCTCCCACACGTAAGTTTGGCGGACATGCCGGCGAGAAGTCTGCAGGCGGCCGCTGATAGAAGGAGGAACTATTGTGGAAAAGATTATTTTGAGCAAAGAAAATATCGAGAAGAACCGCGAGGCTATTCTCGAGGCTTATGCAGCTCCCACAAAGAAGAGCTCTAAGCTTCCCGTTCCTACCAAGAAGCAGAAGAAGCTTCTCGGTATCGGCAAAGATCAGGGTATCGCGACAGCCAAGTATGTCCGCATCACTCCCCGTAAGGTTAAGATCGTTGCTGATCTTATCAAGGGCAAGGACATCGATGACGCTTATGCGATCCTGATGTACACACCCAAGGCGGCTTCTCCTGTACTCACAAAGGTTATGAAGTCTGCAGAGGCTAATGCTGTTAACAACAACGGCCTGAACAGAGGTGACCTGTATGTTGCAGATGCATTTGCAAATCCGGGTCCCATCCTCAAGCGTTTCATCCCGAGAGCAAGAGGATCGGCAAGCAGAATCAACAAGAGAACAAGTCACGTAACTGTTGTTCTCAAGGAAAGAGTATAAGGAGGATATCACATGGGTCAGAAAGTAAATCCCCATGGCCTCAGAGTAGGCGTTATCAAAGAATGGGATACACGTTGGTATGCCGACAAGAAGACATTCAGTGACTTCCTTGTTGAGGACAAGCAGATCCGTAGCTTCGTTATGAAGGAGACAGACGCGATCATCAGAAATGCCGGAAGGAATTCCAAGAAGCCTTTCGATGAGAACCGCAAGAATATCGCAGGTATCTCCAAGATCGAGATCGAGCGTAAGGGTGCTGAGAAGACAAACATCATCATCAATGTTGCCCGTCCGGGTCTCGTTATCGGTTCCAAGGGTTCCGGTACACAGTCTCTCACAGCAGCTCTGAACAAGAAGTTCGGCAGAGACTTTAAGGTTGATGTTAAGGAAGTTAAGAATTCCGATTCCAACGCTCAGCTGGTTGCAGAGAACATCGCTTCCCAGCTCGAGAATCGTATCAGCTTCCGTCGTGCAATGAAGAAGGCTATGTCTTCCGCTATGAAGCAGGGAATCAAGGGTATCAAGACAATGTGCTCAGGTCGTCTGGGCGGTGCCGAGATCGCTCGTTCCGAGACATACCACGAGGGTACGATCCCTCTTCAGACACTGCGCGCTGACATCGATTACGGTTTCGCAGAGGCAAACACAACATACGGACGCATTGGCGTTAAGGTATGGATCTATAACGGCGAGGTTCTTCCTGAGAAGAAGGTTGCCGCAGCTACGGAAGGAGGGGAGCTCTGATGTTACTTCCTAAGAGAGTAAAGCACAGAAAGCAGCACAGAGGCCGCCTGACAGGTAAGGCTACCAGAGGTAACAAGGTTACTTACGGTGATTACGGCATTATTGCCACAGAACCCTGCTGGATCAGGTCCAATCAGATCGAGGCTGCTCGTATCGCGATCAACAGATACGTAAAGAGAGGCGGTAAGGTCTGGATCAAGATCTTCCCCGATAAGCCTATTACAAAGCATCCCGCTGAGGCTCGAATGGGTTCCGGTAAAGGTTCGGTTGAGTTCTGGGTTGCAGTAGTTAAGCCCGGTCGCGTTCTTTTCGAGATCGCAGGCGTTACGGAGGAGCAGGCCAGAGAGGCTATGAGACTTGCCGGTCACAAGCTTCCCTGCAAGACAAAGTTCGTATACAGAGAGAAGGAGGACGTAGTAAATGAAGGCTGATGAGATCCGCAACAAGACAACAGAAGAACTTCAGAAAGAACTCGTTTCTCTCAAGGAAGAACTTTTCAAGCTTCGTTTCCAGCACGCTACAAACCAGCTTGACAACCCTCAGCAGATCGTATCTGTTAAGAGAGATATCGCAAGAGTTAAGACAGTAATCCGTGAGCAAGAGCTCAAGGCAGCAAAGTAAGGGGGATAATGCAAAATGGCTGAAAGAAACCTCAGAAAGAGCAGAGTCGGTATTGTTACATCAGATAAGATGGACAAGACAATCGTAGTTTCTGTAGAAGAGCACGTTAAGCACCCTCTGTATGGAAAGATCATGAAGAGAACTTTTAAGCTCAAGGCTCATGATGAGAACAACGAAGCCGGTATCGGTGATAAGGTCCAGGTTATGGAGACTCGTCCTTTGTCCAAGGACAAGCGCTGGAGACTGGTCGAGATCATCGAGAAGGCTAAGTAATGCAGGCTAAAGGAGGATATATCAGATGATTCAGGTTGAATCCAGACTCAGATCTGCCGATAACACAGGTGCTAGGGAGCTTGCCTGCATTAAGGTTCTCGGCGGTTCATGGAGAAAATATGCCAACATCGGCGACGTCATCGTTTGCTCCGTTAAGACAGCTGCTCCGGGCGGCATGGTCAAGAAGGGCGACGTAGTTCGCGCCGTAGTAGTACGCACAAAGAAGGGCGTAAGAAGAGCGGACGGTTCTTACATCAAGTTTGATGAGAACGCAGCAGTTATCATCAAGGAGGATAAGAATCCCCGTGGTACACGTATCTTCGGACCCATCGCAAGAGAGCTCCGTGACAAGGATTATATGAAGATCCTGTCCCTTGCTCCGGAAGTACTGTAAGGAGGGCACGAAGATATGGCTAATAAGATTCACGTTAAGAAGGACGATCAGGTGCTGATCATCTCCGGTAAGGATAAGGGCAGCACAGGTAAGGTTCTTAAGACAGAACCCGCTACAGGTCGTGTATATGTTGAAGGCGTCAACATGATCAAGAAGCACCAGAAGCAGACAAGCCAGAACTCTCCCAGCGGTATCATCGACCGTGAGGGTTCCGTAGATGCTTCCAATGTTAAGCTTATCTGCCCTAAGTGCGGCAAGGCTACACGTGTTGCTCATGTTGTTAACGCTGACGGTTCCAAGGATCGTGTCTGCAAGAAGTGCGGCGCAGTCATTGATACTGTCAAGAAGGCTAGCAAGGGGGAGTAATTAGATGTCCAGATTAAAAGATAAGTATGTATCTGAAGTTGCACCGGCATTGAAGGAGGCTTTCGGTTATAGCTCCGTAATGCAGATCCCCAAGATCGACAAGATCGTTCTGAACATGGGTGTCGGTGAAGTAAAGGATAACCCTAAGGCTCTTGATAATGCTATGCGTGACATGGGTATCATCGCAGGACAGAAGCCTGTTGTAACAGTTGCTTCCAAGTCCGTTGCCGCTTTTAAGCTCAGAGAAGGCATGAAGATCGGATGCAAGGTAACTTTGAGAGGCGAGAACATGTATCAGTTCCTCGATAAGCTCATCAGCATCGCTCTTCCCCGAGTAAGAGACTTCCGCGGTATCAATCCCAACTCCTTTGACGGTCACGGCAACTACGCTATGGGTGTTAAGGAGCAGCTGATGTTCCCCGAGATCGACTACGATAAGATCGATAAGATCCGCGGTATGGACATCATCATTGTTACAACAGCTCAGACCGATGAGGAAGGAAAGAAGCTTCTGGAACTCATGGGTATGCCGTTCCACAAGTAATCGGGAGGAAATGATAAATGGCAAAGAAGTCAATGATACTTAAAGCACAGAAGACTCCTAAGTTTTCTACACAGCAGCACAACCGCTGCAAGCTTTGCGGAAGACCCCATTCCTACATCCGTAAGTATGGTATCTGCCGTCTCTGCTTCCGTGACCTGGCTTACAAGGGCCAGATCCCCGGTGTTAAGAAGGCAAGCTGGTAATCAGCAGATCAAGGAGGAAAGAATAAATGCAGATCACAGATGCAATCGCAGATATGCTTACGAGAATTCGTAATGCAGGCAATGCCGGTCATCCGACAGTAACAGTTCCTGCTTCCAACTTGAAGAAGGCTATTGCTCAGATCCTGTTGGATGAAGGTTACATCACAAGCTTCGATGTAGAAGAGGATAACAAGCAGGGTACGATCAAGATCGATCTTAAGTACTCCGGTAAGAAGCACGTTATCTCCGGCATCAAGAGAATCAGTAAGCCCGGTCTCCGTACATATGCTGACAAGGAGAATCTCCCCAGCGTATTGGGCGGTCTGGGAATCGCCATCATCTCCACATCCAAGGGAGTTATGACGGACAAGAAGGCAAGAGCTCTCGGCGTAGGCGGAGAAGTTCTCGCATACATTTGGTAATAAAGTCCCACGGGGCTTTTGCACTCTGAAAAGCTCCGGACCTGCGGACATACAGGCTCGGAGCACAATCTAAAGAGCAGGAGGAAAAACATATGTCTAGAATCGGTAGAAAGCCGATAACGGTTCCTGCAGGCGTTGATGTTAAGATCGACGGTCAGCACATTACTGTCAAGGGCGGCAAGTCCACTCTCGAGATGGACATCCATCCCGACATGGCAGTTAAGATGGACGGAAACGTTATCACAGTAGAGAGACCCTCTGATGATAAGAATCACAGAGCTCTCCATGGTCTCACACGCTCTCTGATCAACAACATGGTCGTAGGTGTATCCGAGGGATTCTCCAAGGAACTCCAGATCAACGGTGTAGGTTACAGAGCTACAAAGCAGGGAAACAAGGTAGTCTTCAACCTCGGTTACTCTCATCCTATTGAGGTAGTTGAGCCCGAGGGTATCACTCTCGATGTACCTTCACAGAACCAGGTTATCGTCAAGGGCGCTGATAAGCAGCTCGTAGGCGAGACAGCCGCCAAGATCCGTAAGCTCAGAGTACCTGACGTCTATAAGGGCAAGGGTATCAAGTATGCTGATGAGCATCTGAGGATCAAGGAAGGCAAGACCGGTGCTAAGAAGTAATAGGGGGTGACGAGTAATGATTAACAAAATCGATAAGAACGAGATCCGTAAGAGAAAGCACCTCCGTGTACGTAAAAAGATTTCCGGTACTTCCGAGTGCCCTCGTCTTTGCGTATACAGAAGCAACGCTCATATCTATGCGCAGATCATCGATGATACAAACGGTACTACACTTGTAAGCGCATCCTCTCTTGACAAGGATGTAAAGGCTGCTGCAGCTAACGGCGGTAACAAGGATGCTGCTGCTCAGGTTGGAAAGCTTGTTGCAGAGCGCGCTGTTGCCAAGGATATCAAGGAAGTGGTCTTCGACCGCGGCGGATATATCTATCACGGAAGAATTGCAGCTCTTGCAGAGGCGGCTCGTGAAGCCGGACTCTCATTCTAATCAGGAGGAGATATAAATGGCTTTTGATCCCAATAGCGTAGAATTACAGGAAAAGGTTATCCACATTGGCCGTGTATCCAAGACGGTTAAGGGCGGACGTAATGCACGTTTCACAGCTCTTGTTATCGTCGGTGACGGCAATGGACACGTTGGTAAGGGTCTCGGCAAGGCTGCTGAGGTTCCGGATGCTATCCACAAGGGTGTCGAGGATGCCAAGAAGAACATTATTGAGGTACCTGTTCTTAACGGAACTATCCCTCATGCAACACTCGGTGAGTTCAGTGCAGCAAAGATCGTTATGAAGCCTGCTGTAAGCGGTACCGGTGTTATTGCAGGCGGCCCTGTCCGTACGGTATGTGAGCTTGCAGGTATTACGGATATCCGTACAAAGTCCCTGGGCTCCAACAACCCCAACAACATGGTCAATGCAACGATCGAAGGACTTAAGGGTCTGAAGACACTCGAGGAAGTAGCTCGTCTCAGAGGTAAGTCCGTAGAGGAAATTCGTTAAGAATCTTAGTGGAGGTATAAACAATGAAGCTCAATGAATTGACTTCAGGCGCAAGCGCCACAGCATACCGCAAGGGTCGCGGTGCCGGCTCCGGTAACGGAAAGACAGCAGGTCGCGGACACAAGGGTCAGAAGGCCCGTTCCGGCGGCGGAGTCCGCCCCGGTTTTGAGGGTGGTCAGATGCCTCTTTACAGACGTCTGCCCAAGCGCGGTTTCAACAACAAGCGTTTCGCTCCTGACTATATCGAAGTAAATGTATCCGATCTTAATAAGCTCGCTGACGGTACAGAGGTTAATGCACAGGTTCTCGCAGAGGCCGGCATCATCACTCTTCCCAAGGTCAACGACGGTATCAAGATCCTCGGCAACGGCGAGCTGACAGCTAAGAACCTTAAGGTTTCCGCTGTTAAGTTCACTGCTTCTGCCAAGGAGAAGATCGAGAAGGCTGGTGGAACGGCTGAGGAGGTCTGATCATGAAAGGTATGTTTGACACACTTGTCAAAGCATTTCAGTTGCCGGATCTCCGTAAGAAGATCCTGTATACCCTTTTGATCCTCGCCATATATGAGGTCGGTGGTCTGATCCCGGTTCCGGGTATCGACCGTGTGGCCTTCTCAAATCTGATCACCAATAACTGGGGTCAGATCGGACAGCTCATGGATATCATCTCCGGCGGCGGTCTGTATGCGGCAACGATCTTCGCAATGGGTATTTCCCCGTACATCAATGCTTCCATCATCATCCAGCTCCTTACTGTTGTTATCCCTGCTCTGGAGAATCTCTCCAAGGAGGGTGAGGCAGGAAGAAAGAAGATGACAAGGATCACAAGATATTCGGCAGTCGGGCTCGCATTCCTGCAGTCCTGCCTGTTCTGCTGGTCCACCCGTTCGGCAATGGTAGATTCTCTTCCTAAGCCCCTGAACGCAGCACTCATCGTCATCTCCTTCACAGTCGGTACATGTCTTGTTGTATGGCTCGGTGAGAGGATTAATGAGAAGGGTATCGGTAACGGCGTATCACTTATCATCTTCGCCGGTATCGTTACAAGACTTCCCAGTATGCTCCAGAACCTCATCGATAAGAGCACGGATGTAAGCGGAAGGATCAATCCGGTAGCATTCGGTCTTCTCGTCGGATTACTGCTTTTCATCGCTGTAGCACTTGTTTCTATAGTGATCATCATCTTCGTAGTATTCGTACAGAATGCCGAGAGAAGGATCCAGGTTCAGTACTCCAAGAAGACTGTAGGCCGTAAGCTCTATGGCGGACAGAGTTCCTACATTCCTCTTAAGGTCAACCAGTCCGGAGTTATGCCTGTCATCTTTGCAATGTCGATCCTCTCTCTTCCTTCGATGATCGTTACGCTTTTTGCTCAGAATAAGCACAATCTGGTCATCGACTGGTTCAGAGATTTTACGGGAAGTCCCTGGTATTACCTGTTCTACTTCCTGTTCATCATTGCGTTTACGTTCTTCTATTCACTGATCCAGTTCAACCCGATCGAGATCAGCAACAATATCCAGAAGAACGGCGGCTTCATCCCGGGTATCAGACCCGGTAAGCCCACAACGGAATTCATCGCCAAGACTGCTAATCGCCTGAACTGGGTAGACGCTTTCTTCCTTGCTTCCGTATGTCTCGTACCTACACTGATAAGCGCTCTTACAGACCTTAACAATGTATGGTTCGCAGGAACATCAGTCCTGATCCTTACGGGTGTTGCCAACGACCTGGTAATACAGATCGAAGGTCAGCTCGTAACAAGGAATTACAGAGGATTCCTGGATTGATGAACTGATCACAGAATAATCGCGGTCTGAAGCACTCCTTCGGGAGTGCGACAGGCCGTTATTCATTGCAGAAAGAGGAATTATATTAATGAAACTTATCATTCTCGGTGCTCCCGGATCCGGTAAGGGCACAACAGCAACAGTACTGAGAGAGAAGTATTCTCTCGCTCACATCTCTACAGGCGACATCTTCAGGAGCAACATCAAGAACGGTACTCCTCTCGGTGTAGAGGCCAAGAGCTATATCGATAAGGGCGCACTTGTTCCGGACAGCCTTACGATCTCAATGGTAGAGGACAGACTCGCTCAGGATGACTGTGCCAAGGGTTATATCCTTGACGGATTCCCGAGAACACTTGCTCAGGCAGAGGCTCTCGACGAGATGCTCGCTAAGCAGGGCGGTGCAATCGATGCAGTCCTCTCTATCGTAGTTGATGACGAGACGATCAAGGATCGCGTATCCGGCAGAAGAGTCTGCGAGAAGTGCGGCGCAAGCTACAATGTTAAGTTCAAGCCCACAAAGGCTGAAGGCGTATGCGACATCTGCGGCGGCAAGGTAGTACAGCGTGCCGATGATAATGAAGAGACAGTAGCAGCCCGTCTTGATACTTATTACAAGAATACTCAACCCCTCATAGATTTTTATGAGAAAAAGGGTATTATTGTAGAGGGAGACAACAACGACAGTTCGGATGTATGTCTCTCACAGATCGAAGACGGACTTAAGGCCAAGGGCCTTATCTGACAGAGGTGACCATAGGTGGTAGAGATATTATCTGATTATGAGATGGACAGGATGCGTGAGGCCGGAAGGCTGACTGCGCTTGTTCTGAAGGAGCTTCGTAAGGCCGCTGTGCCCGGAGTATCTACTAAGCAGTTGGACGATATCGCCATGAAGGTCATTACCGAAGCAGGAGGAACAGCTCCCTGTCTCGGGTATGGAGAACCGCCCTTCCCGGCGGCCATCTGTACATCGGTCAATGAAGTAGTTGTTCACGGGATCCCTTCCGAGAAGGTGATACTGAAGGACGGAGATATCGTGACATGTGACGTGGTCGCGGAACTCAATGGATTTATGGGAGATGCGGCCAGGACTTTCCTCATCGGAAATGTCAGTGAAGAGAAGCGTCTGCTCGTTGACAGAACACGAGAGGCATTTTTCGAAGGGCTTAAGATGGCTCGTATAGGTAACCGTATCGGTGACGTAAGTGCTGCGGTACAGGCATGTGCCGAAGGCTATGGTTACGGTGTGGTAAGGGAACTTACGGGACACGGCATAGGGCGCGAGATGCACCAGGAGCCGGATGTTCCGAACTTCGGCAAGGCAGGAAGAGGCCCGAGGATCCTCAAAGGAATGGCCTTCTGTATCGAACCGATGATCAACATGGGCAAGCGACACGTCTTACTCGGTTATGACGGATGGGCTGTATCATCAGCTGACGGCTCGCCCACGGCACATTATGAGAACACAGTAATCATTACTGAAGACGGACCTGAGATGACAACATATGAGGAGGAAATCTAATGTCAAAAGAAGATGTTATCGAGGTAGAGGGAATAGTTGCAGAGGCTTTGCCGAATGCTAACTTTAAGGTCAAGCTTGAGAACGGACACATCGTTCTGGCCCATATATCGGGCAAGCTCCGCCAGAATTACATCAAGATCCTGCCCGGAGACAAAGTAACGATGGAGCTGTCTCCCTATGATCTGTCGAGGGGAAGGATCACTTGGAGAGCTAAGAACTGACCTCATACTTGTACGATCTTCACAGCCGATGCTCATGTGGCATCGGCTTTTTGTATGTAATCTTTGCTCGAAAAGACAAATATTTTGGTTATCTGATTGTTTGAATATAACAATATGTTGTGTTACCTTAGTAGCATGGGATTTTTGGGAATACTATACAGACTGATAATATATCCGTTAGAGCTTTTCTTTGAATCGGTATTTGACATTGCCGAAGGGTACTTTGATAACCCCGGATTATCAATACTTTGTTTAAGCCTGGTCGTTAACTTCCTGGTACTGCCCCTTTATATGCGTGCAGACGTTATGCAGGCAGAGGAGCGCGATGCTCAGGAGAGGATGTCCAAGTGGATCACTCATATCAGGAAGACATTCAAGGGCGACGAGCGTTTCATGATGCAGCAGACGTACTATCGTCAGCAGAACTACAAGCAGCTCTATGTCCTAAGGAGCAGTATCCCGCTTCTCCTTCAGATCCCGTTCTTTATCGCGGCATATAATTTCCTGTCGAACCTTCACTACTTGAGCGGAGTCAGCATGGGACCGATCAAGGATCTGGCAGAGCCGGATCAGCTGATCAAGATGGGCGGCGTAACGCTCAATCTCCTGCCTATTGCTATGACCGTCATCAATATCGTTGCCGGCATGATCTATTCCAAGGGATTCCCGATCAAGCAGAAGATCCAGATGTACGGTATCGCCGCGATCTTCCTCGTACTCCTGTACGATTCGCCGGCAGGTCTCGTATTCTACTGGACACTCAATAATGTATTCTCGCTCTGCAAGAATATCGTTACGGCTATCGCAGCCAAGCATCCCCGTAAGGCCAAGGTTGAAAGCGAGAAGAAGCATAAGTTCTCGTTTATCGAATATAAGGGCAAGTCGGATGACATCCTGTTCATACTGGCAGGTCTCACCATGGCTGTGTTCACGGGTCTTTGCCATACATCCCAGGCTATATCCAGATGTCCTCAGGAGTATGTCAATCTCGATAATCTCCCGCAGCCTCTGGATCTGATGTTCTACAGCGGTCCGGTCGCATTCGGTATCTTCTTTATCTGGTTCGGCGTCTTCTATCTGCTGGCAGGTAAGAACGGCAAGGCCGTATTCGGTCTCATCATGACAACATTCGTCATCATAAGCCTGCTCGACACGGCGGTCGTCAGCTATACGGGACTGTCGATGAGCACGGCATTTACCTACACCAAGCCGTTCCACTGGAGCACAAAGGCCAAGATGACGGATCTTCTTATCGTCATAGCGGCTATCATAGTTGTATATCTTATCTGGAGATATAAGAGGAAGGTCCTCACATTCCTGATGATCACCGCGCTCCTGGCAACTACCGTACTCTCCGGATACTTCACATCAGTATCTTATGGTCTCCTTAATGATGATTATTATACTGACGAGCGCTACGGACAGCCTGCCGAGCTTACATTCAGCACACAGGGTAAGAACGTAGTAGTATTCATGCTCGACCGTTCGATCGGCTATTATGTTCCTTTTATCGCCAACAATGAGGACTGGTTCAAGGACAAGTTCGACGGATTTACTTTCTATCGTAATACGATCTCATACGGTCCGAACACCGTCTTCGGTGCTCCTGCCATCTTCGGCGGTCCCGAGTATTCGACTCAGGCGATCAACGAGAGAGATGACGACAGCATGGAGGATAAGTTCAACGAGGCATTTACATCCCTGCCTATCCTTTTCCGCGACAACGGTTATCATGTAGTGACATCCGATATCCCTTATGTCGGATACAGCTGGATCCCTCAGCTCTCCGTCTATGATGAGCTGGGCGGTATCGATGCATATTATGTAGAGGGTGCTTTCAGCAGCGAGTATGAGAAGTATGCTCCTCTGGTAGATCCCGACAGTTCTCTTAATGAGAACGATATGCGTGCATGGGAGCACTACGATGAGTATCAGGTCGCTACACGTAAGCGCCAGAACCGTAACTTCTTCTGCTACGGTTTCTCCAGATGCCTGCCTACTTATCTGGTAGATGCATATTACGATGACGGCGATTACCATGCAGTCGAGTATGGTGATCTGGATATCGACTATGCCGTAGGATTCTCACCTTCGTTCCTGGATTCCTACCTGGCACTGGTCAACCTTACGACTATGACTAATATCGTCGATGATGATTCGAACAACTTTATCATGATGAATAACGAGGCTCCTCACTCAGTACTGAGAAGGAGAGCCGATAATTACGAGGACGGACTCTATGATGCCGAGGGCAACAAGCTGGAGTTCCCGGATTCCGTATGTGTAAATGCATATCAGGTCAATGTCGACTGTCTCTATGAGGTAGGCCTGTGGCTTGATTATCTGCGCGAGCAGGGTGTATATGACAACACCAGGATCATAATCGTTGCCGATCACGGTTACTATCTGCACCAGGTAGACGAGCTCCGCGATAAGACCGGTATCGATATGATGCAGTATAATCCGAACCTCATGATCAAGGACTTCGATCAGCACGGCTTTACGATCTGCGATGACTTCATGACGAATGCGGTAGTTCCGTATTATGCGACTGAAGGCATAATCGAGAATGCGGCCAACCCTTATACAGGCGTTCCTTATTCGCTCGATTTCCTCGCCGAAGAGCCGATCGTCATAGATTCCAGCCACATCATGCCTCATACCAACCCCGGCAACACCTTTGCCAAGGCAGACTGGTATATCCTTCACGGAAGGACCATCGAGGAGATGTATCTGGAGAGGACAAGTACGCCGTAAGCCTCATTATCGAAAGTTTTTCGAGAGGCAAAATTCACCTTGCAAATCACAAAAATGCTGATATACTATTATAGCGTGCGCGAAAAGGCGCATGGTTTGCGTTGAAACAAAAACAGCAGGAGGTTCAAAATGAAGGTCAGACCGTCGGTCAAGCCCATGTGCGAGAAGTGCAAAGTCATTCGTCGCAGAGGCAAAGTCATGATTATCTGTTCCGACCCTAAGCATAAGCAGAAGCAGGGTTAACGGAGCGGAAACCGACTGCGGAAAGATTTAGCCCTTTCCATGTTGGTGCGGCACTGCTCTCGCCGCGTTTTGGAACAAATGAAGAATGTAAATATAACACGTCACAGTAGGGGCGGCTGCCCTCCTGACCCGAGGGAACCTTACACCGTGTCTTATATACAACAACACTATTACACTCAGATGGAGGTACACAAATGGCTCGTATTGCCGGTGTAGATCTGCCGAACGATAAGAGGATCGAGATCGCTCTTACGTACATTTACGGCATTGGTAGGACAAGCGCTTCCGATATCGTCAGAGATACGGGGCTCAATCCTGACACAAGAGTTAAGGATCTTACAGAGGATGAAGTCGCTAAGATCCGTGACGTAATCGAGAACAATTACACAGTTGAAGGTGATCTCAAGAGAGAGGTCGGAACAAACATCAAGCGTCTTACAGATATCGGATGCTTCCGTGGCCGCCGCCACAGGTTGGGACTCCCCGTAAGAGGCCAGCGCACAAAGACTAACGCCCGTACCCGTAAGGGACCTAAGCGTACTGTCGCAGGCAAGAAGAAGTAAGAGGGGGTAACGATAAATGGCAAAAGCAGTTAAGAAGACGGCAGTTAAGCCGAAGAGACGTGAGCGTAAGAATATCGTTGCAGGTCATGCTCATATTCACGCTACATTTAACAACACTATTGTTACCATCACAGATCCTCAGGGTAATGCAATCTCCTGGGCATCCGCAGGTCAGCAGGGCATGAAGGGTTCCCGTAAGGGTACAGCCTTCGCAGCTCAGGTTGCAGCAGAAGATGCTGCCAAGAAGGCTGTTGATCACGGAATGAAGACTGTAGAGGTTTTTGTTAAGGGACCCGGAGCCGGACGTGAGTCCGCTGTTCGTGCACTGAACACCGCAGGTCTGGAGATCACGATGATCAAGGATGTTACGCCCGTTCCTCACAACGGTTGCCGTCCTCCTAAGCGTCGTAGAGTTTAAGTTTAAGAAAAGAGGATAAAGCGATGGCAAGAGATATGACACCTGTCCTTAAGAGATGCAGGGCTCTTGATATTGAGCCGGCATTCTTGGGAATAGATAAGAAGTCCAACAGACATAGGAATGTCAGAGGCAACAAGAAGGTCAGCGAGTACGGTGCTCAGCTGAAGGAGAAGCAGAAGGCCAAGTTTATCTACGGCGTTCTCGAGAAGCCTTTCCGTAATTATTTCGAGAAGGCTCAGAAGCTCAAGTACGGTACAACCGGTGACAACCTTATGATCCTTCTGGAGACAAGACTTGATAATGTTGTTTTCAGACTCGGATTCGCCAGAACAAGAGATGAGGCAAAGCAGATCGTCAGCCACAGACACGTTAATGTTAATGGTAAGACAGTCAACATTGCTTCCTATAGTGTTAAGCCCGGCGACGTTATCGAGATCAAGGAGAATGCTAAGGGTTCTCAGAGATATAAGGATATCGTCGAGGCCACAGGCGCCAGGATCATCCCCGAGTGGCTCTCTTCCGATATTGAGAAGCTCAGCGGTAAGGTTCTGGCAATGCCCAGAGCAGAGCAGATCGATGTACCTGTAAATGCAGTTGCTATCGTCGAGTTGTACAGCAAGTAATAACTTGACACACGAAGGCAATAAACATAGGAGGAAAAACAATGAACGATATTCTGGAACCCAACATTGAGTGTGCTGAGTTAAGTGAAGACGGTTCTTACGGCAAATATGTCGTATCCCCGCTCGAGCGCGGATACGGAATTACACTTGGTAATGCGCTCCGTCGTGTTTTGCTTTCTTCATTGACAGGTGCTGCGGTAACTGCGATAAAGATCGACAATATCTACCATGAGTTCTCTACTGTTCCCGGTATCATTGAGGATATGACAGAGATCATCCTCAATATCAAGGGCATCCGTGTGAAGCTTCACACAGATTCTCCCAAGACAGTATGCATCAGCGTAACTGAGGGAAGAACAGGCGAGCTCACAGCAGGCGATATTGTTCACGATGACGAAGTAGAGATCATGAATCCCGACCATGTTATCGCTCACTTGAACGGTGAGTCCAAGGTATACATGGAGCTGACGATTGGTGCCGGCCGCGGTTATAACACAGCCGAGCAGAACAAGTTCGAGGGTCAGCCTATCGGTGTAATCGCGATCGATTCGATCTTCACACCTATTAAGAAGGCAAACTACATCATCGAGAATACTCGTGTAGGCGAGCGTACAGACTATGACAGTCTGACACTCGAGGTCTGGACAGACGGTACTATCGCCGTTGACGAGGCTCTGTCTGCAGCATCGGATATTCTTATTAAGCATCTCGGCATCTTCAAGGGCCTCAAGGAGACAGACAATGCTCTGAACTTCAAGAGTGTTGAGACGAAGAGCGAGAAGAATTCCGAGCTCAACAAGGTTATCGAGGATCTCGATTTCTCAGTTCGTACATATAACTGCCTTAAGAGAGCAGCAATCAATACTGTCGGCGATCTCATCTCCCGTTCTGAGGATGAGATGATCAAGGTAAGGAATCTCGGCAAGAAGTCTCTTGACGAGGTTATCGCCAAGCTCGACGGCATGGGCCTGCATCTTGCAGACAAAGAAGACTAATATCAGGAGGGAAATAAGATGCCAGTTAACAGAAAACTCGGTCGTGCAGCGGATCAGCGTACAGCTATCCTCAGAAACATGACAACGGCATTTGTTATCAACGGCAAGGTAGAGACAACAGTTGCTCGTGCTAAGGAAGTCAGCGCTATTGTCGAGAAGCTTATCAGCGATGCCGTAAAGGAAAAGGATAACTACACAACAAAGGAGATCAATGTCTCTGCTGCCAAGATCGACGGCAAGGGCAAGAAGGTCCTTACAACAAAGACATCCAAGAACGGAAACAAGTATGAGGTAGTTGAGCGTGAGATCAAGACAAAGACTGTTACAGTCGACGCTCCTTCCAGACTTGCTGCCAGAAGACGTGCAGCTTATTGGCTTCTTAAGAGCCACGATGCTGACGGTAATGTGATCAATCCCGTAAACAAGCTTTACGATGAGATCGCTACAAGATACGAAGGCAGAACAGGCGGATACACAAGAGTAGTTAAGCTCGGCGCCAGAAGAGGCGACGGATCCGAGATGGCTATCCTTGAGTTCGTTTGATCAGTAACTGATCACTAAGATGCATTATGATGGGGACCGCTCAAATGAGCGGTCCTTTTCGCGTTGCTGAAAAGACATGGACGATTTGTGTTGACACAGATAACAAGAATATTTAAGATATTAGCGGATTAAGGAATATAGGGAGGATATAAGAATGAGACGTTTCTCTCATCAGGTCATTTACCAACTCGGTTTGGCAGTTTGTCTTTTCATCTGCACGGTAATGGCATTCTTGAATATGTATAAACTTGAATGCCCGCTGACAGACGGAACGACGGAGCACTTCAACGGCAAGATGGTCGATTACAGCAGGGGATATATTCTGCTCATTGTCCTTGCACTGGTCATCGGAGTATTCGCCGAATTCGTGTATTTCAACAAGTGGCTGATAATCGCATCGGGTGTACTGGTGATCGGAGTAGGATTAAGATTTATGACCTTCGCCGATTCGTCACGCGGACAGGTCAAGCTTGCTGATACCAAAGGCATCATTACTTCGGATCTTCTCGGTGAGGTGCTGGATAAACTAAGCGGCACGCCGATGGCGATAAAGAGCCAGTTCACCGGGGAGTTCACGTTTGCTTTCTACGGATATATGATCTTTGCCATTGGAGCTCTGGCATTCGCAGTAATGTCGGCGATGTTCATCAACAAGGACAGCTACAGCTACTGATACGATCGTAAAGCGTAGGACCTCACTCCTTTACATTGCGCGATATTCTTTTTATAATCGTTGAATATGGAAAACGTAGTTATTGCGCAACAGGTCGAATTCTCGTATAAGACAGTCCTTCCGGACGGTCAGAAGGTTGACAAGAAGGCCGTTAACGGTCTGTCACTGGAGATCGCCAAGGGCTCCTATACGGCTATTCTCGGACCGAACGGTTCGGGCAAATCGACGCTCGCCAAGCTGATCGACGTCCTTGAGGTCCCGGATGCAGGCAGTATGCTCGTATTCGGCGTTAATACGAGGGATGAAGATGAGTTCTGGGGGATAAGGGAGAACTGTGCCTGTGTTTTCCAGAATCCGGACAATCAGATCGTCGGAACGATAGTTGAGGAAGATGTTGCTTTCGGGCCGGAGAATCTCGGAGTTCCGAACCCGGAACTGAGGCAGCGCGTCGATAATGCCCTCAAGGATGTCGGAATATACGACCTGGCTCAGCGCCAGGCAGCGTCACTCTCAGGCGGACAGAAGCAGAAGCTCGCGATAGCGGGAGCCCTGGCAATGGATCCGGACATACTGATACTCGATGAGTCGACTTCGATGCTCGATCCGAACAGCCGTGATGAATTCCTGTCAGTCGTTGAACGACTCCGTCTCGAAAAGGGTCTTACAGTCATAACCATCACCCACGATATGGGTGAGGCGGCAAGATGCGACGAGATCTTTGTAGTGGAAGGCGGACGGATATCCATGCACGGAACGCCCTCGGAGATCTTTGCAGACGATTATAAGGTAACAGCGGCAGGTCTTGATCTTCCTGTTCATATCAAATTGACATCGGAGATCGCCAAGAGCATAGGAGCAAGGCTAACGTCAGATCAGCTCGTATCTGAAGAGAGCTGTATCGAGACGATCCGGGATATGATAACAGCGGCACGCGTTACGGCAGCCGCTCCGGATAAAGCCCCGGAAGTCCTGCCTGACAGGCGCAAGATCCTCTCTGTCGAAGGATTATCTTATTCATACGATGACGGTAAGACAAAGGCCATTGAAGATATTAACCTCGATGTATACGAAGGTGAAGTCCTGGCGATAGTCGGCAAGAGCGGTTGCGGTAAAACGACGCTGATATCACATCTTAATGCGATCTTAAGACCTCAGTCCGGCGATGTTAAGCTCTATATCGACGACAGGACACTCTCTGCCTCGCATAAGAAAGACATACTCGAACTGCGACAGAATGTCGGCCTTGTTTTCCAGTATCCGGAGAGCCAGTTGTTCGAAGAGACGGTCTTCAAGGATATAGCGTATGGTCTTCGTAAGATGGGCCTGTCGGAGAGCGAGCAGCGTCTCCGTGTTCATGAGGCGGCTAAGGCTGTAGGCCTTAGCGAATCGCAGCTCGTTAAAAGTCCGTTTGATCTCTCGGGCGGGCGTAAGCGTCGTGCCGCCATGGCCGGTGTCCTCGCAATGAAGCCCAAGGTGCTTGTACTTGACGAGCCGGCCGCAGGGCTTGATCCGAGAGGCCGCCGTGACATGTTCGCCATTATAGACGAACTGAGGAAAAACGGAACGACGATCATACTCGTATCTCACAATATGGATGAGGCAGCAGCTCATGCCGATCGCGTATGCTGTATCGGTCACGGCAAGGTGCTCGCGGTGGATACTCCGGATAAGCTTTTCGCTGATGAAGAACGCCTGAAGCAGATGGATATAGCGCAGCCCGCACTGTTCGCATTCGCGGGCAAGGTAAAGGCTGAACTTAAGCGTGTCATACCGGGTGCTGTTTTTGATCTTCCCAAGAAGACTGCCGAAGAGGAGGCGGAGGCGATCCTGAGAGGATGCGCTTCGGCATCGCGTACCAAGGAGTCAGAGGGAGGCGAACATGCTTAAGGATATAAGTCTGGGTAAGTTCGTCGATACAGGATCGATCCTTCACCGGATCGACCCGCGGGTTAAGGTGCTTATGTACGCGCTCTATCTCGTTGCTATCTTTATGATCACAACACCTGCCGCACTCGCGCTGATGGGACTTATCGTCCTTGCTCAGCTGCTGGTCGCGAGAATGCCCTTGAAGACGGTCAAGAACACGGTCGCACCGATCATTCCGCTTACGATATTCATTTTCTTGCTGAATATACTTACGATAAAGACCGGCGATGTAATATGGCATCGCTGGAAGATAACGATCACCGACAACGGCCTTGAGCGCGCTTCGATAATGGCCGTCAGGCTTATCTTCCTCATACTGTCTACCAGCGTCATGCTGACCCTGACGACGACACCTCTTAAGATAGCGGATGCTCTCGAGCGCATCTTCTCGCCACTCAAAGTGATCAAGGTTCCGGTTCATGAGATGGCAATGATGATGTCGATCGCGCTCCGTTTCATACCGACATTGATCGAAGAGACGGACAAGATAATGAAGGCCCAGATATCCAGAGGCGCCGATTATGATACAGGCTCTTTCCTGAATCGCATCAAAGGATATGTGACGGTCCTCGTCCCGCTCTTTGTTGCCAGCTTCAAGAGGGCCGAGGAACTTGCCGTAGCGATGGATGCGCGCTGCTACAGGGGCGGTGAAGGCAGGACAAAGCTCAACCCCTTGAAGATAGTTGCGATCGATGTGATCGTCGGTCTGATCCTGGCAATCGGAGCAGTCGGTCCCGTGGTGCTGGACAGAGTGATAAGAAGTCTATAAAAGAGCGACTCATTGTGATACAATGTTACACGTTCACTGACAAAAAACGGAAGGCAGGTCATTAATATGGCATATTATGTGGGAATAGATCTCGGTGGAACGAACATCAAGGCCGGAATCGTAACAGATGAGGGCACACTCCTTAATAAGGACAGTATCAAGACAGAGACAGAGTCCCGTACTACCGAAGAGATCATCCATGAGATGGGCAAGCTGGCACTTAAGGTCATCGAGGATGCTAACCTTAAGGTATCTGATATCGAGGCTATCGGTATCGGTTCTCCGGGAACACCTGACAACGAAGCAGGTATGCTCGTCTATTCCAACAATCTTCACTTCGAGATGACGCCCATGCGTAAGCTCATAAGAGATGTCATCGACCTTCCCGTATATATAGATAATGATGCGAACTGCGCAGCTATGGCTGAGGCGGTTGCAGGCGCAGCCAAGGGGACAAAGGATTCCGTTACGATCACGCTTGGAACGGGTGTAGGTGCCGGTGTCATCATCAGAGGCAGGATCTATTCCGGCTTCAATCAGGCCGGTTCCGAGTTCGGACATCATGTTATCGTATCGGGTGGTCAGCAGTGCTCATGCGGACGTAAGGGGTGCTTCGAAGCATACGGTTCGGCAAGCGCACTTGTCCGTATTACGAATGAAGTTGCTGAGAAGAATCCCGGCTCCAGACTTGCAGCTATTATTGCCGAGGAAGGTAAGACGAGCGGTAAGACAGCTTTCGTCGCTATGCGTGAAGGTGATGCAGCCGGTGCCGAGGTCGTTGAGACATATACAGACTATCTCGCTGACGGTCTTGCCAACGCTATCAATACTTTCATGCCTGAGGTCGTAGTTATCGGCGGCGGTGTATGTAACGAGGGTGATCCTCTCCTCATACCGCTTCGTGAGAAGACAATGAGCAAGCCTTACTTCGGCCCCGGCGTTAAGAAGACAAGGATCGAGCTCGCTCAGATGGGCAACGATGCAGGTATCGTCGGCGCTGCCATGATGGGTAAATCATGCGTTGACGACAAGCTCGACGGGATCAACAGCGCAGTCTGATCCGGAGCTGATGCTTCATGCCGAGGATAGCTCTGACATGTGAATACGACGGTACGGATTTTGTCGGATATCAGATCCAGGATAACGGCAGATCGGTCCAGCAGGTCATCAACGAGGCATTAAGCAAACTCTACAAAGAAGATATAAAGGTGACGGGATGTTCTCGAACAGACGCCGGCGTTCACGCCAGAGGTCATGTCTGTTCAGCGGATGTCCCGTTCTTTATCCCCGAAGATAAGATACCGCTTGCTGTAAATGCGCTCCTTCCCGGTGATGTGGCGGTAAAGGCTGCACGCTATGTAGCTGACAGCTTTAATGCACGATTCGATACACTCGGCAAGAGATATGTTTATCGTATCTATTCGGCCCCGACGAGAAGTCCGATGAATTCCCGTTACGCCTATTACACTTCGTATGAGCTCGATGTGGAGAAGATGCAGAAGGCTGCGAAGCTTTTCGAGGGGGAACATGATTTTGCAGCGTTCTGTGCGGCCGGCGGGTCTCAGCATACGACAGTAAGGCGCCTGAACAGCGTTAATGTATCAACACACGGAAACATCATCAATATCGAGGTAAGGGGTGAGGCGTTCCTCTACAATATGGTGCGCATAATCGCAGGCACTCTATACTATGTTGGCATCGGGAAGATCGAGCCCGGATCCGTGGCCGATATCATCGCATCAGGGGACCGTAAGAAGGCCGGTAAGACCCTGCCTCCCGAAGGCCTGACACTCGAAGAAGTGTACTATCCGGACTGGGATTGATCCATTTATAAAGACTTTATAAAGAAAGATTAAAATCGGATATAAGTTGATATCCGATGTATTGAAAACGATTTTGTCAAAAGTCTATAATAATCTCGGAAGCGCGAAAAGCTTCCCAAAACGGATAGAAGGAGGGAATGGTAATGGATATGTGGATCATCTGGCTGATCCTGATGGTAGCGGCTATAGTTGTTGAAGCTGCGACTCTCGGATTGACCACAGTGTGGCTTGCAGTCGGATGTTTGGCAGCTGCTGTTCTTGACTTGTGCGGTGCATCCGTAGGAACGCAGATAATCGTAATGCTCGCAGTAACGGTACTTACTTTTATCGTGTGCATCATATGGATCAAGCCCAAATTCGACAATATGGCCAGACAGAAGAAAGAAGCCACTAATGCAGACAGGCTTATCGGTCAGGAAGGCATCGTGATCAAGGATATCGATCCTATAGAAGCTAAGGGTCAGGTCAAAGTAGCAGGCCAGATCTGGAGCGCTAAGGCACCCAGACCGATAGTAGAAGGCACGAAGGTCCGTGTAAAGGGCCTCGAAGGCGTAAAGCTCAAAGTGGAAGAGCTTTATAATAACTAAGATCCAATAATAAGGAGGATATAATTATGGGCGGCGGAGCAATCGCAGCAATCGTAATCGGAGTAGTACTTCTTCTTGTAGCAATCTCATGCATCAAGGTAGTACCTCAGGCAACAACAGTAATCGTAGAGCGTCTCGGTGCATACCAGACGACATGGGAGACAGGAATCCACGTAAAGGTTCCGGTAATCGACAAGGTAGCCAAGAAGATCTCCCTCAAGGAAAAGGTAGCAGACTTTGCACCTCAGGCCGTTATCACAAAGGATAACGTAACGATGCAGATCGATACGGTCCTGTTCTATCAGATCGTAGACCCTAAGCTCTATGCTTACGGCATCGAGCGTCCGATCATCGCTATTGAGAACCTGTCAGCTACAACACTTCGTAACATCATCGGTGACCTCGAGCTCGACCAGACACTGACGAGCCGAGACATCATCAACACAAGGATGAGAGAGATCCTCGACGAAGCAACGGATCCTTGGGGCATCAAGGTTAACAGAGTTGAGCTCAAGAACATCATCCCGCCTCGTGAGATACAGGCAGCGATGGAGAAGCAGATGAAGGCTGAGCGTGAGAAGAGAGAAGCAATCCTCATCGCAGAAGGTCAGAAGGAATCCGCTATCCGCGTAGCAGAGGGTGAAAAGGAATCCGCGATCCTGAGAGCAGAAGCCAAGAAGGAAGCTGCTATCAGAGAGGCAGAAGGTCAGGCACAGGCTATCCTCGCAGTACAGGAAGCTACAGCTAAGGGTCTGCAGATGATCAAGGATGTCGGAGCTGATCAGGGACTTATCGCCATCAAGGGCCTCGAGGCTTTCGAGAAGGCTGCTGACGGTAAGGCAACAAAGATCATCATCCCTTCAGAGATCCAGGGACTGGCAGGACTTGCCACATCTCTCAAAGAGGTCGCTAAGGACTGATAATTATCGGGTGGGTATAAGATAGTATTTGCTCCGGGGCGGATGGATTCTGCCCCGGAGTTTTTAGGATTACCAATCTATTGATAGACCAATAACAAACAGCGACGACATCCAAAAGAAATCGCTGATGATAACGTGGTATAATCAAGGATAACCGTTCGGGATGTGAAAGATGCCGAGGCGGTATTCTCAGACGGGAGATATGGACTATGAACAGTATGTGGAATGATCGTACGAATATGAGTATGCTCACGGACTTCTATGAGCTTACGATGAGCAAGGGATACCTCGATGGAGGATTCGAGAACAAGATCGTTTATTTTGATATGTTTTTCAGAGATGTTCCGGAGAACGGCGGATATGCCGTTATGGCGGGTCTTGAGCAGGTTATCGACTATTTGAATAATCTCAGGTTCAGCCAGGAGGATCTGGTCTTTCTTAAGGAGAGATACGGCTTCGATGACAGGTTCATCAGCTACCTCGAGAACTTCAAGTTCAGCTGCGATGTCTGGGCGATCCCGGAGGGAACGGTAGTATTCCCGAGAGAACCTCTCGTTAAGGTCAGAGGTCCCATCATGGAGGCTCAGCTCCTTGAGACGGCACTTCTTTGTACTATTAACCACCAGAGTCTTATTGCTACAAAGACCGCACGTATCGTCAGAGCGGCTGAGGGACGCCCGATCATGGAGTTCGGTGCCAGAAGGGCACAGGGATTTGATGCATCGGTCCTCGGTGCGCGTGCCGCATATATCGCAGGTGCTGCGGGAACATCCTGTACGATCTGCGGACAGCAGTTTGATATTCCGTTGTCAGGAACGATGGCACACAGCTGGGTCATGCTTTTCGATGATGAATTCGAGGCGTTCAAGGCTTATGCCGAGTCTTATCCCGACAAGACGTTGCTGCTCGTTGACACATATGATGTCCTGAAGTCGGGTATCCCGAATGCGATCCGATGTGCTCACGAGGTATTGGAGCCCATGGGACAGAGGCTCAAGGGGATCCGTATCGACAGCGGTGACCTTACATATATGACTCAGAAGGCGCGTAAGATGCTCGATGAGGCGGGGCTGACGGATTGTAAGATCACGGTTTCCAATGCGCTTGACGAATATCTGATCCGTGACCTGATCAGCCAGGGCGCATGCATAGATTCGTTCGGTGTCGGTGAGAGGCTGATCACGTCGAAGGCAGAGCCTGTTTTCGGTGGAGTATATAAGATCTCTGCGGTCGTAAATGACGAAGGTAAGATCGTGCCCAAGATGAAGATCTCCGAGAATGTAGGCAAGATCACGACACCCGGCAGCAAGGAGATCATCCGTTTCTACGACAAGGCGACCGGTAAGGCAATGGCAGACGTATTGTTCCTCGAGGATGAGGAGATCCCGAACGGCGAGCCCTACGAGATCTTTGATCCCGTTGAGACATGGAAGTCCAAAGTTTTGGAGAACTATACGACGCGTAAGCTTCTTGTAAAGATCTTCGATGGCGGCAAACTCGTATATGATTCGCCTGCTATCAACGATATCCGCGCATACTGCACGAAGGAGCTCGACTCCTTGTGGGATTCCGTAAAGAGATTCGAGAATCCTCACAACTACTATGTCGACCTGTCTCCCAAGCTCTGGAAGATCAAGGACGACATCCTGCACAGCTACAGACACAACAGAAAGTAATACATAAAGGAGAACAACAATGGCAAATCCTATCGTAAACATCAAGATGCAAGACGGCGGCGAGATCAAGTGCGAGCTTTATCCCGATATCGCTCCTATCTCAGTCGAGAACTTTGTTAAGCTCGCGAGCAAGGGATTCTATAACGGTCTGACATTCCACCGTGTTATCCCCGGATTCATGATCCAGGGCGGCTGCCCTAAGGGCGACGGAACCGGCGGCCCGGGTTATACGATCAAGGGTGAGTTCTCCCGTAACGGCGTGAAGAACGATCTGCGCCATACGCGCGGTGTTCTGTCCATGGCACGTGCGGCGGATCCGGATTCGGCCGGCAGCCAGTTCTTCATCATGCATGAGGATGCTCCGCACCTTGACGGTTCATATGCCGCTTTCGGTAAGGTGATCTCAGGCATGGATGTTGTTGACCGCATCGCGTCTGTCCGTACCGATTATATGGACATGCCGCTCGCGCCTCAGGTCATCGAGATCATGGAGGTCGAGCTGTAAGGTCGCTTGGAGAGGTTGCTCCTCACTAATGTCCTCGCCGATCCGCTTATGCGGGTCGGCGTTTGCGCTTATGTAATGTGTACCCGGCTCACCACATTCCGACATTCTGACACATACATGTAACAACGGACGGACAAATCTCGGCATTGTCTACAACACTGGCGCGGCATTCCCCCAAAATTGCGTCATTATGGGAATTGTCGCGAGGGGGACAAAAAGGATAAAATCATCGTCAAGGTAATAGCGTTGACATTCTGTTGCCATGTGGCGGCAGACCTTGAAGAAACGGAGATATGTTATGTTTTTGTTAGTGGGAATGATAATCTGGCTGATCCAGCTCGGAGCTTCGGGTTATGCTTCGTATAAGCTCCTGGTGTGGGAGATGCTGCCGACAAAGTATATTGCAGCGGCGATCATTTTCTTCGGCGTGATGCAGATCGTTACGACGTTGCTGCTGTTCCTCGGTAAGAAGCCGACCAAGGCGAGGATCGTAAGGCGCGTGATCGCGGTCATACTGGCGGGATGCATGGTATTTGTATCGCTTAATCTCGCGATGGTCATCAATAAGGTGAACGAGACGATCGACAAGATCACCTCGGCCAATAAACTGCAGGCCATGATGAATGTGTACGTGCTCGAGGAGGATCCTGCGCAGGAACTCGAGGATGCCGCGGATTATACTTTCGGATATCTTAACGCGGGCAATGACATAGAGTATTCGGCCAAGGCCATCGAGGACATCAATGAGGAGCTCGAAAAGTCCATCGCGACAGTTCAGACCGGCTCGCCCGTCGAGCTCGCGAACGCTCTCTACACGGGTTCAGTCCGTGCCATCATCATGAATGAGGCGTACGAGGGGCTGCTCGGCGACAGTGAGGGATTCGAGGACTTCCAGAGCAGGACGAGGATCATCTATCAGGTGCCGATCAAGGGTGACGGCAAGAATGACAGCAACAGTGTCGGAAGCGTTACGAGCGATCCGTTCGTTATCTATGTGAGCGGTTCGGACACGAGGAGCCAGATCCTTGATACCAGCCGAAGCGATGTTAATATCCTGATGGTCGTTAACCCGAATTCGCATCAGATCCTTATGATCAACACTCCCCGTGACTACTACGTGGCCAACCCGGCAGGGGGCGGTGCAATGGATAAGCTCACACACTGCGGACTCTATGGCATCGAGTGCTCGATGGAGGCGCTGTCGCAGCTCTACGATGTCGAGGTAAACTACAGCGCACAGATCAACTTTACCGGATTCGAGACGCTGGTAGATGCGGTAGGCGGGATCACGATCAATCTTGATTCAGGATTCTCTACTGACGAGGGATACTACTTCAACGCCGGCGAGAACTCTCTGGACGGTGTGCACGCACTGGCCTTCGCCAGAGACAGGCATCATCAGTCTGACGGAGACAACGGCCGCGGGCGCAATCAGATGAGAGTACTGAGTGCGATCATATCCAAGATGACTTCCGGTTCGACTATCATCACACGTTATTCTGACATCCTGGGAAGCCTGGAGGGCATGTTCGTTACATCACTGAGTTCTAACGAGATCAATTCTTTTGCCAGAATGCAGATCGACGATATGCCGAGTTGGAACACACAGTCCTATGCGGTAGTCGGAAGCAACGGAAGTGCATACACATACTCGCTGCCGAGTCAGCAGGTCTACGTAATGTATCAGGATGACGCCTCGGTAGAGCGCGCACGTAACCTGATCGACCGTGTAATGGCGGGTGAGACGTTGACTTCAGAAGACGTCGCTTGATCGAGAGATCGAAGATATGTAAAGAGGAGAGCCGCCCTGCGACTGTGCAGGGCGGTTTTCGACGGGTTATTTCTTGACCATTAACTTCCTTCCGACGGCACCGGCGACGCGGTAAGGGAAAGGGCGGAGAGCCTTATTGGCCTCTTTGAGCTTCTGTCTGATCGGAATAGTCTGAGGGCAGTGTTTCTCGCATTTGCCGCACTCGATGCAAAGCGACACATCGGCGGGCTCGCGGCGAAGTGCGATCGTCTGAAGGTATTCTTTGCGCCCGGAGAGCTTATTCTCGGAGTACATGTGGTTATAGCATGAGAAGATGCCCGGGATATCGACGCCCTTGGGACAGGGCATGCAGTAACGGCAGCCTGTGCAGTTGACTTTTGTATTCTCGTTTATATAGTTCTTGATCTTGTCGATCATCTGATACTCGTGGTCGGTGAAGGACGAGGCTTCGGCTTCTGATGCGATCCTGCAGTTCTCTTCTATCATCGCGATGGAATTCATGCCGGATAAGACGCAGGTTACGCCTTCCTGATCCCAGAGCCATCTGAACGCCCATTCGGCGGGTGACCAGCCGTTCGGATCGGAAGCGATCTCCCTCTTGGCCTTCTCGGGAAGGAGGTCGACGAGCTTGCCGCCTCTCAAGGGCTCCATTATCATGACCGGGATACCCTTGGCGGCCGCTGCTTCCACGCCGATCCGGCCTGCCTGGCTCGTCTCATCCATATAGTTGTACTGAACGAGGCACATCTCCCAGTCGTACGCATTAAGTATCTTCAGGAACATTTCCGAATTGCCGTGGAATGAGAACCCGATATGCCTGATCTGACCGGACTCCTTGCGCTCCCTGATCCAGTCCTCGATCCCAAGGCGCTGAAGCCTTTCCCACTGAGCGTAATCGGTCATGTGGTGCATGAGATAATAGTCGACATGATCGGTCTGAAGGCGTGCCAACTCCTCTTCGAAAAACTTATCGAGCGACGCCCTGTTCTTCACCAGATATTGCGGCAGCTTAGTCGCTATCATTATCCTGTCGCGGAGATCATTCTTTTTAACGCACCGCCCGAGGAACTCTTCGCTGCCGGTGTAGATATAAGCGGTATCAAAATAGTTGATCCCGAGTTCCACTGCCTTGAGCACTTCGGCTTCGGCTTTGTCATAATCGATCTTCGTTCCCTTTGTACTGAAGCGCATGCATCCATATCCGAGAATGGATATATCTTTACGTGTCTGCATAGGGATACCTCCGTTGTCGATCTTAAGAGCTTACACCTCCGAATAACATCCAAGGAACGTGAATGCAGCGGGGTCAGCGTCCAGCTGGCAGAGCAGTGTTACTACGGCATCCGAATAGACGGAGGCCTCTATGTCGAGATAGAACATAAACTCGAAGTCGCGTCCCGAGATAGGGCGTGATTCGATCTTGGTAAGATTAAGCCCCAGAGACGAGAAACGCGCGAGTGTGTTCGACAGCGAACCCGGTGTGTGTCCCAGAGCCATCATGACAGAGATTTTGTTGGCACCGGGGAATATGGACATATCCTTGCTGATGCAGATGAACCTTGTATAGTTGTGATCCGTATTCTGTATGTCATCCCGCAGGATATTAAGACCGTAGAGACCTGCGCAGTCGGGGGAAGAGATCGAGGCGACATCGCTTCTATCGGAGTCGGCGACCATGCGTGCTGCCACGGCGGTATTCTCGACGATCGTGACCTTGATGCCGCGGTTATCCTTCAGAAAGCGGCTGCACTGGCCGATCGCCTGCTCGTGCGAATAGATCTCTTTGATGTCTTCCATGCGTGTGCCGGGCTTAGCGAGCAGCCTGTGGTTGATCTGAAGCTTGATCGAGCGGATGATATGGAAATTATGCGAGCGCATCAGATCATAGACCGATGTCACAGATCCGAATGAAGAATTCTCGATAGGGAGAATTCCGTACTCGCACAGTCCTGATTCAACCGCCTGGAATACGCCGTCGAAAGTCCTGAAATACATGATGTTCGGGCTCGTAAAAAGCTTGTCGCATGCTATCTGTGAGTTCGCTCCCTCAACACCCTGGCAGGCTACGACGCCCTTGGTCGGGAAGATCTTCGGCGTATCCTCGACAGCCTTTTGTATTCTCTCGGCGAGGTCGGTCTTCTCGCCGTTCTGTGTCGCGCTATAGGAGTGCGAAAGGTTAAATAAAGTCTGGAAGAGGACGCGCTCACAGCTTTCCATCTCGGCGTCACCGTCATGTTCGATGGCTGTCAGGAACTCGCGCTCATAGCGTCTGCCCTGCAGTGCGCTCTCGCCCGGGGTCAGCCCCTGCTCGCGCTCTGTGGTCATCCTGATACGTTTCTCGACCAGTTCGGCCACCTGCTTGTCTATTGCTCTGATCTCGTCTTCTGACATATAAACCTCCCGCGTACTTCGTGACGCTTAACTCTATAATTATATACTGCCATCCTCGAAAAGAACAGTTGACGCACCGTCACTTCTTGACCTTTGCTGCCCGTTATTATATAACGATGTTATGTAATGTTAGGGGGACCACCATGAATCACGCCGATCCTGAGACGATCAAGAACATCAACAGAGCCGGTCTTGAAGAATTCCTGAACAAGGGATTCGAGGGCGCCTCCCTGCGCAACATCGTGCGGAACGCAGGCGTCACGACCGGTGCCTTCTACGGGTACTATCCCGGTAAGGAAGCCCTGTTTGACATGATCGTTAAGGATGCATATGAGGGCATCAAGGCGATCTTCTCGGATCCGTGGATCGTCCCGGCTACAGGCGATAAGCGCGAGATATTGAAGAGCTACCACGACAAGGAACTCGATCGAATGACAAGGCTAACCCGCTATTCTTACGACGAGCCGACAATAGTCCGCCTTCTGGTGTGCGGATCATCCGGCACCAAATATGAGGACCTTTTCCACGAACTGACCGAGCTCACGATGGTCCACTCGGAGGCTCTTATGGATGCGATCGACAGCCACCCCGTCGGCCGCGAATTCGAGCACATCCTCATAAGCGGCATGTTCAAATCCTACGAAGAGTTGATAGAACACAACATCACACGCTGCAACGCGGGCAACGCGATGAGAGTCCTGGGTGAATTCTATACTGCGGGCTGGATGCGGATACTGGATCTGTAACGGGGACACCATGTATATGATACCTACAAAAATGGCAATGTAGACACTTTTGTAGGTTGGCTTCTCACCCAAGCATACAAGAATAGAAATAGTCGCTTTTATGTATGTCGATTATCATACGTATACGTGAGCAAGGTGATTTTTGTAGGTATTTTTCGCGCAGAATAACATACAAAGAATGAAGATTAGTCATTTATGTATGTTTCAGCACCTCGAAAATACCTACAAAAATGGCAATGTAGACATTTTTGTAGGTTGGCTTCTTCCCAAAACATACAAGAATAGAACTATCTTTTTCTATGTAGGTATCATCCTTAAGATCAAAATTAGAATCATTCTAAGATTGTCATCAATTGTCGGTTTTTGTCATGAATTGTCGGCAATTGTCAGCCAAATTGCGACTCCAACGGTTTACCATTCAGATAAAGAGACGAGGAGGTATTCAACAGTGGTTGGAGTAAATGCGAACGATGTCAAGGCAAGAGTCGAAGAGAGGATTGTCTACTTGAAAAGGCTGATCGATCACGAGACCAGGAAGCTGGGTGATGATACGACAGATCAGCTCAACAAGTGTTCGCTCATTGTGGCGAAGAAAGACAAAGGCTATCAGTATTACATTGAGGAAAACGGTAAAAAAGGGAAAACCAGATCATATGTCGGGAAAGAGAGGATGGAGAGTGCCAGGACTCTTGCTCAGAACAGCTATGATCATAAACTGCTGACTATTGCCCGGGAGGAGCTTCGCACATTGGAATCGTTTTTACGCACATATGATGCCAAATCCGATCGTCTGGAGGACTGTTATCGTAAGTTGAGTGACGCTCGCAAGATGCTGGTATTGCCTACTGTCCCGCCCTCCGAGCTATATGCGGCGCAGTGGCAGGAGGCTGATTATAAGCGAAAAGAATTCAAAGAGGGGCAACAGTGCCCTTGCAAGCAAGTTGCTCGCTTGTGTGCTATAATGCGCGCATGGATGGGATGACAGACAAGGTGACTGACAAGAAGTTGGTCAAGATAATAATCGCGGCGCACAAGGAGTGCGATCTTCCGAGAGATGAGATCTATCTCCCGTTATTTGTCGGTGCGGCCGGACACCGCGGAGACGAAGGTTTTGAGATCCCCGCGGGATTTACCCCTGATGACACCGGCGACAATATCTCGGATAAGAATCCGTATTACTGTGAACTGACCGGGCTTTATTGGGCGTGGAAGAATCTGGATGAGGACTATACCGGGCTCGCGCACTACAGGAGATTGTGGGGCAGGAAGGGCAGCAAGGAAGCACCTTTCGAGAGGGTTCTGACAAGAGAGGGTTTTGAACGGCTGATCGACGAGCACAGAGATATGAAGGTAATAGTCCCGAAGAAGCGCAGATACTTTATCGAGTCGCTTGCTTCGCATTATGAGCATACACATAACAAGGCACATCTTAAGACGGCTCGAGATATCATCAGCGAGAGATGCCCCGAGTATCTGGACAGCTGCGACAGAGTCTTTAAGCAGACGTGGGGCTATATGTTTAATATGGCGATCATGGACAGGGAGGCTCTAGATCAGTACTGCAGATGGCTGTTCCCGATACTCGACGAGCTGCTGGAGCGTACGGAAACAGCCGATTTATCGGCATTTGATGCAAGATTTCCGGGCAGAGTCGCCGAGATATTGTTTAATGTGTGGTTGGACTTTAGCGTGAATATAGGTAATATTAGTAGGCGTAGTATTGTCGAGATTGACTACTTTGAGGCCGGGAGTGTTAACTATCTCAAGAAGGCGGGGGCTTTTCTGAGAGCGAAGTTTACCGGCAGAAGATATAAGAAGAGCTTCTGAGAAGAAGCGGCAGAACGCATCAGGGGCGGAGTTGTGTCAGATGAGTGAATTGACGAAGACATATAAGAGGACCAAGCGGAACCTTATGAAGAACCGCTTTCTCTTTGAGCAGCTGGTCAAGAGAGATTTCTCGCATAAATATAAGGGAACGATGCTGGGAATGGGCTGGAGCATCCTGGCTCCGCTCCTGCAGTTGCTCGTTCTGAAGATAGTATTTACGGAGTTCTTCGGAAGGAATACGCCGCACTTTACGATCTATCTGTTCTCCGGTGTTACCGTAATGAATTACTACCGCGAGGCGACGACTAACGGCATGACGAGTCTTGTCAGCAACGCGTCTATCCTGACCAAGATCAAGGTGCCCAAGTACCTGTTCCTGCTGAGCCGTAATGTCTCGGCGCTCGTTAACTATATGTTGATCCTTATTGTCTATTTGCTGTTCTGCGTTATGGACGGGATCGATTTTCACGCTAATCTCATACTTCTGGTATTCCCCGTGTTGTGTCTGCTGGTAATGAATATCGGCGTCGGCATGGTGCTGTCGGCTCTGTATGTTTTCTTCAGGGATATGACATATCTTTACAGTATCTTCCTTATGATCCTGAACTATCTGTCTGCCATCTTCTATACGATCGACAGGTTCAGTCCCAAGGTTCAGAGGATGTTCCTCATGAATCCGGTCTATGTCATCATAAGATACTTCAGGCTCCTGGTCATCGACGGAGTCGTTCCATCGCTTCAGTATCACGCTCTTTGCGCCGGTTATGCGCTGTTCTTCCTGATACTCGGAAGCATTTTCTACAAGTCGCTGAATAATAAGTTCGCTTATTATTTCTGATCGGGGGAAAACATGGCAGTTATTGAATGTAATGATGTAAGCATCAAATATATATCCGGTGACATTAAGCAGATCGGTCTTAAAGAGTACGTCATGCGTAAGCTGACCGGCAGGTTCAGCAAGCGTGTTTTCTGGGCTGACAAGCATATCTCGTTTACTCTCGAAAAGGGTGACATGTTGGGCATTATAGGTTCCAACGGCGCCGGCAAGAGTACCCTGCTCAAGGCGATCACGGGCGTTATGCAGCCTGCCGAGGGCAAGATCCATGTAAAAGGTGATATTGCAGCTCTCTTAGAGCTCGCCAGCGGCTTCGATCCCGACATGACAGTTCGCGAGAACACCTATTTAAGAGGTGCCATGCTCGGATATACCAAGGAGTTCCTGAATGCAAAATATGACGAGATAATCGCTTTTGCCGAACTCGAGGATTTCCAGGATTACACATTTAAACAGTTATCCAGCGGTATGAAGAGCCGTCTGGCTTTCTCCATCGCATGTCTTGTCGAACCTGATATCCTGATCCTCGATGAGGTCTTGAGTGTCGGCGACGGTGCTTTCCGCAAGAAGAGCGGCGACAAGATGAAGGATATCCTTAGCGGCGGCGTTACGGGGCTTCTCGTATCTCACGCAGTAGGTCAGATCAGAGAGCTCTGCAACAAGGTCCTCTGGCTCGATCACGGCAATCAGATCATATTCTCGGATGATGTGGAAACTATCTGTAATGCGTATGAAGAGTTCCTGATTACCAAGATTCTCCCCGAGAACGGTGCACAGATGAAGCAAATGGCTGATAATTACGATATTCGTCTCTACAAGGAGAAAGAAGAGAAACGTAAAAAGGAAATAGACAGGCTGTCCAAAATCCTTAATAAGGGATCTTCAGACGAAGCCATTGAGGCAGCTCTTAGGATTATAAGGAAGAATGCTCCGGATCTTCTTGACAAGAACGAATTAAAGAAGAGAGCGGAGAACAGCCAAAAGAATCATACGTAATGGCAAATTCTTAAATGCTGAATGGTTCAAGAAAAATATGTTTCTCCTTCCCGGCATCTTTAGGTATTTCCATATATTCTCCGTACATATGAGTGAGATACTCATCGTATTTGACGGGGACCGGAGCTTGTCTGCCGTTGAAATCGTGTGTCGTACATTCTAGCAGGGTACCTTTGCTATACAATTCACCGTTAAAGTGATGTCTTCCTGTGGGGACGACCTCATACTTCCCACTTGTCTTGCACTTTCCGTAAAATCGATCAGCTCTCGCAACCATTTTATCAAGAGATCTTCCGGCATACAAAGCTCCAATGAGTACCTTCAAGCGAGTCATTCTGATAAGACTTGTATTGCCGCTTTTATGGGCAAATTCCTTAAGAAATGCACGATCTCTGTAAAATTTACGGCACGATACAGCCATGCCGTGGTATAAGCATCCTAATTCATGCCATTTTCTTCTGATTAAACTATCGTACGTTTCTTCGACGAAGAAGAAATCAATGCAAGCGCCACATTCCTCGTTGTTGAGATCATCTCTGGTTCGGACAGATGTTCCTTTGAGTCGGATCTGTGGGAACAAAAGCACATGTCCCGGTGTCAGCCCCGGGATTCTTATCCAGTATTTATCAGAGAATCTTGCGCGGAATAGAGGAACAAAGCGCATAAATTCAGCCCTACTGATATTTATATCAATATCGTCGTCCCAAGGAATTATGCCGTTATGTCTGATTGCTCCGAGAACAGAGCCGCCGCCGAGAGAATAATTGATATCGTTTGCGTCCATGACTGATTTAATATCGTCAAGCATAGAAAGAAGTGTTCCTTGCAACTTTTTTAATTCGTCGGCAGTGAGTTCGTGCGTACCCTCGACTGAGAGAGTCCTTATTGTGTCGGCTGTTGAGAAACTGTTCATGACTCTTAAGACAGCTCCTTCTTCAATTCAGCGTAGGTTTTGAAGAGTGCAAAATCAATAGGTGTAGTGATCTTTATATTCTCGGACGGTCCTTCGACGGTATGAAGGGTTGCACCGTAATATTCCATCAACATGGCAGAATCTATAAAATTAGGGCTACTACCATCCTGAAGCAACATACGATGTGCATTTAGAATATCAGAGAGAATAAAGCTTTGAGGGGCTCTGGCGAGCCTGCAATTTGAACGGTCTGCTATCCTGTCTATATTACCTTTATCATCTATCTCGATTATTGTTTCGATTGCAGGAACGACCGTTATTGCATTTCCATTCTCTTTTACGCATTTGATATTGTCAGATATCAACTTACTATTAATCAGAGGTCTCACACCATCATGGATAAGCACTATTACTTGATCATCGTCAACCTCTGCCAGTCTTTGAATCTCGTACAGGCCAAGCCGGATCGACTCCAGACCGCTGGAGCCTCCGGGAATGACGGATATGACCTTTGAGAGACCAAACTTCCCGCAGTCTGATTTAAAGCGTTCAATCCAGTCTTTGATGCATACAACTACTATATTATCGATTTCAGGATGGACCTGGAAGTTCATGACAGTATGAACGATGACAGACTTACCGTCGTATTCCAAAAATTGTTTTGGGATACTGTCATTCTGCATTCTGGAACCGGTTCCTCCGGCAAAGATCAAAGCAGTGTTCATTCTTCTCTCCTAATAATCCTCTCGATAAAGTCAGCACATCTTATAGATGCTTTACCTTCTTCATAACAGCCTTTTTCTACAAGGAACCGTTCGACTTTGTCAAGATAATCAATATTATCAAACATTTGTATATTTTTGAATAGATCATCCTGATTCCGGGATATAGGGAAAGGCGTATCATAGATAGAATAGTACAGTCCTCTGCTATTCTCGTATTTCTCTAGATCGTAAGCATAAATAAAAAGCGGTTTACGCGTCAGAACATAGTCATAAGCCCAACTCGAATAGTCTGTTATTCCGATGTCCACTGCCGCCATAAGTTCAGCCATTACAGGATAATCAGCAGCATTTATGCAGTCGGAGTCCAGTTCGGGTGAATAGCCCTTCTTGATTTCTTGGAAATGCAGTCTGACAAGGATCTTCCACGTACCCCCGAATCTATCTTCCAATGCCTGTCTCAATCTTGAGTAGTCAATCATTCCTTGCCCACTGTGGCCATCGTCTCTGAAAGTCGGCGCATACATTATAAGATTTGTGTTATCCGGAAGATTATAGTAATCTCGCACTACGTGTCTCAGTTTTTGAACACATTCTTTATTGAAAAGAAGGTCGTTTCTCGGGTGGCCATACTTAAGAAATTGAGAGTTGGGCCATAGTGTCCTCTTGTAGATATCCTCAAGATATGTGCTGTTGGTAACACAATAATCCGAATACTTTTTGAGAAGAGAGGCCTTGCGACGCCACCAGAAACCGCCAGTGATCTTCTTGATACCCATACTGCCGTGCCAAGTATTAATATAGACTTGATCCTTACTCTTAGGTATTCCATACCATACGCAGTTTATGGCGTTATCAATCCATATTCTAGCCGTAGCTTGCTCTCGGAACATCTCGGCGCTTCCTCTTTTAACAACGCGTATTTCATCTGGAAATTGCGACTGATCATTGATATCCCCAGCCCATACTATGTCCGGTTTATTCTCGCTCTTGAGCAGCTCTTCGGTTATATATCGCGGATTACAGGTAAATTTATTATCGTATGTCATAACAAAGACCTTGTTATCGGCAATTGGCAGATTAGCGTATTTGATACGCCTGACTGTCACACGAAGGAGATTTATAGGGATTTTTAACAATTTGGAGATGCGGTTCATAGTTGACTTTGAGCAAGCGTCCTTATTTGAATTTAATATGGTTCTATATTACAATCTAACAAGTATGTATTCAAGATGATGTGAATATGCGGAGGTATGATTATGAGCCAATATGGTGCACTTGAGAATTTACCGTTGCCCTTGGACAGACTGAAGAATAAGTCCATTCTTGTTACCGGAGCGAATGGTATGATTGCTTCGGCTTTTGTTGAGGCGGTGCTGGAATTATCCAGAACTCACAATCTTGGTACTGTTGTATATGCTCTGTGCAGAAGTCAGGAGCGGGGAAGTAAAAGATTTGCGGATTACATGGGAGACGAGGATTTTAAGCTTATCGCTCAGGATGTAATCGTTCCTTTAGATGACAGCTATGAATTTGATTACATTGTTCATGCGGCAAGTGCTGCGAATCCGACTGCGTTCAATACTACCCCTGTAGATGTTATGAATGCTAATTACATCGGAACTATGAATATGCTTGACTACACTAAGTCGCATCCTTCGTGCCGTTTCCTGTTTGTATCTAGTTCTGAAGTATATGGAGAGAATGAAGAAAGGATTCCGATCTTCACGGAAGATATTCCCGGGTCAATTAATTTTACGAGGGCCAGAGCATGCTACCCTTCCAGTAAGAGAGCTGCGGAAACACTTACCCTTTGCTATAAGGAACAGTTTGGGTCTGATGTTGTGATTGTAAGACCCGCTTATATCTATGGAAAGGATATCATCGATTCTAATAACAGAGCAGATGTGTATTTTCTCCGCCAGGCGATTAATCACGAAGACATTGTCATGTTCAGTGAGGGCTCACAGATACGTTCTTACTGCTATGTAACCGACTGTATCTCAGGAATGCTATTTGCCATGTTATCCGGTGAGAATGGCGGCATATATAACATAGGTAATGAAGATTGTATAGTTACTCTTAAGGAGTATGCCCAGATGTGTGCTGATGTAGGTGGCGTTGAACTCGTAATGAAAGTTGAGAAGAAGCCTGAAGGAATGACATTCCTTCATACCACCCAGTTGATCCTTGATACAACACGCCTTCGTGCTTTGGGATGGAAGCCACAGTTTACTCTTGAAGATGGATTTAAGGATATCTTCGAAGCGTTGGAGGGTAAAAAGTGAGTATAGGCAATAAATTAGTTGCTGTATGTGCTGAAGGAAGATTATTCCAAGTTTTTTGGAGTGCTGTAGCCAAGGTCTGGAATATGCTCTGGAACGAGCTCGGCAGAATCGTTGCGATCTTTACCAGGTGGATCATGAAGTTGACAATCAAACCAAAGCCCAATAAGATTTTCTTTCACACTCAGGAGATTAAGTATTGTTGCAATCCCAAATATGTTATGGAGGAATTCCGCCGTCAGGGATATAAAGATCTTGAAATTGTATGGCGTGCTCCTTCCAAGGGAACAGGAGGAATTCCTGGCGGTGTAAAGATGACGCCTATCAATTCCTACCAGTATTTCAAAAACATTTATGAGTCAAAGATCGTAATAACCAATTCATTCCTTTATCTGGGGCAACCTTTTAAGCTAAGAAAAGATCAGATACTGCTTGAGACATGGCATGGATCACTGGGAATAAAAAAGCATGATCCCAAGAGCATCGACACCAGAAGACGGCTTAACGCACTTAAGCAGACTGGTAAGATGACATCATACTTTATCTCGAATAGTACTCTTGAGAATAGCTCCATGCATGATACATATTGGGCAAAGACTCCTATTGTGATGCTTGGGCATGCCAGGAATGATATTCTGTGTCCCCCTCATGAGGAGAAGAGACAGAAGATAAGAGAGAGATTATTCAGGGAATGGGGAATTGATCCGAACACAAAGATTATTATGTACGGTCCTACATTCCGTAACGATTATCAGATCAGTATGTTTGAGTTGGACTTCGACAAGGCGGTAGGATCAATAAAGGCAAAGTTTGGTGGCGAGTGGGCTGTTGTTCTTCGTTACCATCCTTCGATTGCTAGTAAGATGGGAACGGGCTTTATGGACAGCTTTACTAACAGAGATTATCCGGTCATTAATGCAACCTCTCATATCGACATGCAAGAGTTGATTGCAGTTACAGATATCGCAATCACTGATTACTCTAGTTGGATTTATGATTTTGTTCTCATGCGTAAACCCGGATTTATATTTGCAACTGACCTGAAGAGGTATGATCAGGATAGAGGGTTTTACTATCCGATTCAGGAGACTCCTTTTGACATTTGTGAGAATAATAAGCAATTGATAGACGCTATTGATTCATTTGATGAGGAAGAGTACTTGGCAAAAGTTGAGCAATTCCTTATCGATAAGGGCTGTATTGATGATGGGCACTCATCAGAGCGAATTGTAAAGTTTATGCGTGATTTGTTGGACGGAAAGAAACCTGATCCGTCGGAAATCTACTGAGTTAATTAAATGGGAGGACTAGATTTATGAACATCGCAATTATCAAAGCAGGCGGAGTCGGAACCAGGATGGGGGCAAGTATCCCTAAACAGTTCGTCAATGTTAATGACAAGCCGGTTATTATTTATACTTTGGAAGCATTCCAGAGACATCCTAACATTGATCAGATCGTTGTAGTTTGTGTTAACGGATGGCATGATAATCTCAGATCTTATGCCAAAAAGTACGGAATTACCAAGTTGGTAAAAGTAGTTGAAGGTGGAGAGACATCGCTTAAGTCTATCAAGAATGGAGTTGATTCCTTGGGAGACGATTATGATGAGAATGATGTTGTTCTTATTCATGATGCTAATCGTCCGCTTGTAAGTGAAGAAATCATCTCATCGGTTCTGGCTGAATCATCCAAGCACGGCATGGCAGTTGCAGCAATTCCTTGCAATGATGAGATCGCAATAATAAATGAAGATGGCAATTCATCGGATAGGTTCGCTGATCATAAGCAGTACAGAAG
This sequence comes from uncultured Clostridia bacterium, assembly GCA_946611435.1. Taxonomy (GTDB): domain Bacteria; phylum Bacillota; class Clostridia; order Saccharofermentanales; family Saccharofermentanaceae; genus Saccharofermentans. The sequence continues at coordinate 41,035 of CAMODL010000016.1, forward strand.
GATCCAAACACCGGATGCCTACCAGCTTAAAACGCTTCGTTCTATTTATAATAGTGCTACTGAGGAGCAACTTACTAAGCTTGGTGCAACCAATGTCCTCGCTATTAACATGGGATATACGATGTATTTTGCACTTGGTTCTGATGTAAATATAAGACTTACAACTCAAGAAGACATTGAACTATTTGAAGCGCTTCTCAGAACAAGATAATTATAAACACAGGTAAAAGAGCCCATGTCTATTAAGAAAAGAATCAAAAAAGCAATATTGAAGGTGCTTAATCCTTATAACATTGATTACATTTCTCCTTCGGAGAGAAAGCTCTTAAATGATGTTAGAGAACAGAAGAAACGTGAGAAAGAAGAAGCAGATCTGAAGAAGTCCGAAGAGGCACAAATCAGAGAAGAGGCAATCGCTTTGAAGGATGCTGATTTTGAAGAGCTTAACGAAGTTAAGGAGTGGATAGCGGGGATTGATAAAGATCATATTTGGGCTTTTAATAGTGGAAATGACGGTCAAGACTTCAGAGGGAATCCGAAGTACTTATTTGCTTATATCAACTACTACAGGAGTGATATAAAGGCATACTGGATTTGTAGAACTCAGGAAGTTGTTGATCTTGTCAGACAAACAGGATTCCGAGCGTATTTGCTTAACAGTTCTGCTGCAATGTTTTTGATATCAATGACAGGAGTATGTGTCAACGAGCAGGTACGAGCTTTGATCCCTTTTGATGATGAGGTTAAGTATCTTAATCTGTGGCACGGACACGGGTTTAAGACATGTGAGCGTGCAAGAATTGATGATGATGATTACATTCGTTTCAATTTAGCGAAGAAGTATATAAAGTGCTCAGAGTTTTATCATAACCATATGATCGTTAGTTGTGTTAATCCCTTGCAAGAGAAGTATTTCCTATCATATATGGGTGTCCCTGAACGTAACATGCTTCATTCAGGGTATGCTCGCTCTACTTATCAAAAGAAATACAGGAAAATAAGTACATTCGATCATGATATTCTCTCACGACAAGGGGTGGGCAGCGACACACGAATAGCTGTGTTTGCCCCCACTTTCAGAGCGGATCAATCAGATACCTTTACCAATGCTTTCCCTAATCTTGAGAGATTATATAAGTGCTGTGAAGAGAATAATATATTGCTTGTTTTTAAGATGCATCCGCTTGCGTCTAAAATGACGGGATATCTAAGCGCCATGAACCTGTATCAGGATAAACCGTACTTTTTGTTTTGGGACAACAATGAGGATATATATGAAATAATGGATAAAGTAGATCTTTTGATATATGACTACTCCAGTATTTTTAATGATTTCCTCTTGGCAGGAGTTAAGCACTACATCAGATACATTTTTGATGCTGATAAGATGACGGTCGTTGGTAATGTTAATAGTGAAGAAGAATACTATAAGTACACACACGGAACCATATGTCATACATTTGATGATTTGATTGCCGAGCTTCCTGCATTTGAGAATGGGTATGATAAAGAAGCGTTGGATAACATTTTGAAGACTCAATGGGAATATTCAGATGATGACGATTTCGAGAGAACAATTAATTTTACTCTTAATTTTGAAGTAGGCCATGACCGATTACCTGTTTTGTACAGTTTCGATATTTTTGATACATTGATTTCAAGAGAGGGTCTGCTTCCTCAAAGTATTTTCTACGCTGTAAAAGCCAGAATGCAAAGCTCAGGTTTATTTAACCAGAATATAATTGACAGATATCCTGAGATACGTACTTTTGCTGAATCTGCAGCAAGGGAATTGATGAATAAGACCCGAGAGTCTCGCGATTCAATAAAAACAGAAATAACGTTAGATCAAATAATACTTCAGATTCAGGCTGTATATGGTGTAACAGATGAGCAGGCTGTTCTGTTGAAGCAGTTTGAGATTGAGGCAGAGTTAGCAGCTACGATCCCTCTCCCGGATAGGATTCGTAAGGTTAAGGAGCTTGTCTCTTCCGGAGAAAAAGTCATTCTTATTTCCGACATGTATCTTCCTAAAGATGTAATAACTGAGATGCTTCGTAAAGCAGATCCTATGCTTACAGAGTTGCCCTTTTTTCTTTCTAATGAATATGGTGTATTAAAGAGTAATAGACTTCTTTTCTTTGAGGTTTATCGAAGTTTCAAACCGTATTATAATTTCAGCAAGTGGATACATACAGGGGATAACCTTAACTCTGATCAAAATCAACCACGCAAGTTGGATATATATACAAGACGCGTTATTAATCCGGAACCTAATGAGATTGAAGAGGCGATGATAGAGAAGCTAAGCTCTTATGACGCCTTTAAGGTTGCTGCAATGCAGGTGAGAATGAGATCTGAATTTGAATTTGCAAGATCAACATTTGTAATTGACTACGTTGCGCCGCTTTTTGTTTCATACGTAGACTGGGCTATTAGAGATTCCATAAAGCGTGGTTTTAAGACGCTCTATTTTGTCTCGCGTGACGGTCATCCGCTTAAGAGAATAGCTGATGCTTTAATCAGGGTTAATAACTGGGATATCAAAACAAAGTACATCTACGCGTCTCGAAGAGTATTCAGAGTACCGTCATATATTGATGAGATTGACAGTGAATATTGGGCTAATTATGGTGGAAACTTTAACGATATCAGGTCTAAAGAGAAGTTCCTTCATGCAGCCGGGTTTGACGAAGAAGAGGCATTTATTAAAATGTTTCCTCAGATTGATCTTGATGGAATTGATTTTGAAGACTGGACTGAGGGGCAGCCTGCAAGAAAAATAGCTGCCATAATGAAGAATAACGAAGAATACCATTCATATATTCTTAATAAAGCAGCTGAAGGTCGTAAGACCGTGTGTAGATATTTACTGCAGGAAGTTGATCCTTCTGAGAAACATGCTTATGTTGAGTTCTGGGGACATGGTTATAATCAGAGGTGTCATAGCAAATTATGGAATTACGCATTGGGAGAACACACGCCACTTAATTACTACTATGCAAGATCGGTTACACCTACTGAAGATGATTGCGTTAGATTTAATATGACTAAGAGTACGGTGCCGATGTATTATATCGAGACAATCTTTGCGAATATGCCTTATAAGAGCATTGAGTCATACGTCGAAGAAGATGGAAGATTAGTTCCGTTAATCAACAAAACAGATTATGACATTGAGTTATTCGGCGCCATGGAAAAGTTGCTGCCAATCTATGCTGAGCGATATGCTAAGCTTAATATTCAGGATCCGATCTGGTATGATAAGAAACAGTTTGATTTCCTGCTTGAATACTATAATGAGAATAAGACTACATCGTTTATTTATGAGAACTTTGGTAGTTTGGTTGATGCGGTCGGATTATATGGTCAGAAGAAGGAATTTGCCAAACCTTATACAGAAGATGATTTGGAGAATTTCAGAAATAAACTACCTCGTGATAAGGATACGATGTCAATTACTATGTCGTATGCTAGAAGTACTCCAGAAATAAGAGCAAAATATGATGAGATGTATCAGATAGAGCCTGGAGACAATGTTGCTGGTGGTTTTCTTCTTTCTGAAACTCAGATGGAGTATAACAGAATTAGCAGAGTGCAATATAGTCGTAATAAAGAACAGGCTGAGAGAATCAAAGACTATTATAATAAGTCTTGCCAAGAGAATGAGATTGCCTCTAAGATTACTTTCTTGTCTGTAACCAAAAGCTTTGGTGATGTTTATTATTCGCTATTCAAGCAACTTGAAGGTAACACAAAGTTTGAAGTAAATAAGTTATCCTGTAAAGAGGTTGATAATGAGGAAAAGGAGTGTGCTTTTGCGCAGAGTTTGGCGACATCTGCCTATGTCTTTATAAATGGAACGACTCCATTACTGTCAGAGATAACTTTTAGAGAAGGAACGGAGTTTATCTATTTGGATACGGCAGCTTTCCACATTTACAAAAAGGGGCAAGCTGTTTCTTATCGCTTAAAAAGTGATTATCTTCTTAAGGATTATGAATGGAAGATGCACATTACCGGGTATGACAAGGCATCAGATCACCATGAACAGAGTGTGTTGTCTGCTTTTAACGCCAATTCGGCTGCCTTAAAGTCATACGATGGATCTGTTATTACTGATGTCTATTTTGATGCGGAATACAGAGAGAACGCGGTTCGAAAGTTGCGCGAGAAGTATCCTGAGGTCGAAGGGAAAAAGGTAATATACTATTTGCCCGATTTGTATCGGAGAGAGAATTCCAAATACTGGGCCGAGATGCTTGATCTTGATCGATTAAGAGCCTTGATAGGTGATGAGTATTATGTTCTTCTCGATGTGAAGAACAAGATGAAATCTCTAAATAATTATAATAATCGTTTTGAGGTTGAAGGATTCGCCAGGCTATTTAATTCAGAACTTAGTATGAGGGAAATGGCATTGTCTGCCGATATTATTATCGGCGATTACAGGGATACTCTTTTTGAGTCGGTGTTACTTAATAAGCCTACATTCTTTACTGGGTTTGATATTGAGAAGCGCCTTAAGGACGTGAATTTCAATTCAATTCTCTGTGACAATATTCCGTTCCCTGTTATTCATAATGCTGATGAATTTGCAGAAGCTATTAAGAATGCTTCTGACTATGATTTTAGCAAGATTCGACAATTCAAAAACAACTATATGACCTTTTGTGATGGGCATGCTGCTGAGCGCCTACTAAGTAGCATTCTCTGATTATAATTATTACATTATCAGACGTGTCTAACAAAAACGTATTCATAACAGAATTGAAATATGATATGAGTAATTGGTTTATTAGTTAAACAAGAGTGACCCAAGGCGTGAGAAAAACGGGCGGATTTCATTAAATCCTTCTTATTTGCATGGTTACTCAAACGCAATAATAAGGATCATCTACACTAAATAAAAAAGAGGGAATTTATGGCGAATGGTACTCAAATACGCTCTGCATACTACGATAACATCAAGTCATTGCTTATCTTCTCGGTAGTAATTGGTCATTTTATTGATTGTTGTTCTGGGCGTTGTTAGCGCCCGGTGACTTTGACCACTACGGGACCATTCAAAAAGACCAATTTCAGATCACATAAAAAAGCCATTATGTTTTGATTCCTTTATACTGATAAAGTCAACACATCAGCAAAGGAGGAACATGACACATAATGACTTTAAAAGCACTATAACACAAGCACTGGAAGAGATGAAAGCCGAACAAGGTGATTGCTTTGATATATCGGCGGTTAATCTCGCAGAACTCGAACGACGAACAGGGATAAGTCGTGCACGTCTCAGACGTTTAAAGAAGAATGGCTTTGAATTCAGACCTCACGCTAATACGGGTCACAGATCTAATAAGACTGTACTTGCAGGTTTTGAAGAATGTATCAACGATCTGTTAGCGCATGGAGTATCCAATTCAAATGTCTGCTTCGATCGAATCAAGGCGCTAGGATATCAAGGCAGCAAGTCAACACTGAAGAGATATATCCAAGCCCACAAGCATCTCCTGCCGCCTAAACGACAGATCGTATCTAGCCAAGGAAATCGAGGACGAAGATATAAGACGAATCCCGGTG
>CAMODL010000017.1:0-45328 GCA_946611435.1 uncultured Clostridia bacterium
GCCTGCTCGAAAAATACCTACATAAAAGCAACTTTTCCCGTTCTTGTAGGACAGCTTTTCGAGAAAACATACAAGGAAGTCAAAAGGGCCTGTTTTGTAGGTATGAATTCAGTGAAGAGCCTATAGATCGTCCAACTTCACGGGTTCACTTCACCCTCGGGCGGTCTTTTTTATTCTCGAAAACAAAAAGAACATATTTTCGACATGGCATAAAGATGATATAATATTCACATAAAGATCATTTGAAGCAGAAGGTATCATGTTTAAGCTTGTATCGGATTATAAGCCGTCGGGAGATCAGCCCAAGGCGATAGAACAGTTGACTGAAGGGATCATGCGCGGCGACCGGGCTCAGACTCTGCTCGGAGTTACAGGCTCGGGCAAGACGTTTACGATGGCCAATGTGATCGCCCGCGTCAACAGACCCACACTTATCCTGGCACACAACAAGACTCTTGCCGGGCAGCTTTATTCTGAGTTCAAGGAGCTCTTTCCGGAGAATGCGGTCGAGTATTTTGTGTCTTACTATGACTACTATCAGCCGGAGGCTTACATCGCGTCCACAGACACATATATCGAGAAGGACAGCTCGATCAATGAAGAGATAGACAGGATGAGACATGCGGCTACAAGGTCGCTCCTGACTCGCGATGATGTTATCGTTGTTGCATCCGTGTCATGTATCTACGGTATAGGCGAGAAGGACGATTACAGATCTCTGGCAGTCGAACTTCAGACAGGTCGCCATATCAGCCGCGATCAGGTTATGGCGGAGCTCATCAATATACAGTATGACAGGAATGACTTTGAACTTAAGAGAGGAACGTTCAGATGCAGGGGCGATGTCCTCGATGTCTTTACGCCTGATTCGGATAATATCGTAACCAGGATCACTTTTTTCGATGATGAGATAGAGAAGATCAGTTTTGTCGATCACATTACGGGCAAGACGGAGTGGACCAGGAATTATGCCGAGATATTCCCTGCATCTCACTATGCCACCGGAAAGGCGAAGCTTAAGAGAGCCCTTGAGACTATCGAGGAAGAACTGGACTCGCGCATAGCGACACTCCGTGACGAAGGCAAGCTCATCGAAGCATACAGGCTTGAGCAGCGGACCAGATACGATCTCGAGCTCCTTAACGAGACCGGCTTCTGTAAGGGGATAGAAAACTATTCCAGGCACATCTCTCAGAGACATGAAGGGGAGCCGCCTTGTACATTGATGGACTTTTTCCCGGAAGACTACCTGCTCTTTATCGATGAGTCACATGTCACGATCCCGCAGGTGGGAGCGATGTATAACGGTGACCGCGCACGTAAGGATATGCTCGTCAAATACGGCTTCAGATTGCCGTCAGCTTATGATAACCGTCCGCTGAAGTTCGAGGAATTCGAAGAGAGGATGGGGCAGACCGTATTCGTATCGGCGACTCCGGCTCAGTATGAGAAGGACCACCAGACTCAGGTGGTAGAACAGATCATAAGACCGACGGGACTTCTCGAACCCGAGATCGCCATAAGACCTGTCGAAGGACAGATCGAAGACATACTCCATGAACTTACGGAGAACAATAAGCGCGGTGAGAAGAGCCTGATCATGACTCTTACCAAGAAGATGGCAGAAGACTTAACAGAGTTCCTGTCGCGCGAGAATATCAGGGTCGAATACCTGCATTCCGATATCAAGACCGTTGAGAGAATGCAGATCCTGAACAGATTAAGAAGTGATGAGATAGATGTTATCGTCGGCATTAACCTGCTGAGGGAAGGTATAGACCTGCCGGAGGTATCTCTCCTTATGATCCTGGATGCCGATAAGGAAGGTTTCTTAAGATCCGAGAGATCGCTCATTCAGATAATCGGACGATGTGCACGTAATGCCAACGGACGGGTAATCCTATATGCTGACGAGATCACGGATCCGATGATGAATGCCGTAGCCGAGACGAACAGGAGACGCGAGATACAGCAGCGTTACAATGAGGAGAACGGCATAGTTCCGAAGACGATCCGGAAGGAAGTCCGTGATGTCTTCGATATCGTGGCTGAAGCTTCAGGCAGCAAGTCCAAGTCAAGGAAGAAGGATGTTGCCGACCTTATTGACGGCGGCAAGGTATCGTCGATAGGAAATGAAGACAGACAGAAGATGATCGAACGCCTTACGCGTGAGATGAAGAGCGCCGCTAAGGAGCTGGACTTCGAGCGTGCCGCCGAACTGAGAGATATAATCATTACACTCAGCGGAGAATGAGTGATCGTGATACGGAGGATAGATTATAATGGCTGACAGAGATCTCGGCGGATTCGTGCATCTGCACCTTCATACCGAATACAGTCTCCTCGACGGTGCCATCAGGATCAAGGATCTTGGTGACCGTCTGAGTGAGCTTGGGATGAAGGCATGTGCAATTACGGATCACGGGTCGATGTTCGGTGCCGTAGAGTTCTATAAGGCAATGGAGGCCAAGGGGATACATCCGATCATCGGATGCGAAGTATATGTTGCTCCGGGAAGCCGTTATGATAAGAGTGCAGTTAGAACGACTTCCGGTGATCCCGATAAGCCCTATAACCATCTGATACTTCTTGCTGCTGATAACGAAGGTCTCAAGAATCTTAACCGTCTGGTATCTGCCGGATATACCGAAGGGTTCTATCGTAAGCCCCGTATTGATACTGAGCTGCTGGAGAAGTGGCATGAGGGACTTATATGCCTGTCAGGGTGTCTTGCAGGTAAGATCCCTTCGCTTATACGTGAGGGCAGGATCGAAGAGGCTGAACGGGAAGCCCTGTGGTATGACAGCATCTTCGGAAGGGGCAACTATTATCTCGAGATCCAGAGTAATACACTGCCCGATCAGGGGATAGTAAATGCTTCGCTCGTCAGGTTGTCCAATAAGACCGGCATCCCGCTTGTTGCTACGAATGACTGCCACTATCTGATGAAGGAGGACAGCAAGGTCCATGACGTATTGCTCTGCATGCAGACAGGTGCCAGATTGGGCGACCCTGACCGTATGCGGATGCTCACGGACGACTTTTATGTTAAGAGCGAGACAGAGATGAGGCAATTCTTTGCCGAGATACCTCAGGCTATCGAGAACACCGTTATGATCGCCGAGCGATGTAATGCCGAATACGATTTCTCGACGATACATCTTCCTGAGTACGAGATCCCTCAGGGATTCAATGATAACAGAGAGTATCTGTCACATCTGACATATGATGGGCTTAAGAAGCGTTTTGAAGTAGTCGGCAGATTCGCCGACGAGGAAGCCTATATGAAGAGGGCCGAGTATGAGCTCGGGGTCATCAACAGTATGGGTTATACCGATTACTACCTGATCGTATGGGATTTTATCGCTTATGCACGTAATAACGGGATCATGGTCGGCCCGGGTCGTGGTTCGGGTGCCGGCTCGCTCGTAGCGTATGCCATAGGGATAACCAACATCGATCCGCTCAGATATAATCTTGTTTTCGAGCGTTTCCTGAACAGCGAGCGTGTGTCGATGCCTGACTTTGACGTTGATTTCTGTTATGAGCGACGTCAGGAAGTGATCGACTACGTAACCCGTAAATACGGCAAGGAGAGAGTCGCACAGGTCATAACGTTCGGTACGCTCGCGGCACGTCAGTGTATCAGGGATGTGGCCAGAGTTCTGGACATACCGCTTCAGGTGACCGATAAGATAGCCAAGATGATACCGGAGAGCATCGGTATCACGATCTCGGCTGCCATGGAGATGAATGCGGAACTCCGCCATGAATATGAATCTTCCGATGATGTCAGGCGGATAATCGATATAGCCATGAAGCTTGAAGGTATGCCGCGTCATGCATCGACACATGCTGCCGGTGTCATAATCTCCGGTAAACCGATAACGGATATCGCCCCGCTTGCGGTCAACGATGAATCTCCGGTTGTCCAATTCGCGAAGGCTGACATAGAGAGTGTAGGCCTGCTTAAGTTCGATTTTCTCGGACTTCGTACTCTGACTGTCCTTAGGGATACGGCAGATATGGTCAGAGAGAATCACGGCGTGAACATTGATTTCGACAGGATACCATTCGATGATAAGGCCATATATGACATGATAGGGAGAGGTGAGACCATCGGTGTGTTCCAGCTTGAGAGTCGCGGAATGACATCCTTTATGAAGGAATTGAAGCCGGCGTCACTCGAGGATGTCATAGCCGGTATCTCACTTTACCGTCCGGGACCCATGGATCAGATCCCCAAGTATGTCGAATGCAAGAATAATCCTTCCATGATCACATATGACCATCCGCTCCTGGAACCGATCCTTAATGTTACTTACGGATGTATGGTCTATCAGGAACAGGTCATGCAGATAGTCCGCGATCTGGCGGGATTCTCCATGGGACAGTCCGATAATATCAGACGAGCGATGAGCAAGAAGAAAAAGTCCCTGATGGAGAAGTACAGACAGCTCTTCATCTTCGGAGGAACGGATGAGAACGGCAAGACTGTCGAAGGCGCGATAGCGCACGGGGTTCCGGAAGCGGTCGCTGACAAGATATATAACGATGTATCGAACTTTGCCGGGTATGCATTCAATAAGTCTCACGCTGCCGCATATGCCGTTGTCGGTTATTACACCGCATATCTGAAGCATTATTATCCGACCGAGTTTATGGCTGCGATGATGAATTCCTTCAGGTTTAACCTCGCTCAGGCTGCGTGGTATATCAGCTGCTGCGACCAGATGGGGATAAAGGTCCTTCCGCCTGATGTTAATCACAGTAAGGCGCGCTTCACATCTGAGGACGGTGCGATCAGGATCGGACTGTCGCTTATAAAGAACGTCGGAGAGGGTGCCGTTAATCAGCTGATCGATGAGCGCACAAGAGGCGGTGAGTTCAAGTCGTTTGAAGACTTCCTTATCAGGGCTTCCAATGCCGATATCAAGAAGAATATGATCGAATCGTTGATATATTCTTCCGCTCTTGATTGCTTCGGTATCAATCGTGCGAGCATGATAGCTACGGTCCAGACGGAGCTCGACAAGCTTAATGCAGCCTCCGGCCTTAAGATGGACGGTCAGTTGAGTCTGTTTGATATGGGCGGAGACGAAGGCGGTATGGAAGGGGCTTCGATCACTGTCAGGATCGCCGAGGTAGAGGAATATGCTCAGGATGTGAAGCTTGCCATGGAGAAGGATGTTGTAGGCATCTATATATCCGGCAATCCTCTTAACGAATTCCGTGATGCGATCACACGCACGGCTACGTACGATATGCTTATGTATAAGGAAGCTGTTGACAGTGACAGAGTATATGAGATAACCGACGATATCCCCGTTGTGATGGCTGCAATGATACAGAGCCGTAAGGTTAGGTACACCAGATCCAAGACCGCGATGCTCCTGCTGACATGTGAGGATCTTTACGGTCAATATGAAGCGGCACTCTTCGGAATGGCGTTTGACAGATATAACTCCGTGATCTCAAATAACCGTCCTTATCTGCTCATGGGTAAGCGAAGGATAAGAGGAGATCAGTCATTCTCGCTGGCAGTAGACCGGGTCTTCGAGATGCCGAGAGACAATGAATCTCTGGAGGCGATACTGTCCCAGAAGGCTGTACAGTACGCTCAGGCTGTCATAAGACGGAAAACAACATATGACAAGCCAAAGACACCTGCCGTTATGCGAAGAAGTGCCGCTCCGGCTCAGTCCAAGGGAGAAGCGTTCCCGGCTGAGCTTGAACAGGATGTCGATGCACGCTCTGTCAGGATCAGATTCTCAGGCAGTACGGACAGCAGAGAGTATAACAGGCTTCTTAATCTACTTGTCTATTTCCACGGGACACTGCCGGTCAAGATCGAATTTACGGCTGACGGCAGCGTAGTCACTCTGGATGAAGTCTGCTTCATAGATCCGAATATGAGAGTGATCGGACTGCTGAGAAGACAGCTCGGTGACGAGAATGTCATTTTGGAACGTCCGGATATGTGATATTATCTCTAAGCACCATTCGCAGAAAGAGGTTTTGATCAGTATATGCCGCTCCTGAGTGTCGATAACATCAGCAAGAGTTACGGTGAACGCTGTCTGTTAGACGGGGTGTCTTTCAGGATCAATGAAGGCGACAAGATCGCATTCATCGGTTGCAACGGTGCGGGTAAATCCACTCTGTTTAAGATCATCAAGGGTGCCGAGCACGCTGACTCGGGTCGTGTTATCCTTCACGGCAATACGATCGTCGGGTTCCTCTCGCAGAACATGGACGAGCAGGACTTGAGCGAGAATACGCTGAAGCCGAGAGTGCTTATAGAAGCCGAGGAACGGAAGATAGAACTCGAGAGTGACATATCTCTTGCCGGTGATGATGAAGAACTGCTCAAAGATCTTATGAAAGAATATGCCGAGGTGACAGCACGGTATGAAGCACTCGGCGGTTATGACTATGACCACAGGATCATGGATGCGCTGTCAGGTCTCGGACTGACCGGAATAGACGGCAGGACCGATCTGTCGACATTGTCGGGTGGCGAGAAGATGAGAGTGTGCCTGGCAAGACTCATTGTCGAGAGGCCGGATATACTGTTGCTCGACGAGCCTACCAACCATCTTGATATCGATGCCGTCGAGTGGCTGGAGGGGTTCCTCCAATCCTACGGCGGCGCAGTATTTGTTATCTCTCATGACCGTTATTTTATCGACAGGATCTCTAACCGGGTGATCGAGCTTCAGGACTCGAAGATCCGCGAGTATAAAGGTAACTATGAGGCCTATAAGATCCAGAAGGCCGAGTTCCTGAAGACTCAGGAAGCTGTCGTTGCCAATCTGGAGAAGGAACTCGAGCATCAGCTAGATGTCAAGCAGACTATGCTGTCACACAGGAATATCAGCGGATATCATCAGCGTGAGAAGATGGTGGATAAGCTGATGGCCGTCCTTGAGAAAGAGAAGGCGATGCTTCCGAGCATGAGCAACAGTATGAGCTTTACTCCGATGCCTGCGGAACGAAGCGGGGCTGAGGACAAGATACTGCTGCAGGTGAAGGATATATCCAAGAACTTTGATGACGGGCCGTTTGTTTTCGAGCATATAAGCTTTGAACTTAAGGCGAATATGAAGATCTTCCTCTGCGGTCCGAACGGCTGCGGAAAGACGACACTGCTTACCATGCTCCTCGGGAAACAGGGAGGATTTGACGGGACTGTCTATATCAGCGCAGCGGCAACTATGGGATATATGGCTCAGTTCGTTCCGTTTGACGATGAGGATTTAACTTGCTTTGACGAACTGATCGCCAGATCCGATCTCACGAATACTCAGGCAAGGTCGATGCTCGCCAGGTTCGGATTCAGGGGAGAAGATGTCTTCAAGAAGATATCCGTATTGTCGGGCGGTGAACGTTCGAGGCTCTATCTTTGCTGTCTACTTCAGGAGAATCCGGATATCCTTTTCCTCGATGAGCCCACGAACCATCTTGATATCGAGTCGCGCGAGATCCTTGAGGATGCGCTTAAGGAATATAACGGTGCTATCGTCTGTGTAAGCCATGACCGTTTCTTCATCGATAAGTGTGCTGATAAGATCCTCGGATTCATGAACGGTACGGCAGAACTGTTCGACAGATACGAGTATTACCGTAAAGCTGTCAGCAGAAGGATCACAGAGACGGAGACGGCAACCGTCAAGAGCGAAGAACAGAAGGTCAGCCGCGAGACCGACGGCAAGATCAGGTCCAGAAATAAGGCTTCTGAGCGTAAGGAGGCCGCACGTAAGCGTGAGCGTATGGTCTTCCTCGAAAAGGAGATCGAGAGGGTGGAAGCCGAGCAGCGTGAGCTCGAGGAATCGTTCACAAACGGTGCCGGTGCTGCGGAATATGAGAAATATGCCGAGAACTCCCGTCTGATCGAGGCAATGTACGAAGAGTATATGGAATTAAGCGAATAAACTTCAACGGCGTGCCCCATAGAGCATTCCACTTTCTGAGCTGTTATCGTTCACGAAAATATCCTTTATCTGTTTGAGGTACATAAAGAAGCATAGTAAAATACCTGTATAAAACAAAAAGGCGGGTATGTCTTATGGGTATGACGATGACACAGAAGATACTTGCTTCCCACGCCGGACTCGACAAGATATCAGCCGGCGACCTTATAGAGGCGAAGCTCGATATAGTCTTAGGTAATGATGTTACTACTCCGCCTGCGATCAAAGTTTTCGAGGAGATGGGCGCTCAGAAGGTCTACGATAAGGACAGGATCTGTCTTGTGCCCGACCATTTTACTCCTAATAAAGACATAAAGTCGGCCGAACTGTCCAAATGCATGAGATGTTTTGCGGCCGAGCAGGATATCACGCACTACTATGAGCTCGGCACTAAGGGGATGGGCATCGAGCACGTTATCCTTCCTGATAACGGGATCGTCTTCCCGGGCGACACAGTCATTGGTGCAGATTCCCATACCTGTACATACGGAGCAGCGGGAGCATTCTCGACAGGCGTCGGATCGACCGATATGGCTTGTGCAATGGCAAGCGGACAGACATGGTTCAGAGTGCCCGAAGCTATCCGTGTGGAGTTGACCGGTAAGCCCGGTAAATATGTAACGGGTAAGGATATCATCCTCCACATCATAGGAATGATCGGCGTGGACGGCGCGCTCTATAAGTCGCTCGAGTTCACGGGTGCAGGCGTAAGGGTACTGTCGATGGATCAGAGGCTTACCATATGCAATATGGCCATCGAGTGCGGTGCCAAGAACGGGATATTCCCGGTCGATGATGTGACAGTCGAATACATAAAGAAAGCAGATCCCGAGAGATATGCCAAGGGTGGTTATAAAGTATTCGAGGCGGATGAAGATGCGGTCTATTCCGGGACCATCAGCATAGACCTGTCTGATGTGCCTCTGACGGTAGCTCTGCCGCATCTTCCGTCAAATACCAAACGCGCTGCGGACGTTAAGGATATGAAGATCGATCAGGTGGTGATCGGATCCTGCACTAACGGCCGTTATGAGGATATGAAGACCGCGGCTGAGATACTTAAGGGCAAGCATGTTCATAAAGGTGTCCGTTGTATTGTGATCCCGGGTTCCATGAAGGTTTACAGAAGATGCCTTGATGAAGGCTTACTCGCGATCTTTGACGATGCCGGCTGCATCATATCGACTCCGACATGCGGGCCGTGTCTCGGAGGTCATATGGGAGTACTGGCCGCGGGGGAGAGATGTGTATCGACTACTAACAGGAATTTCGTCGGAAGAATGGGACATGTGGATTCCGAGGTCATATTATCGGGTGTTCCCGTAGCATGTGCTTCAGCAGTGGCCGGACGTGTAGCGGTTCCGGATGAGATCTGACGGAGGTGGGAGATGAAGGTTCAGGGAAAAGTATTTAAGTACGGAGACAATGTGGATACAGATGTTATCATTCCGGCCAGATATCTGAATTCGGCGGATCCGGAGCATCTTAAGCAGCATTGTATGGAAGATATCGATCCTGACTTCGCGGGGAATGTAAAGACCGGCGATATTATGGTGGCGACAAAGAACTTCGGATGCGGATCATCCCGCGAACACGCTCCTATTGCCATCAAGGCAAGCGGGATATCTCTTGTCATTGCATCGGACTTCGCGAGGATCTTCTTCCGTAATGCCATCAATATCGGACTTCCCATAATGGAATGTCCTGAAGCTGCAGAAGGGATCGCAGCAGGTGACATTATCGAGGCGGATTTTGATTCCGGAATAATAACGGATATCACGACAGGTAAATCTTTTACGGCAAAACCGTTCCCTGAATTCATCAAGAAGATAATCGATGAGGGGGGACTGGTCCCTTACACAAAGAGTAAGCTGAAAGGCGGTAACTGATATGGCTGATAAGTACACGATAGCTGTAATAGGCGGCGACGGCATAGGCCCTGAGGTCACGGCATCCGCGGTCGAACTATTGAAGGCCGTATCAGTTAAGATCGGATTCGATATTGACCTTAAGTACTGTAAAGTCGGAGGCTGCTCTATTGATGAGTACGGCGTCCCGCTGACGGAGGAGACGCTCGATACATGCCGTAATTCGGACGCCGTTTTGCTCGGTGCTGTCGGAGGCTATGAGTGGGATAATGTCCCTCCTGATATCAGACCCGAGAGAGCTCTCCTGGGACTCCGTTCGGGGCTTGGACTCTATTCGAATCTGAGACCTGCACTCCTGTTCAAGGAACTCGCATCTGCATCGCCTCTTAAGAACGTCGGTGAGATCGATATCCTTATCGTTCGCGAACTGACAGGCGGCATCTACTTTGGAGAGCACGGAAGATTCGACTCGGATGATGTTCTGCCGGACGGCACGGTCAAAGGGAAAGTTGCATATGACACCGAGGCTTATTCGGAAGCTGAGATCACAAGGATCCTTCGTGAGGGCTTCAGATACGCGATGGGCAGAAGGAAAAAGCTTACTGTCGTCGATAAGGCCAATGTCCTTGAATCCAGCCGTATGTGGCGCGAGATCACAGAGAGGTTGAAGCCCGAATATCCGGAGGTAATAGTTGACTATCTCTACGTGGATAATTGCTCGATGCAGCTTATAAACAGACCTTCTGACTTTGATGTTATCGTGACTTCCAATATGTTCGGAGATATATTGTCCGACGAAGCCGGAATGATCACGGGGTCGATCGGCATGCTGCCGTCGGCTTCTCTCGGTATGCCGGGTAAGCCCGGTATGTATGAGCCTGTTCACGGATCTGCGCCCGATATAGCAGGTACCGGCAAGGCTAATCCCATGGCGGCCATACTGTCAGCTGCCATGCTTCTCAGGTGGTCTCTGGGGCAGGCCGGGGCTGCCGACATGATCGAGTCAGCCGTGAAGCACGTACTGGCAGAGGGCTACAGGACACCGGATATTGCCGGGCGCGGAACGGATATCATTATCGCTGACACCGGGACGATAACGGAGAAAGTGATAGAGAGTCTCTGAGACTGAGGCGTGAAGCGGGAGACTTTACGGCGGTCGGGTGTTTTCGATGCTCGAAAAGCAGATTATGTTCCTGTATCTTACTCTTTTTTGAATATTAAGGCATACAAATCAGCATGCATTTGGGTTATAATGCTCAAGTTAAAAAGGAAAGTATCGCCAAGGAGATAAAGATATATGGAAATGCAAATGGAATTTATAAGGAAACTGCCCGTGCCCAAGGAGCTCAAGGAGCAGTTCCCGCTTGATGAGAATACAAAGCAGATCAAGGAGACACGTGACAAAGAGATTGCCGATATCTTCACCGGCAAGGATGACCGTTTCCTCCTTATCATCGGACCCTGTTCGGCAGACCGTGAGGATTCCGTAATGGAATACATGTATCGTCTGGCAAAGGTCAGCGAGCAGGTAAAGGATAAGATCTTCATCATCCCGAGAGTCTACACGAATAAGCCCAGGACCAAGGGCCTCGGATACAAGGGAATGCTTCACCAGCCTAATACCGAGACGGACGAGGATATGCTCGCAGGCATCATCGCCATCCGTCAGCTTCATACACGTGTAGTCAAGGAGACAGGTTTTACCTGTGCAGAGGAGATGCTCTATCCCGCCAATCACAGATATCTGTCAGACCTTCTTAGCTATGTTGCGATCGGTGCCCGCTCTGTCGAGAATCAGGAGCACAGGATCGTTGCCAGCGGTATCGGTATCCCTGCCGGCATGAAGAATCCCACAGGCGGTGACCTGTCCGTAATGATGAATTCCATCACAGCAGCTCAGAGCGCTCAGAAGTTTATCTACAGAGGATGGGAAGTAAGGACAAAGGGCAATCCTCTGGCTCACTCCATCATGAGAGGATATGTCGATAAGTTCGGCAGGAGCCATCCTAACTACCACTACGAGGATCTTCTCAATGTCCTCGAACTGTACAACAAGGATGAGAGTCTGGTAAATCCCGCGATCATCGTGGATACCAACCACAATAATTCAGGCAAGAAATATCTCGAGCAGATCAGGATCTCCAAGGATGTTATCCACAGCCGCAGATCCAATCCCGACATCGCCAAGATCGTCAAGGGTCTCATGATCGAGAGCTACCTCGAGGACGGTGCCCAGAAGCTCAATGAAGGCTGCTTCGGCAAATCGATCACCGACCCCTGCCTCGGCTGGGAGAAGTCTGAGAAGCTTATCTATGAATTGGCTGATCTTCTGTAAGTAATGCGAGCCGCCCGCGAGGGCGGCTTTCTCGTCCTCGAAAAGGCCGGATCCGCCGACGTGATTACCAAAGCTGTCGGTAACACTATATGTAAACTCTGCACCCACATTTAATATAGCGCGAGTCACCCTTATATTTTATAATTAATAGATAAACTGAATGGAGAAGGCGTATGTCCAAGAAGATAGTTGCCGTGATCGATATCGGTTCGCTGACCGCGCGGCTTAAGATTTTTGAGATCAATTCCGCAGGCCGTCCCAAGACTTTGGAGACAGTCCGTCTTTATACCATGGTCGGTACCAGAAGTTACAGGTCCGGCAATATCGATGCCGAGCTTCTTGACGAAGTCTGCAGGTGCCTGGATAAGTTCGCGGTCAAGTGCCGCGAATACCGCGTAGCGAGGGTATTCTGCGTTGCCACGAGTGCGTTCAGAGATGCAGGCAATCGCGACGTAATCCTGGAGCAGATCAAGATCAGGACCGGGTTCAGGATCGAGGTCCTGGATAACTCGATGGAACGCTATTATCAGAACCTGGCGGTCAAGGAGATCATGCCGAACTTCAGGGAACTGGTCAGTAACGGAACCATGATCCTCGATATCGGAGCGGCTACCATGCAGGCTACCGTTTATGACAAATCAGAGTTTATCTTCAGCCAGAATATGGTACTCGGATCACTTCGTATCTACGAGATGTTAAGTGACCTCCAGAACAGGACGATGCACTATGAGGATGTGCTGGAAGAGTTCATTGCACAGGACCTCGATGATTATCATGCAGTCGAGCCTAAGGGAATAATCTATAAGAGCCTTATCGCTTTCGGCGGGGAGATGGGCTTTATCAAGCGCCTGGCTGGCCTGCCGAGCGAAGAGAGTTGTATCATGTCCAATGAGACATTTACGAAGGTCTATGAATATCTGCTTAAGACGAGACCCTCGGATCTGACCCTTAAGGACAATATACCTTCGACAGTGGCTCCGATGCTCCTGCCGACGGCGCTTATCATCAGGAACATGACGGAGTATACCGGCGTCGATATGATCTATTTCCCGCATGCATCACTGTCTGACGGAGTCGTATATGATTACTGCAGCAGGACCTGCGGATATCAGCTCGCAGTCAATCCCGAGGAGGAACTGGTGCGTGCTGCAAGGAATGTAGCCAAGAGATACAGGACCCATCGTAAGCATATCGAGTTCGTTGAGAAGGCAGCTCTGGAGATATACGATGCTTCGGCTAAGCTGAGCGGTCTGAAGGGCAGAGACAGGCTTCTGCTCCGGTTGTCCGCTATCTTACATGAGGTCGGCAAGTTCGTTCATGCCAAGGACCATAATAATGCGGCATATGCACTTATCAGGTATACGGACCTCATAGGCTTGGACAGTGACGAACTGGACACGATCGCAACAGTAGTAAGGCTCTATCCGTCAACGAATCCTTACGACGATTATGATTATCGTCATCTCCCTCCGGCCAAGAAGGTCAAGGTATCGAAGCTGACGGCAATGCTCCGTATAGCCGATGCTCTTGATGCATCTCACAAGGAGAAGGTAAAGAAACTGACGGTCACGCTTCAGCCGGATAAGCTTCATATATCATGTGAGGCTTCGGCTGATATGTCTTTCGAGGAATGGGCATTTGAACACAGATCCGAGCGATTCGAAGAGGTAATCGGTGTTGTGCCCAAGCTTAGGATCAGGAGGCAGTTATAATGGCAGATAAGAGAACAAAGAAGGATTCTCCCAAGACGACGGGAAAGACGGCATCCAAGAAGACGACTGTAAAGTCTTCATCCAAGAAGGCACCTTCCAAGGCATCCGCCAAGAAGACGACTGCAAAGGCTACTGCCAAGAAGCCTGCCAAGAAGTCCGGCAAGAGCGCTAAGCCTGTCAAGAAGAAGGATACCGGTATCGGAGATAACGGATCGATATTCATCAACCGCGAATTGAGCTGGCTCGAATTCAACGACAGGATACTTCATGAGGCAAGGGACACAAAGAATCCTCTGCTCGAGAGGCTGAACTTCCTGTCCATTACGGCTTCCAACCTCGATGAGTTCTATATCGTTCGAGTCGCATCTTTGAGAGATATGCAGAGCATCGATTTTGAGCAGAAGGATATCGCGGGTCTTACGGTAGGAGAGCAGCTTAAGAGGATCGACGCCAAGACGCGTGATCTCATGAGCCTTATGTATTCGACTTATAACAGATCTCTCGTTCCGACGCTGCGCCAGGAGAATATCGTAATATGCGATTACGATGAGCTTGATCTGGCCGCCAAGAGGGCAGCTGACGATTATTTCAAGACGGTTCTCTATCCGATACTCACACCTATGGCCGTAGATGCCTCGAGACCTTTCCCGCTCATCTATAACAGGATGCTCAACATATGCGTTATGCTCGAAGGCAACGGCATCGTGAGCGGCGGCAAGGAAGAGAATGCTTCGGACAACAAGGAGAAGGACGAACAGAAGGAAGTCAATTACGTTACCTTGCAGATACCTAATGTCGTAGACCGACTGTTCAGAGTAAAGACTTCGGACGGCTTCGTCTTTGTTCCGATCGAGCAGGTCATTTCCGCCAATATCGGGATGCTCTTCTTCGGGCAGACAGTTCTCGCATCGGGATGCTACCGCATCATGCGTAATGCGGATCTGGATATTGATGAGGATGAGGCTGAAGACCTCCTGAAGGAGATCGAGGAACAGGTCCGCAAGAGACGTTTCGGCGAGATCATAAGGCTCGAGGTCGAGGATGATATGGATCAGGCTCTTCTTGACTTCATCGTCGAGGAGCTCGGTATCAGCAGAAGTGACATCTTTGAAGTCAATGGCCCTATCGATCTCACTTTCCTGTCCAAGGTCGGTTCGATGGTCGGCAAGGAGAACTACAGTCATTTAAGATACCCGGCTCATACGCCTGCGGCTCCTGCGATGTTCGATGAGTCGCTCGAGAATATTTTCGATCAGATACGTGAGAAAGACAGGATCGTGCATCACCCATACGAGAGCTTCGAGCCCGTATTGGAGTTCGTTAAGCAGGCTGCGACCGATCCGAACGTATTGGCCATTAAGCAGACGCTTTACCGTGTATCGTCACAGTCGCCGATCATTGCATCACTCCTGGAGGCGGCACGTAACGGTAAACAGGTAATGGTCCTCGTAGAGCTTAAGGCAAGGTTCGATGAAGAGAATAATATCAACTGGGCAAAGATGCTCGAGAAGGCCGGATGTCATGTTATCTATGGTCTGGTGGGACTTAAGACTCACTCTAAGATCACGCTTGTCGTTCGCCGCGAGGAAGACGGCATCAGAAGATACCTCCATTTGGCCACCGGTAACTATAATGACATTACCGCGAAGATCTATACGGATATAGGTCTGTTCACGGCATCGGAGAGCTTCGGTGAGGACGCTTCGGAGTTCTTCAATATGCTGTCCGGCTATTCTATTCCGCAGGGCTGGAGAAGGCTTATCCCGGCGCCTATCTGGATGAAGGACTACTTCGTACGGAAGATCAGGAGGGAAGCTGACAATGCTCTTGCGGGCAAGCCTGCGAGGATCGTCGCAAAGGTCAATTCACTTGTTGACGGTACGATAATCAAGGAGCTCTACAATGCCTCTAAGTCGGGTGTGAAGATCGATCTGATCGTAAGAGGCATATGCTGCCTGAGAGCGGGTGTGCCCGGATTGTCGGAGAATATCACCGTGAGATCTATTACGGGAAGATTCCTTGAGCATTCGAGGATATTCTATTTCTATAATGAAGGTCATGCCGACCTGTTCCTGGCTTCGGCTGACTGGATGCCCCGTAACCTCAACAGACGCGTGGAGCTGATGTTCCCGATCGAGGATCCCGACTGCAGAGATCGTGTACTCGAGATACTTGAGGTCGAACTCAATGATACGATCAGAGCTCATTTCCTCGAGCCGGACGGAAACTACTCCAAGGTGGATCTCAGGGGTAAGGTTAAGCTCGACAGCCAGGAAGAGCTGATAAGATTGGCACAACAAGCGGTAGCTGACAGGTACGTGGAGACTGAGAATATGTCTTTTGAGCCTGCAGCACCTGTTGATTGATAACAAAAGGAGAAACAAGATGAGCGTGAAAGTAAATGATTACCTCTCGGCGTCCGAGCCGGAAAAGTATAAGGGAGTATCCAAGCAGTTCGTTATGACGTCTTCGGACGGCCTTGAAGCAACTATCCTTACTTACGGAGCACTGATAGAGAAGCTGATAGTTCCGGACAAGGACGGTAAGCCGGGTGACATAATGCTCGGACTTAAGGGGCTCGATGAATATATGGCATCAGGCGCCAATCACGGTTCCATTGTCGGAAGAAGCGCGAACAGGATCGCCGGAGCTTCCTATGAGATCGGCGGAGTAAAGTATACTGCTCCCGCTAATGACGGTCCGAATAACCTTCATGGAGGTAAGCCGTCATATCAGAATGTCTTCTGGGAGGGAAGCGTAATAACTTCGGACGAGGCTAATGCTATGGTATCCGAGTCCGGCATCGAAGGTATCGCAGGTATCAACGACGAGGCAGTCCTCCTTAAGTACACATCTCCGGACGGAGCATGCGGGTTCCCCGGTAATCTCGACACACAGGTCCTGTACGCATGGACAACAGATAAGACACTTTTGATACTCTACCGCGGTGTAAGTGATAAGGATACGATCTTCGCTCCGACCAACCATGCTTACTTTAATCTTGGCGGACACAATTCGGGTTCGGTCAAGGATCACCTTCTTATGATCGATGCCGATAAGGTTACGAATAAGAGCGAATTTAATGTACCCGACGGAACATATATGGATGTCGAGGGAACGATCTTCGACTTCAGGACACCTGACAGGGTAGAGAAGGTCCTTACTCTTGATCACCCGCAGACGAAGAATGCACTCGGCGTAGACCAGAATTATTGCCTTAACACAGAGCCCGGCAAGTTCCTCTGCATCTCTACACTTGAAGATCCGGCGAGCGGCCGTAAGATGGAGACACTGACTGATCTTCCCGGTATGCAGATCTATGCGGGCAATCACCTCGGCGGTAATGATCAGAAGGGTGATATTCCGTACGATAAGTACTACGGTATCTGCCTTGAGGCTCAGATGTATCCTAATGCGGTTAATATCCCGGAATTCGCTTCGCCTGTGATCAAGGCAGGCGTTCCCTGTTATCACGCCTGCGGATACAGATTCTCTTAACCCGGAACGGAGTATTGCCTAATGAAACGTAGAACATCTGCACTTCTTGCCGCAGTCATGTTTGTTGCGGCTGTTTTTCCCTCAGGTTGCTCATCGTCTGATAAAGATGAGACGAGTGAGGATACATCCGATATGCCTACAGAGGAGATAGTAGTCGAGAATGACTCCGATCCTGAGTCATCGACTCTGCCGTTAACAGATCTCCCTGAAGTTGACGGAGAGCCTGTCGTAACTGAGACAACGGGCAATGGCGAGAGCAGCGGGCCGGTTGCTCCGGCCACTAATACGGGTATCCTCGATACAGGCAACCTGACTGAGACCGGAAGAGGTTATGAAGGCACCGAAGGCACAGGTGATTTTAACTACGGAGAAGCGCTTCAGAAGTCGCTTCTGTTCTACGAGCTTCAGCGCTCCGGAGACCTGCCTGATCAGGTAAGGTGCAATTGGCGCGGCGACAGCGGCCTGACTGACGGAAGTGATGCCGGGATCGATCTGACGGGCGGATGGTACGACGCAGGCGATCATGTAAAGTTTAATCTTCCTATGGCATATACTGCCGCGATGCTCGGCTGGTCACTCTACGAAGACTACGATTCATATGAAGAGAGCGGACAGCTCGAATACATTCTCGGAGACATCAAGTGGGTCGCTGATTATCTGATCAAATGCCATCCGGAAGATGAGGTATTCTATTACCAGGTCGGGAACGGCGGTACCGACCACTCGTGGTGGGGACCGGCCGAAGTCATGCATATGGAAAGGCCTTCTTATTGCGTGACAAGATCAAATCCCGGATCTGCGGTATGTGCCGAGGCAGCTGCAGCTCTTGTTACCGCTTCTATAGCTTTCGAGGATGTTGATCCTTCATACAGCAGCCTTTGCCTCGAACATGCAAAGAGTCTTTATGCTTTCGCTGATTCGACAAGAAGCGATGCCGGTTATACGGCAGCCGACGGCTTCTATAACTCCTGGAGCGGCTATATGGATGAGCTTGCGTGGGCAGGAGCATGGCTTTACATTGCAACGGGAGACGGGGATTATCTTGATAATGCAGAAGCTTGTTTCGCGCAGGCCAACGATGACTATGACTGGGCGATGTGCTGGGATGATGTACATATCGGCGCGGCGCTTCTCCTTGCAAGGGAAACCGATAACGGCAAGTATTCCGATGCAGTGGAACAGCACCTTGATTACTGGAGCTGCGGAACATCTTCAGGCGAGAGGATCACATATACTCCTCAAGGACTTGCCTGGCTTGATTCATGGGGGTCGCTCAGATATGCGACAACGACCGCTTTTATTGCGGCAGTCTACAGCAGATGGGACGGCTGTCCTTCGGATCGTATCGACACATATTGGGACTTTGCCGTATCACAGGCGAATTATGCTCTCGGGTCGACAGGATTCTCGTATATGATCGGCTTCGGTGATGACTATCCTGTTCATCCGCATCACAGGACTGCACAGGGATCGTACTGTAATAACATGAACGAACCTTCACAGTCGAGGCATACACTTTACGGTGCACTCGTAGGCGGCCCTGATGCTTCCGACGGGTATACGGATGAGGTCTCCAACTATAACACCAACGAGGTAGCATGTGATTATAATGCAGGTTTTACCGGCCTTCTCGCAGCTCTCTATTCCGAGTATCACGGTAAGACTCTGATCGACTTCGGAGCGGTAGAAAATATCGATGAGGCCGAATATTATGTCGAAGGTTCGGTCAATGTGGAAGGCAGTGACTTCACCGAGATAAAGGCATATGTATATAACACCACCGGCTGGCCTGCCCGTACTGCTGATGATCTTGAGCTCAGATACTTTATCGACCTGAGCGAGATCTATGATGCCGGCGGAAGTGCGAGTGATGTAGAGATAACGACAAACTATATGCAGCACGGTGCGAGTGACGGACTCAAGGTCTGGGATGAAGATGCTCACATCTATTATCTGTCTGTAGTATTTAATGACGGCCAATTGTATCCGGGCGGACAGGAGAACTATAAGTCAGAGATACAGGTTCGCCTAAGAGGAGCAGGCGGAACATGGGATCCTTCAAATGACTATTCTTACACAGGACTGTCTGACGGCTCTCATATGGGTCTATATGAAGACGGTGTCCTGATCTACGGAAGTGAACCCGGAGATGAAGGTGTTACGGGAGGTACGACTGTTATTCCCGGTTCAGGCGGATCAGAAGGCGGGTCGAACTCAGGTTCCGGTAACGGTTCCGGATCTCAGCCGGATAACAACGGCAACGGCTCCGGCAGCAGGACTGCCTCAAGTGATGATCTGAGCCTGAGCATCAGATATGACAGTATGTCCTCTGATTGCAACAGTATCTCCGGAACGATCGAGATAAAGAATATTTCCGATGACGCCATTGCTCTTGATTCGCTTAAGGTCGAGTACTATATGAGCGGAGCTTCCGGCGACAGTTTTGTTTTCGATTGTTATCATTCTGCCGTAATGACAGCAAACGGCGGTTATACGGGACTTAACTCGACTGCGGGAGCATTCGCCTCGTATAGTTCGGCAAGTGCGGATTCATGTCTTACGATATCCTTCGGCGACAGTGTTTCTGTGCCTTCGGATGCGACTGTGACCATAAGCTTCGCAGTGCATAAGCCTGACTGGTCAAACTTCAATGCCGCTGACGATTACTCGGCAGGCGGTGCAGATAAGATTGTTATTACAAGCGAAGGAGAAGCCGTCTTCGGAAGCAGACCATAATTACCGATTGTTACCGCCCGGACTTTGTTCTATAATCCTTTGGCTGACAGGAGAAGAATATGAGCAATATATTTGTAGTTGGACACAAGAATCCCGATACTGATGCCATCGTCTCGGCAATGGCATATGCGGCTCTGCGTAATGCATCCGGAGACAGGGAGTATGAGGCGGCGAGGCTCGATCACTGTAACGATGAAACGAAGCGTGTACTGAAGAGGTTCGGATTCGAACAGCCTACAAGGATAAAGGATGTCAGGGCACAGGTCCGCGATATCGATTATGATACGCCGGCAACTCTGACGCCTGTCGTCACAATGCATACCGCATGGAATAAGATGCGCGAGAGCAACACCAATACCATCCCGATCATTAATGCCGATGGGACTCTTTACGGCACCTTGTCTGCCAGTGACATAGCAAACTATTATATGAACACGATAGAGAATACGACTATCACGAGTCTGCCTCTGTTTAATCTTATAGGTGTTATCGAGGGACGAATTATTAATGAAGGTTCCAATACTACAGGTGAGCTGTCCGGGGATGTTACCGTAGCTCTGCCCGGAACTGCCATAACAAAGGATTCCATCGTCCTTTGCGGGGATCAGCCTGAATTGATCAAGGAGGCACTCGATAAGAAAGCCAGCGCCCTGATCATCTGCGGTATCAATACTGATCTGTCTGCCGCAAGAGATGCAGGGGACACGGTTGTCATCTATTCGCCCCTGGACTGCGCAGGTGTATTAAAGCTTATCTATCAGGCTATGCCCATCTCCGTCAACTGCAGCACGGGGGATCTTGTCTGCTTCCATTTGGATGACTATGTGGATGATGTTCGCGAAAAGATTCTTAAGAGCCGCTACAGAAGCTATCCGATCTTGGATGCGGAAGAAAAGGTAGTCGGCACTTTGTCTCGTTATCATCTCCTGCGTCCTCACCATAAGAGAGTTGTCCTGGTGGATCATAACGAGTCTGCCCAGGCCGTAAACGGCCTTGATCAGGCTGAGATCCTGGAGATCATTGACCATCACAGACTGGCAGATATCCAGACGACGCAGCCCATCCATATGCGTAATGAACCTGTCGGAAGCACGACGACTATCGTAGCTGAGATGTATCAGGAGAACGGCGTGATGCCCTCTTCGGATATGGCCGGACTTATGGTGGCAGCTATCTTGTCTGATACGGTTATGTTCAAGTCGCCAACCTGCACCAAGCGCGACATTGCCATGGCAGAGCGCCTGGCTCGTGTGGCGGGACTGGCTGTAGAGGAGATCGGGAAGGAGCTTTTCGCTACATCGGGATCGTCCACAAAGACGGCGGAGGAGCTGATAAAGAGCGATTTCAAGGAATTCCATATCGCGGAGCAGAAGCTGGGCGTCGGTCAGATCACTTGTGTCGATTCCGAGTCTTTTATGCAGCGTAAGGATGAGTTCCTCGATACGATGAAAGACATCGCCAGACGTAACGGCTATGACTTCATCATGCTCATGATCACGGATGTCCTTATCGAAGGATCCTACCTGCTGTACTTGGGCAACGACGACACGATCCGCTATGCGTTCTCGGTCGACCCCAAGGACAACGAGGTCTTCCTGCCGGGCGTCATGTCGCGTAAGAAGCAGATAATCCCCATGATGACAGCTCTGTGGGGCTGATGCTACCATGCAGGCGATGAGTTGGTGGGCATATGTCCTTCTTGCATCCCCCGGGATATTTATCTTCGTGATGAATTGGTCGATCTTTATCCACAATATGCGAGGCGGCAAGTTCGTATCCGGAATTCCCTTGATCGGAGGGCTCTGGGTAGCTGTCGCATGCCTTATATCGCCATGGAAATGGCTGGCTCTTATTGGCTTTGCTGACACCGGAGTCTGGATGCTGATTGCAGCGCTATTTCTGGAGTTCTTTCCATGGAGGAAGAAGAATTCAGAAGAGTGAGTCGGAACACCGGTAAAACCTGAGCTTTTGATCTTTGTCCCTAATCGTACAATAATCTGATCCAAGGAATAATACGGTTTATGCCGTAGTCTTGCTCGCAATGGCAATTTTGATTGGCGCTTGGCCTTGGGTCAGAAGAATAAAGGAGGAGGGGTAATTCTAATCCACTTGCAGATAAGACTGCGAGATCAGTGTCGTAAATCGACCATATAATTACAACTTATCCCCAACGAGATAAGCAAATGAAGGCGGAATCAAATTCTTGGTTCCGTCATTATTGCTTTGGGGGAGCATTAAGAAAAGACGGGAAAGCTGGTGATGCTCAGTTTAAAAGATTCACCGCCGGATTAAAGCTTCCACATAAAGACATGCGCGATATCGAAGGACCTCGAAAAGCGCTGATATACTACGCATAACAGAAAGGAGTTGCCTCACTGTGAACTAGTCACTTTTGAGACAACCCCTTCTGTACTTTTCGAATCTGTTTAAGCCTGCGGCTTATAGCTGTCCTTCAGCGATACTGCGCGGTTGAATACCAGGTGTCCCGGCTTGGAGTCCTTGTTGTCGGCGCAGAAGTAGCCGACTCTTAAGAACTGGAATCTTTCCTCGGGCTTGGTATCTGCAAGGCTTGCTTCGACCTTGGCGCCTGTTACGACTGTAAGCGAGTCGGGATTGATGTAATCCAGATAGTTTACGTCAGCCAGGTCAGGGGCTTCGATGGTGAAGAGGCGGTCGTAAAGACGGATCTCCGCATCAACGGCTGTTGCCGAATCTACCCAGTGGATGGTTGCCTTGATCTTACGGCCGTCAGCGGTGTTGCCGCCGCGGCTGTCGACGTCATACTCTGCGTGAACTGCAGTGATGTTGCCGTCTGCATCCTTGTCGCAGCCTGTGCACTTGATGACATAAGCGGACTTCAGGCGGACTTCGTTACCGGGGAAGAGGCGGAAATACTTCTTGGCCGGTTCTTCCATAAAGTCATCACGGTCGATCCACAACTCACGAGTGAAAGTTACTTCGCGTGTGCCGTCCTCGGGGCGCTCGGGATTGTTCTCTACCGTGAAGGACTCTGACTGACCTTCGGGATAGTTATCGATTATCAGCTTAACCGGATTTATGACCGCCATTGCTCTCTTGGCTGTCTTATTGAGATCTTCTCTTAGGCAGTACTCCAGGAAGGCGTACTCAACGACGGAATTGACCTTGGATACGCCGTTGCGCTCGTGGAAATCACGGATGGATTGAGGTGTATAGCCACGCCTCCTTAAGCCGCAGAGGGTGGGCATACGGGGATCGTCCCAACCGGATACCAGGCCGTTCTCGACCAGATTACGGAGCTTACGCTTGGACAGGACCGTATGTGTTATACCGAGACGTGCGAACTCAATCTGACGGGGCTTGGTCTCAACAGAGATATTGTTTACGACCCAGTCGTAGAGAGGGCGGTGATTCTCGAACTCAAGTGAACAGAGGGAGTGGGTGATGCCTTCCAATGCATCCTCAATGGGGTGAGCAAAGTCATACATCGGGTAGATGCACCACTCGGTACCTGTTCTGTGGTGGGGGAGACGATTGATACGATAGATGACCGGGTCTCTCATGTTAAAGTTGCCGGATGCCAGATCGATCTTGGCGCGCAGTGTCATCTTGCCGTCTTCGATCTCACCGGCGCGCATCTTGGCGAAGAGTTCCAGAGACTCCTCGATAGGACGGTCACGGTAGGGACTCGTAGCGGGCGTGTTGATATCGCCGCGCATGTCTTTCATCTGTTCGGGTGTCAGCTCACATACATAAGCCAGACCCTTCTTGATAAGTTCTACAGCAAAGCCGTACATCTTTTCGAAATAATCAGATGCATAGAAGAAGCGATCTCCCCAGTCGTGACCGAGCCAGTGGATATCTTCCTTGATAGCCTCGACGTATTCTTCGTCTTCCTTGGTCGGATTCGTGTCATCCATACGCAGGTTGCACATACCGCCATAAAGCTCTGCCGTACCGAAGTCTATCTCGAGGGCCTTGGCGTGACCGATGTGCAGGTAGCCGTTCGGCTCAGGCGGGAATCTCGTGTGGACGGTCTTGCCGTAACAACGTCCGCCTTCCTTGATCTCTTCATCGATGATCTCATGGATAAAATGCTTGCTTTCTGCCATTGTGTTATTCTCCCGTATTAGTGTTGCTATATGATATGTCAGCCGCGAAGTCTCTTAAGACCGATGTTAAGGCGCCTCAGAGCTTCTTCCTTGCCTAAGAGGATAAGAACTTCTGAACAGCCGCCGGGCGTTACTGCGACACCTGCCGCAGCGATCCTGACAGGCCACATGATAATGGCGTTCTTGACCTCTTTTGAAGCAGCCAGGTTCATAAGAAGCTCGGTTATAGCGTCACGCTCCCAATTGCATTCTTCCAGAAGCGGGATAGCTGCCTCGAGCGCTTCGACGGAAGTCTCCCGTGTCGACTTGCTCTTCTTGTGCTCGTACAGGCTGAGATCGTAATCGGCCAACTCCTTCAGGAACTCCAGCTTTTCTTCGATCTGTGTGAATCTCGTGATCCTGGGCTTGAGCATCTCCTCGAGGAGAGCATAGTTCTCTTCCTTTATGCCGAGCCTATCGTAATAGGGCTTGGCATTTTCATTGAACTCCTCGGACGACATTGCCTTGATATATTCGGCATTCATCCATTCGAGCTTATCATAGTCGAAAACGCTCGGGGACTTGCTTATTCCGTTGATGTCAAAAGCCTCGATAAGTTCATCCATGGAGAAGATCTCTCTCGTATCGGAAGGAGCCCATCCGAGGAGAGCGATATAGTTGATGATTGCCTTGGGCAGGAAGCCTTCTTCGATCAGATCGAAGAAGCCAGTTGAGCCGTGACGCTTGGAAAGCTTGGATACGACTGTCTCACCGTTCTCGTCGATGCTCTTGCCCATGATAAGAGGCAGGTGGATATATGTCGGGATATCCCAGCCGAAGGCCTCATAGAGTGCGTTGTACTTAGGCGTGGAGGAAAGATACTCTGAACCTCTTACAACGTGTGTGATCCCCATCGTATGGTCATCGATTACATTAGCGAAATTATAAGTGGGGAAGCCGTCCGCCTTGATGAGGATCTGATCGTCCAGCTCCTCATTGGGAATTGTTATATCGCCATATACGCAGTCGTGGTATGTAGATTCGCCGGTAAGGGGGGACTTCTGTCTGATGACATATGGAACACCTGCGGCAAGCTTTGCCTCGATCTCCTCTTCGGGCAGGTCGCGACAGTGTCTGTCATAACCGATGACTTCGCCTTCCTTGGCGCTGCTTCTTAAGGCTTCAAGCCTCTCCTTGGAACAGAAGCAACGATATGCCTTGCCTTCTTTTACGAGCTGTTCGGCGTAGGGCTTATAAAGTCCAAGTCTCTCGCTCTGAACATAAGGGCCGAAGTCTCCGCCGACGTCCGGACCTTCATCGTGAGATATTCCTGCTGTCTCCAGTGTCTTATAGATGATATCGGTGGCACCTTCCACATATCTCTCGCGGTCTGTGTCTTCGATCCTTAAGATGAAGTCACCGCCACCGTGCTTAGCTGTTAAATACTCATAGAGAGCTGTCCTTAAGTTGCCCACATGCATGAATCCCGTGGGGCTCGGGGCAAATCTTGTTCTGATCTTCATGTAAGATGATCCGTCCTTTTTATGTCGATTATTATAATAACGGGAGTATTGTACCACTTTTGCCGTTTAAAGTGATATGATACTACAGTAAATATATCGTGGAGATAAGATCCTTAATGGACAGACTGACGACAAATCGTAAATATGACGCCTTCTGCGGCAAGGATATAGCCTTTGATTTCGCGGCTTCATACATACTTGAGCACACTTCGGATGACGGTCAGAAGCTTCCGAAGGTCGCTGTCGTGTCGGATCGCATCGTATCGGGATACTATTATAACCGCTTCGAGAATCAGTTCATTAACAGGGGGATCAAGCCTGTCCTGGTACCTGTGGAGTGTAAGGAATCCGGCAAGAGCCTCTCGGCTGTCGAGACTGTCTTCAGATATATCAACGACGGTGATTACGGGCGCGATGACTGGATAGTGGCGCTCGGTGGAGGCGGTGTAAACGATGTAACATCGTTTGTAGCGGGGACTATAAGCAGCGGCATCAGATTTATGTCTGTTCCGACGACGCTCTGTGCCATGACTGAAGTATGTATCTCCGGTACAGCATATCTGAACTGCGGAAGCCGTAAGGATCAGATCGCCGTCAGGTCAGAACCGGACGTGGTACTTGCAGATCCGACATTCCTGTCCGGAATGCCTGACAGTGCCAAGTATAACGGATATGCTTCTGTTATCAGGTATTCGATCCTTGAGGATATAAGTCTTATGCTTAAGCTCTCTAATCCTGGCAATCTGCGGGAGTATCTGAATGACATATATGCTGCACGCGCCTCGATAGAACGTAAGAATCCGCTGCTCCTGACTCTCGGCAATGAGATCGCGGCAGCTATTGAAGGCTACTTCAGATTCATGAATTACAGCGAAGGTGAGGCTCTGGCTTTGTCGTTGCTCGCATCTGTTGACGAGAAGCGCCGCGGTCCGATGAAGCGTATATATGAAGCACTCGGACTTCCTACGATGCTTCAGGGAGTATCGGGTAAGATGATAATGAAGAATCTCAAAGAACAGACGGGCAGGATGGGTGACCGCATCGAGATAGCCGACTTCAGTGATACCGACGGCGGACGTTGGGAGATAAAGGAAGTCGATAATCGAACGGCGCTGGAGATATTGGGTAAGCGACTTGCTTTGATCAGCGATTGGGAGAATATATGATCAGATCAATCAAAAACAGAGGACTAAAGAAGATTACGGCATTGCTTATGGCAACCGTGTTTGTATGCACGGGCGTGACGTCATGCAGCAAGACCGGAGAAGATAGCAGGACGCCTGAATATGGAACCTACGGTGCCGATTTTGCAAGGAAGATGGCGACAGATTATCCGCATAGGACAGCCTATTCCAATCAGGAACAGGCAGCAGGCGAGATGATCAGGGCAGAGTTCGAGGAACTCGGATATGAAGTCGAGACGCAGCCTTTTACCGGGGCCGGCGGAAAGACTTCCAACAACTATATCATCAGGATAGCGGGCGAAGGATTTGTCGGTGATCCTGACGAAGACGGAGTCTATACGGATATCAGAAGAACGGCGATCATAGGTGCACATTACGATGCGGCTCTCTCTTCGGGAGGATTCTATGACGGCATCTCCGGCAATGCATCCGGTGTTGCATGTCTTGTGACGGCTGCAGCACAGATCAGGGAGTATTCGCATATCGGATTCGATGTCGTGATAGTCGCTTTCGGAGCGGGATATGACAATTATGCGGGAGCAAGAGCCTTCCTTAATTCCATGAGTGAAGAAGAGAAGGACAATATCGAGGTCATGTACTGTATCGACAGTATCTACAGCGGCGATAAGATCTATGCTTCTGCAGGCTTCAACTCCCTTATTCCGGATCAGAAATATGAGATGCGCCGTAAGCTCTATCAGGTCTATGATGTAGCTTACGATAATATGTTGTCTTCTAATTACGGATTTAACCTTCTGTACAATGAGTCCAATTATACTGCGGACATTAACGGTGACGGACATAAGGACATATATCGCGAGGTGTCTGCCAACAGATCGGACTATGTTGTGTTCGATAATTCGGATATTCAGATAGTCTTTTTCGACAGTTTTGATTACAACTTTGACACGATGGAAGAGATGAAGGAGACCAAGAACCTCACTCTTCAGGATTATGACGGAATGATCCGCGGAACGCCGCTCGATTCGATGAGAACACTCGATGAGATCTATCTGACCGAAGAGGAAGACCGCCTTGAGATCAGAGTCAACAATGTGTCGTTCTGTATTCTTGAATCTCTCCTTAAAGGGTCTGATGACGGTATGACATATCCGGAGTATGAGGAGTATCTGGAGGATCTGAAGGAAACTGAAGAAGAGAGCGAGACAAGTTCTTCCGAATCTGAGACAGTCATCGCCCCCGTTATCGGCGGACAGTAAAAACGCATCATTTTGAATGGATTCTGTGGCTGAAGGAAGTAAAGATGACATAAGGACAAATCGAATCGTTCCTATACCCATTTGCTTCTAATTGGCTTATAATCTATCCATGCTTTTTAATTCACTGGCGTTCCTGGTATTCTTCCCGGTGTGCGTGCTGGTTTACTACGCGATACCGAAGAAATATCAGTATATCTGGCTTCTGGCGGCAAGTTACTTTTTCTACATGAAATGGAACCCCGCTTATCTTCTGTTGCTCCTGTTCTCGACAGCCGTGACATATACCGGCGGACGTTTGATCGAGAAGGCCGGAAGCAAGCCGGTAACCATTCGCGACGATTACCGTAAGATGTGTGTGGCAGCAAGCTTCATACTTAATCTGTCGGTCCTGTTCATATTCAAATATCTCAATATGACTTTCGATCTGTGCGAGAGACTGATGTCGCTGTTCGGAAGCGGCGCTGAATTGGGAAGGAGCAGCCTTCTTCTGCCGGTCGGAATATCATTCTATACTTTTCAGGCGCTGAGTTACACAATGGATGTATACAGGGGCGAGATCAGGGCGGAGAAGAATTTCCTTAGGTATGCGCTGTTTGTGTCTTTCTTTCCGCAGCTCGTCGCAGGTCCTATCGAGCGAAGCAAGAATCTGTTGCCTCAGGTAAGGCAGGAACACTCTTTCGATTATGAGAGAGCCAGAGACGGTCTGTATCTTATGCTCTGGGGTTACTTTATGAAGGTCGTTGTCGCTGACAGGATAGCGATAGCGGTCGATTCCGTTTACGATAATTACACGGCCAATAACGGTATTATGATGATCACCGCTACGGTGTTATTTGCTTTCCAGATCTATTGTGACTTCGCGGGCTATTCGACAATAGCGATCGGTGCTGCCAAGATACTCGGATTCCGGCTTATGGAGAACTTTGAGTCGCCTTATCTGTCTGCTTCATCAGGTGAATTCTGGCGCAGATGGCATATATCATTGTCATCATGGTTCAGGGATTATCTTTATATTCCCCTCGGAGGCAATCGCAAAGGCAAAGCTCGAAAATATATAAACATCATGATCGTATTTCTTGTAAGCGGTCTGTGGCACGGTGCAGCGTGGCATTTTGTCGTCTGGGGAGGTCTCTGCGGACTTTATCAGGTTATCGGCGACTGCTTAAAAGGCTCAAGAGATAAGGCATGTGAGTCGATCAAGCTTAAGGGCAGGATACGGAAGGTGTTTGCCGTGGTCTTTACATTTATCCTTACAGACTTCGCATGGCTCTTCTTCAGAGCAAAAAGCCTTAAGGTCGCTCTTAAGATGATCAGAAGAACATTCGTGTCGTTCGGTACCGGCGGCATCCGTTTCACGACTGCGCTCGGCATGAACAGAGCCAATCTTATCGTGATGGCAGCGGGGATACTGATCCTTATGATCGCCGATATCGTTAAGTACCGTAAGAAAGATATAAGAAGCAGATTATTGGATCTTCCTATGGTGCCGAGATGTCTGTTTACGGCTTTTGTGATAACTCTTATCCTGGTCGTAGGTATCTGGGGGCCGGGCTACGATTCGGCAGCATTCATCTATTTCCAGTTCTGAGAGAGGAGGCATATCGGATGAGCAAGATCAAGAAGATATTATCGGTCATACTGACGCTCGTATTTACGGGGCTTTTCCTGATGGGTGCCTCCTATGTAACACGCGATAAATCCGGAGATGCCAAGGTCGCCGACTTCTACGATGACCCTTCTCTCTATGACGTTTATATCCTGGGGAGCAGCCATGCGCTTATGGGGCTTTTGCCACTCGAGATGTGGGAAGCAGAGGGGATCACATCCTATAATCTGGCGAACTACGGACAGGCGATCCCTGTCGATTACTGGGTAATGAGAAACGCTGTTAAACAACATAAGCCGGAAGTGGTACTGATAGATGTCTATACGGTATTTTTCGATGAGAAGTATTCTCACTTCCATATGGGATATCTCCATCAGAGCCTTGATACGATGCCGATGTCGAAGCTTAAGCTGGATGCGCTCGAGGACCTTCTGGATGACGGCGAGAACCACCTCGAGATGTATATGCCGTTCTCTTTCTATCATTCCAGATGGGACAGTCTGACGACGGACGATCTTAAGCCCGTAGAGCATGAAGTTCAGTTCGGAGCAGATGTCGATCAGCGCATCGCAGGATACCGTAACGGGATCGATCCTGAGAGCGCCGACCGTATCACGTTCCCGTTCGGCGATTACGATCTGCTCCCGGAGGATGAGAAAGCTACTCCTCCTGACGTAAGTACAGAATATGTCCGTAAGATGATCGAATTCTGTCAGAGTGAGGAGATAGAAGTCGTCCTTACGTCATGCCCGATGTATCTTACGGAAGATCAGCAAAGGTATCTCAACAGCATCGCGGATCTGGCAGATGAGTACGGAGTGCCGTTTATCAACGGTGTCAGGACTGATGTCGTCGATTACCATACCGATATGTTCGACAGCGGACATCTGAATTCATCCGGGGCTCGTAAGTGGAGTCGATTTATGGCAGAGTTCCTGGTAAATGAGTTCGGACTTACGGACCACAGAGGGGACAGTGACTTTGATATCTTTGATGAGAACTCCGAAGCTCAAAGCGAAGCTGATAACGAATTCCTGTCGCAGAATAAGTCGCTCTACGGGTGTCTGGTCATGGCATCCGATCCGCAGTACAGAGTATGTATTGCCATAGCCGGAGGATCTTCTGCATTTGAAGATGACGAGATACGATTACTCATTAATAATATTGACGGGCTTGACGTAACGGCCGAAGAGTGGGATTATCGTGAAGGTCTTATCGTCGATAACGGCGTTGACTGTGGTGTGAGTTCTTCTGATGCGGATATCATCATCGAAGTATATGACCTTAACGGTCAAGCGGTAACGGAATGCCTCTTTGTCGAGGACTACAACGGTATCGACGGTTTTACAAGAATCATCGAAAAGTAAATATAACGATTAAGATGTCGTTTTATTGCCAAAATGCACAAAATTACACCTAATTTCTCTCGCTTTTTTGTATTTTAAGTTGGTAATCAAGACGTTTTTATTATATAATGCTCTGTATAAAGAGTTGCTGCAGGTGTAAATGGGGCTTGCAGCGGCTTGATTGTAGTGGAGGAATGGAATGGATCACGCATATTTGTTTAACCGTGGCGAAGATTATATGAGCTATAATTTCCTCGGTTCGCATCCACATACCGATGTAAACGGGAACTCCGGTTTTATGTTCAGAGTCTGGGCGCCTAAGGCTAATGCCGTAAGTGTCATCGGTGACTTTAATGATTGGGATCCGGATGCAGATCATCTGTTCAGGCTCGGCAATACAGGTATCTGGGAATTGTTCGTTCCCGGTGCCAAGCAGTGGGACAGATATAAATACAGAGTTATCGGAGCTGATAACAGGATATATGACAAGGGTGATCCTTACGCCAGACATTTTGAGACGAGACCCAATAATGCGTCTATTCTCTATACTGATGATTACGTTTGGGGAGACGCCGATTTCCGTAAGAACAAGAAGGATGCCCTCGCACCTCAACCTATCAACATCTATGAGCTCCATCTGGGTTCCTGGAGAAGACATCCTGACGGCAACTTCTTCACATACAGAGAACTGGCTCTGGACCTTATCGATTACTGTAAGAA
Source organism: uncultured Clostridia bacterium (assembly GCA_946611435.1). GTDB lineage: Bacteria > Bacillota > Clostridia > Saccharofermentanales > Saccharofermentanaceae > Saccharofermentans. The sequence continues at coordinate 31,792 of CAMODL010000017.1, forward strand.
GATGAACTATACACACATCGAGCTTATGCCGGTCCTTGAGCATCCGCTCGATGCATCCTGGGGATATCAGGTTACGGGTTATTATGCGGTAACCAGCAGATTCGGAACACCTGAAGACTTCAAGTACTTTGTCGATGTACTGCATCAGAACGGAGTATCGGTTCTTCTTGACTGGGTTCCCGCGCATTTCCCGAAGAATCTTGAAGGTCTTGTAAGATTCGATGGAACTCCCTGTTATGAATATTCCGACCCGAGGATCGGCGAACACAGGGAATGGGGAACTTATGTCTTCGATTATTCGAAGAATGAGGTTATCTCTTTCCTGATATCGAATGCGATCTTCTGGATTGATGAGTATCACATCGACGGACTTCGCGTTGATGCCGTGAGCAGTATGCTCTACAGGGATTACGGAAGGACGACATACATCCCCAACAAGTACGGCGGCAATGAGAATCTCGAGGCTATCGAGTTCTTCAAGAGACTCAACAGCACGATCAGGAGAGAGTATCCTTCTGTTATGATGATCGCCGAAGAATCTACAGCATGGCCGAAGGTATCGCATCCGGTCGAAGAAGGCGGTCTCGGATTCACTCATAAGTGGAATATGGGATGGATGCATGATACGCTCGATTATTTCTCTACGGATTCCTATGCGAGGGGCTGGCATCACGATCAGTTCTGTTTCTCCATGATGTACGCATTTGCCGAGAACTACGTATTGAGCCTGTCTCATGATGAGGTCGTTCACGGCAAGTATTCCATGATAGATAAGATGCCGGGTGATGTATGGCGTAAGTTCGCATCCCTGCGAACGCTCTTCCTCTATCAGATGAGCCATCCCGGTGCCAAGCTGAACTTTATGGGTTCTGAGTTCGGACAGTTCATCGAGTGGAGATACTATGAGCAGCTCGAGTGGTTCATGCTCGACTATGAGTCTCACAGACTTCTGCAAGACTACTGCTCCAAGCTCAACAGATTCTATATCGATCACCCTCAGCTCTGGGAAGACGACCATACATGGTCAGGCTTCGAGTGGATCGATGCATCCGATACGAAGAATAATGTGTTCATCTATAAGAGAGCATGTCCCGAAGAGAAGTATAAGGACGTTTACGTAGCGCTTAATATGGTGCCGCAGCCTCTCGAGGAATATAAGATCCCGGTCTATGAGCCCGGTAAGTACAGGATCGTTCTTAATACTGACGATATGGCCTTCGGCGGCAGCGGTTATCCGACGGCTACCGATGCGGAAGGATGTGTCGAAGCGATCGATGAGCCCTATAACGGCAAGCCCTATCACATCAAGCTGAATTTACCGCCGCTGGCAGGTATATACTTCATGCCGTTAGGTGAGGCGAAGAAGCCGAGGAAGACGGTGAAGAAGGTCGAGGATAAGACTGCGAAGAAGACTTCCAAGCTATCTGAAGCCAAGAAGACGGCTCCTAAGAAGACGGGAGCAAAGAAGCCTTCCGACAAGGCAAAGAAGCCTTCCGACAAAGCAAAGAAGTAAACACAAAGCGCGTGCAGACTAATACAGAATCTAATTAGTGGAGGTAACAATATATGAGTAGAACTGATGTCGTTGCTATGATACTGGCAGGAGGTCAGGGTGCAAGACTCGGTGTTCTTACAAAAAGGATCGCCAAGCCGGCAGTTCCTTTCGGAAGCCGTTACAGGATCATCGATTTCCCGTTGTCGAATTGTGTAAATTCCGGCATCGAGATCGTAGGCGTGCTGTCACAGTATCAGCCTTTGGCCCTTAATACCTACGTCGGTAACGGCCATCCTTGGGATCTGGACCGTAATAATGCAGGTGCCTATATCCTGCCGCCTTATCAGAGATCCGGTAAGAGTGACTGGTACAAGGGTACGGCTAATGCGATCTACCAGAACAAGGACTTTATTGATGACAATAATCCCAAGTATGTTGTTATCCTCTCAGGTGACCATATCTACAAGATGGATTATGCAGCTATGCTGAAGCAGCATATCGCCAAGGGAGCTGACGCTACGGTAGCGGTATACGAAGTACCGTGGGAAGAGGCTCCCAGATTCGGCATCCTCAATACTGAGGGTGACGATTCCATCTATGAATTCGAAGAGAAGCCCGCGAAGCCGAAGAGCAACCTGGCATCGATGGGTGTCTATATCTTCACATGGGATGTATTAAGAACTGCACTCATCAAGGATGAGGCGGATCCCAATTCCAATAATGACTTCGGAAAGAATATCATCCCGATGCTCTTAAGCGAAGGAAAGAAGCTTTTCGCTTACAGATTCTCAGGATACTGGAAGGATGTCGGAACGATATCTTCTCTCTGGGAGACCAATATGGATATCCTGGATAAGCCTGAGGAGATCAATCTGGTCGACCGTTCATGGAAGATCTTCAGCCGTAACCCGGTCAAGCCTTCACACTTCATCGGTAAGGACGGAAGCGTTAAGAATTCCGCACTGACCGATGGTTGCCGTATCCACGGTGTAGTCGATCATTCCGTATTGAGCGAGTCCGTTATAGTAGAGAAGGGGGCAGTCGTTAAGGATTGTGTCCTGCTTCCGGGCGTTATCGTTAAGGAAGGCGCTCATATCGAGAGATGTATCGTTGACTTCGGTACCGTCATCGGTAAGAACGTCAAGGCCGGACCTAATGTCGAAGGCGAGACCGCTTACACGAATCACAAGATCTGTTCTCAGGGGATCTCGGTATTCGAGAGAGGCCTGATCATCAAGGACGATGCGGTCATACCTGCCAACAGCATGATCGATTCTGATATCGATGTGCCTGAAGAAGAGAGCGTAATCGCCGATACATTCAGAGTATAATTCACGGAGGGAACGATAAGATGTTTAATAATGCGATGGGCCTGATACTGGCCGACAATAAGAAGATCACTCTCGGAGAGTTATCCGGTCCGAGAGCCTTGTCCGCGGTTCCTTTCGCCGGGCGTTACAGAGTAATCGACTTTATGCTCTCGAATATGGTCAACTCCGGGATCAAGAATGTCGGTGTTCTCACATATAACAAGTATAAGTCACTGATGGATCACCTCGGAACGGGTGCCGCATGGTCTCTTGACCGTAAGAACGACGGTCTTCATATCCTGCCGCCTTATGTTAATTCCGAGGCGACTAATCTCAACGGTGATGAGGAACTCTGGGGTATCCTTGACTTCCTGCGTACATCCAGGACAACATTCGTTATCGTCGCGAACAGTAACGTAGTCCTGAATACTACTTTTGATGCGATGATCGAAGCTCATGAGAAGTCCGGAGCTGACCTGACGGTCATGTATAACCGTGATGCCACGAAGTTCGGCAGCCCCAGTTATATCCTTGATGTAGACGATGACGGTTTTGTAAAAGACATGCTCTATAATCCTCAGAAGGCTGCATCCAATAAGAGCTCGCTCGGTATCATCTGTCTGAGAAGAGATATGCTCGTTGATATCATCTCCAAGCAGATGAGCCACGGCATCACTCACTTCGGTATCCATTCCATGGTAAAGATGTTTGACGAACTTAAGGTATATGCATATGAGTATGCCGGAGTAGCACTGAGGATCAACAGTGTTCAGACTTACTTCAACGCTTCGATGAGCCTTCTCAACGAATCAGTAAGAGATGATCTGTTCTGGAGCGGAGAGCCTATCTATACCAAGGTTAAGGATGAAGCACCTACACTCTACTTCGAGACATCAGATGTTAAGAATTCCATCGTATCCGACGGTTGCCGTATCTACGGCAATATCGAGGATTCGATAATATTCAGGAGCGTTACAGTCTCCAAGAATACTACCATCAAGAATTGTGTGGTCATGCAGGATGCCCACATTTCCGAGAATTGCCATCTTGAGAACGTAATTCTCGACAAGAATGCATTCGTCAGACCGGGTGTAAGACTTGTAGGTCATCACGACTATCCTGTAGTAATCGGAAAGGGGGCCGGTATCTAATGGAAAAGATCAAGGTTTTATTCGCGTCATCGGAGGTTAGTCCCTTCGTAAAGGTAGGAGGTCTCGCAGACGTTGTCGGAGCACTTCCCGTAGAACTTAACAGAGAGAACATAGATGCCCGTGTCATCCTTCCTCTTTATCGTAAGATCAAGATCAAGTATCAGGATGAACTGAACTTCCTCGGATGGAAGATGGTGCATATGGGGTGGAGATCGCTCTATGCCGGTCTGTTCTCGATGGAAAAGAACGGAACGATATTCTACTTTATCGATAACGAGTATTACTTCAACTTTGATCAGATCTATGTTGAGTATGTTTTCGATATAGAGAGATATTGCTTCTATCAGAGAGCAGTGCTTGACTTCATGGGTGACTTCATGAACTTCGAGCCGAATGTACTGCACTGTAACGACTGGCAGACAGGTATGATGCCGATGCTCCTCGATGCTCACTTCAAGAAGCACGGATATCACACAAATGTCCAGACTGTCTTTACGATCCATAACCTGAAGTATCAGGGTGTTCACTCTATCGATGTTGTAAGAGAGATGCTCGATCTTCCGGATGAGTATCTCCGCGACGAGTTCTGTATCAAGGATCGTGCCATCAACTTCATGAAGGCCGGTATCGTATATTCCAATTCCGTTACTACCGTATCTCCGACATATGCATATGAGATCATGACCGATTACTACGGTGAAGGTCTTAACTATACTCTTCAGAGATACGCATATAAGGTATCCGGTATCCTTAACGGTATCAATGACATGGAATATGATCCTGCAGTAGACGACAAGATCCCCATGAAGTATGACATCAATAATTATAAGGAAGGTAAGGCTGCCTGCAAGAAGTCTCTTCAGGAGCAGCTCAGGCTTGAGGTTAATCCCGGAGCACCTCTTTGTGTCATGATCTCGAGACTCGTTGACCAGAAGGGCCTGGATCTTCTCCTTTATGTTCTCGATGAGATGCTCTTTGACGGAATGCAGATTGTCGTTCTCGGTACGGGTGATCCTTACTATGAGAGAGCTCTGGCTGATACGGCGGCAAGGAATCCCGGCAAGATGTGTGCTTGCATCGACTTTGATTCAGGACTTGCTCATACGATGTATGCAGCTGCCGATATCTTCCTTATGCCTTCGTTGTTCGAACCCTGCGGTCTGTCGCAGCTCGTATCGATGAAGTACGGTACTGTTCCGGTAGTAAGAGAGACAGGCGGTCTCAAAGATACTGTCAAGCCTTATAACGAGTTCACAGGTGAAGGTAACGGCTTCTCATTTGCCAATATCAACGCACATGAGTTCCTGTTCATTACCAAGTATGCATGTGATCTATACAGGAATCATAAGGATGTATGGGATAACATTATCAAGGCCGGCATGAGCGGCGACTATTCATGGAAGAAGAGTGCAGCAGAGTATGCCGGACTTTATTCCCTGATCACGGGTATCCCTCTGGAGCAGGACAAGCCCGTTGAGGCACCGGCTACCGTAGACCTTGCTGAGACAGTTGATGCTCCCGAAAAGAAGCCTGTTGCCAAGAAGCCCGCAGCCAAGAAGGCTCCCACTAAGAAGTCCGTAGCAAAGAAGGCTCCTGCTAAGAAGCCCGCTGCAAAGAAGACTCCCGCTAAGAAGAGTTCTGCTTCCGATAAGGCTGCTACGGAGACAAAAGAAGATAAGAAGGTATGATCGCGATGGGCTTCATGCATGCATCCAGGTCAAGTGAATACAGGACGCCCTTCGGGGCAATGCCGACTGACGGCAGGGTAGAACTGCATCTGGATACGGACAATGAAGCTTCCAAAGTTACCTTATGCTACACATACGGTCTCTATGATTTTTCGTATCAGGAAGAGCCGATGTGCATCAAAACAGAGACAGAAGACTTAAGGCGTTATGGGGTAAGTATAAGCTTGCCCCATGAGCCGGGTCTTCTTTTTTATTGGTTCAAGTTCATAATGCCTTCTGAGGACGGTGAGCAGGTGCTGTTCTATGTTGCGGAAGGTGATACTTCAGACGGAAGCGGCAGAATAACAGATGAGCCTCCGCGCGTCGGGGCAGAAGAGGATAAGTATCCGTATGCTTTCCAGATAACCGTATATGATAAAGCCTTCAAGACTCCTGATTATATGAAGGGTGCCATGATCTATCAGATCTTTCCCGACAGATTCGCGCGGGATAAGGACTTCTCGTTCGAGAGACTGACGGCAGCTTCGCCCAGGGAAGAGAGGATATACCACGAAGACTGGTATGAAGATGTCGATATCAAGGGTAAACCTTCTACCGGGTATCTTGCATGTGACTTTTTCGGAGGGTCTCTTAAGGGCATAACCGAACATCTCGATTATATCAAGTCTCTCGGGATCGACATTATCTATCTGAACCCGATATTTGAAGCCAGGTCAAGTCATCGATACGATACGGCAGACTATCTTAAGGTCGATCCGATACTCGGCGGAAATGCAGCTTTCGATGAGTTGGCTCATAAGTGTTCCGAGAATGGCATACGTTTGATAATCGACGGTGTATTCAGTCACACCGGTGCGGACAGCATCTACTTCAATAAGTTCGACAGATATGACGGTATCGGTGCATACAGGTCGTACAGGACCGGAGAAGAGAGCAGATACCGTTCATGGTATTCCTTCTATAACGATGATGAAGGAAACATTACATATGAGTCGTGGTGGGGATTCCCGGACCTTCCCAATGTGGATGAGAACAGCCTGTCGTATCGGGCATTCGTCTTCGGCAAGGACGGTGTAGTGGATACATGGACTTCGCGCGGTGCTTCCGGTATCAGGCTCGATGTGTCGGATGAACTGCCGGACAGCTTTATCCGTCAGATGAGAGATACACTTAAGGAGAAGACCGGCGGTGAAGGCATGCTCGTAGGCGAAGTATGGGAGGATGCCAGCAACAAATGCAGTTACGGATCTTATCGTGACTTCATGCTCGGAAGGACTCATGACAGTGTTATGGGCTACACTTTCCGTTCTACCGTGCTTGATTTTCTGTGCGGTTATATCGATGCGGCCGTGTTCAATTCAAGACTTGAAGGATTCCGCGAGAGATATCCTGCCGAGAGTTATTACTGTATCATGAACCTGATCTCATCTCACGATGTTCCGAGAGCCATGACAGTATTCTCTAAGCCTGAAGTATCCGAGTCACGCGAGGAACAGCAGAAGATAAAGGTTCCCGTGGAACTGGTCGATGATTGTACGAGACTGATGCAGATGGCTTATGCGATCCAGATCGGATACATCGGTGCCTCGTGCATCTATTACGGCGATGAGATCCTGATGGAAGGTTATAAAGACCCGTTCAACAGGCGGACATATCCCTGGGGCAAGATCAACGGAAGGGCAGAAGAGAACCTTGAAGTCGTAAGGAGGCTGGCTTCATTAAGGATTCAGAATGAAGTCTTAAGGACAGGTTATTATGAGACACTCTATGCCGAAGGCGGTGCGATGGCCTTCAGGCGATTCGCAGATGACAAGCACCAAGACTTTTTCGGTAGAGATATAAAAGCCGGAAGCGATAACATAGTGCTGTTGCTCAATAAAAGTGACAGACCGTTGTACTTCAGTGTGCGTAGCGGTAGGAAGGTAACCGTTTCAGATGAGGGTGATGTGCCTCTTGCCGAGCGCAATGTGCTTCACGGGATCGATGACACGATGCAGATAGGTCTGCCGCCGGATTCTTTTATTTTCGTGATTTATTAAGTATAATTGATATCGTGACGATGATCATAGGAGGGAAGATATATGTCTGAATCAGAAGGTCTGGAGATCATCCGGGCAAAAACCGAAGATATTACCGATAAGAAGTGCCCCAGCTGCGGAGCTACGCTTCAGTATGATCCTGATACGAAGAAGCTTGCATGCCCATACTGCGGTTTTGCAAGAGAGATACCTGCCGAGATGGCTGCCGATGCCGTTCAGGAGCAGGACTTCGAATCGGCCAAGCTCAGGGCAAGCCAGGACTGGGGAACAAAGAAGAAGAGTATTGTGTGTAAGCAGTGCGGCGGAGAGACTGTCTATGATGAAGCAGAGACAGCTGCCAGTTGCCCTTTCTGCGGTTCCAATAACATAATGCCCGTTGATGACGATGAGGATATCATGGCTCCGGGCGGGGTCGTTCCGTTCGAGATCTCACAGGAGAAGGCGTCTCAGCTCTTCAAGAGCTGGCTCGGAGGCAAGCTCTTTGCCCCTAATGCCGCTAAGCAGGCCTGTGTTGCCAAGGACTTCAACGGTATCTACCTCCCTTACTGGACATATGACACTAATACGTCTTCCATCTATACGGTAAGCCTCGGATTCGACTATAAGGACGGTGATGAGACTAAGACCCGCTGGAAGAACTACAGCGGCGGTTATGATGAGTTCATCGACGATGAAGTCGTATATGCCAGTAAGAAGACAACAGATCCTTATATAAGGAAGGTATCGATCTTCGACTTCAAGAAGCTTCGTCCTTATACACCCGAGTTCATCGCCGGATTTGCTGCCGAGAGATATACAGTAGGTCTTGATGACGGATGGAATGAGGCAAAGAAGACTATCAATCAAAAACTGAGGAATCATCTGTCATCACAGCTGATGAGACAGTATCACGCTGATCATGTTCGTAATCTTAATCTGAACACACAATATTCTGATATTACTTTCAAATATCTGCTTGCACCGATCTGGCTGTCCAACTTTAAGTATAACGGTACTCTCTATAAGTTCGTTGTTAATGGTCAGACAGGTAAGATCGCCGGCAGGTCTCCGATCTCCTGGATCAAGGTCATGATAGCCGTACTTATCGGCATTGCCATCCTGATCCTCCTGTTCGGTCTGATGAACTGACGAATCACATAGAATACAACCGAATAATCAGAAATGGCGTTCCGGTCAACGGAACGCCATTTTCTTTATATGTACGGATTCTGTAAAGAAAAATAGATGTTAATGTCAAAATAATGACATAAATGTGGCAAAAAGGCAAAAAAAGCATTAAAAAACCTTGAAAAACGTTGAAACGCCCTGTAATATTAGATTAAGGACTTCTTGTCCGGAAGACAAGGAGCCAAGCTTGTGGGGGTATTTATTATGAATAAGAGAAAGAATCTGAAGCGAATCGTTGCATCTGTTGCTGCCGTTACCTTACTGGGCGGAGTGCTGATGAATAATGATAAAGGCGTAAAAGCCGTAGATGGAGACTATGTACCTCCGATACAGGATTCAGCATCTGCGATCAATTATGCGACGGTCCTGGGCGGTGCAGTGGACTACGGTATCGTAGCTGACAAGATCATCCAGAACTCCCATATGGAGACTACGTTCGCGACAAATCACTTCGATAATAGTTCCGGTCAGAACAATGACACTGACTATGTTCACTCCACAGCGCATTTTATCGTTCAAAACCTTGATGCAGGTAAGATAGAGATGGGTTGGACTACTGCGTCTGCCGTATACTTTGAAGCTCCACAGGCGGTATTCGGTGATTATGACAGTAGCATCGCTGCCGCATCCGGCGTCTCTAACGGCAACTTCGTTTTCCGTAACACATACGGAGATGCCCCACTGATCCAGGCCGTTAATGAAGATGCATCATCCAATGTCGATCGTTTGATAAACAGGATCGGCAGGCAATCGGATACCAATCCCGGTTGGTCACAGACGATCCATGACAGAGCTACTGACAGTGACTATGTTCTTAATCCGGAAGGCTATGATCCTCAGAATGAAGGTCCGTATATCTATGTTCAGCATGGCGGTAAATATGACGGCAAGTTGATTATCGATGTTGAGAAGCCTGACTTCATCAACAAAGTTGTCTATGTCAGCGTCAATAATGCAATGTTGGATTATCTTAGTCGTGACGGAAGCTTTATCATTAAGAAGGATCCTTCTACTGTTGTTATTTTCGATATCCCTGACGTTCCGAATGATAATTATGAATTCAAGCGTCCCGTAGTCGTATCTGACGGCGAGCAGGTATCCGGCTATACTGCAGTTAATGGTGGAAACACTATCTATCAGGCCAATACAACTGATTCTACCGGAGTACAGCACCTCATGAACGAGACTGTTATCTGGAATATCCTTACCGATAAGAATATCAAGCTCGATTCCATGGGTGGCGTCATGCTCGTTCCGAGTACAAGCACTAAGATAGAGCTGGCAGGCGGTAATACCAGCGGATGGCTTGTTACGGGCGGAACGGTAGATGCTCATTGTGAATTCCACTTCCTATATACCGGAGCAAGTACTGACGGTTACGGTCAGATGCACTTTGCTCTTAATAAGACATTCACTTCCGAATTTAACAATAAGGATGATGTTGTTCAGGATGCATCAGTCGGCATAAATGAAGGTGACTTCGAGTTTATTTTTGATGAGTACACATTCCCGGCAACTCATGACGGCGAGGGCGTTGCTGATTTCACTGAAGCGACATATTACGATACGATCGATACTACGCCCGTAAGTGATGACGGACACGTTATTTTCCCGATCCTGAGCTTCTACAGCGAGGATAACGGATTGACGGATGCCCAGAAGCATTACCTGATCCAGAAGCCTACTGATGCTACCCGTATGCAGGCAATGGCTAATTCCGGTGTGGCTAAGACAGACGGTAACGGTGATCCTATACTTGAAGATGACGGTGTAACACCTGTATATACTAATTACTATAATTACGGATACTACTATTTCAAGATCACCGAGGATCCTAACAAGACTCTTGACGGTATCACGAACTCCGGTGGAGAGATCGATATCCAGCTTAAGGTCATGGTTGATATCGACGGTAACTTCAAGTATCTGGTCAAGTATGTGTCCAAGACCGGCGAATCCGGCGAGATCATATATAATGATGAGACCGGATCATGGGTAACGATGTCCGGTGTACAGTATGACCTTGGCTCGTTCTATAACAAGACAGAGAAAGCCGGAATTGCCATAAGCAAGAAGGTAGAGGGCGATTGCACAGACGCTTTTGCCTCTGATTACAAGTTTACGGTAACCAGAGTTGACGGTAATACGACTTACTATTACGATGCTGACGGTAATGAATCAACGGATTATACCGAGATCACTATCAGCACTACAGCAGCGTCCAATAACACATCCGGTTCGGGAAGGATCCTTATCGAGAATCTCCCCGTAGGTGAGCAGTTTAAGGTAACTGAGGTAACTGACAGCGCTCAGAGACAGGGATATAACCTTTCTGCATCAGGAAGCGGTGCCAGCGTTACCACTGTAGCAAACAGTCAGCCGACAGTATCGATCATAAACAAGTATGTTCAGGCCGGTGCACTTGTGATCAGGAAGACGATCACAGATGCAGATCTGGATCAGCTTGATGCTATCAGCTTCACACTGGAAGGAAAGAATGCCCCTTCTATCCCTGATCTTACTGCTGCCAATGTTGGTACAGGTGAAGGCAAGTGGGTAGAAGTGAGCAGCGGAGTCTATACTTACACTATCAGTAGTCTTCCTGTAGGAGAGAACTACAAGTTGACTGAGACTGCTGACGGACATAATGCAGAATATATCTTGGAGTCCACCACTTTTGCTGATGGTGACAACAAGACTATCGTCGGTAATGATTCCGTTACGATCGCGCTTGAGAACACATATTCCGAGACTTGTGTCCTTACACTGGCCAAGGTAGTCAGCGGTACTTCTGAGACGTTCAGATATGACTACAGCAATGCAAAAGTATTTGTATATTATTATGATGATGTTACAGAGTGGGACAGCAGCCAAGGACAGAATGTTACCCATCCTGTTAAGTTCTATGTAACAAATAACGGAACAGGTTCTATCCGTGCTGAGGATCCTCAGGATTGGATGGCCGTCAATGTTCCTAACGGAGGCTCGACCAACCTTACCGGTGATGCGATAAGAGCCGGAAGAACCTATTATATTGAAGAGCGTGCGCAGGTTGGCGATAAGTGGTACGATGTCAGCAATGACGAGCATGAGCTGACGAGGATCACGTATGCGGTTAATGCCGGTGCGGCTTCTACTTCGGCTCCTACTGTTGATTTCAGCACAGGAGCTGATCAGACGGTTACGATAACTAATACATTTGATCAGACTTTTGACACTGGTTTTATCAATCTGACTAAGACCTTCGGCGGAGATGTAACTGAAGCTGAGGCAGCCGGAGGCGGAGTATCCTTTGTGATCTCCACGACCGTTAACGGTGAGACAAAGTATGTTGATATAGACGGTAATATCGTGGATTCAGCAGTAGAGATCACACTTGCAGATCTGGATCACACGGACGGAACTATGGTCTGGGATAAGATGATCGAGGTACCTGCCGGAACATACTCGGTAACGGAGACCAATACTACGGTTTATGTTGAAGGCACAACCATTCCGCTTACACTGTCGGCTTCTTCAACGACTGAAGTCAACAATGTAGATGTTGATTCAACGAATACGGATACATCACCTGCTGAGATGAATCTGAGTGATGAGTACGACACCAGACCCACAGGTTCTATCGTTATCCAGAAGATCATCAACGGTGCTGATGCGGCACTGCTCGATGAAATTGAATTCACAGTTGAAGGTCCTGCAGGTTTCACAACCCAGAATCTTACATACTCTACTGATTTCAACAACGGTACGTGGAGCATGAATGATGTTCCTGTAGGTGAATACACAGTTACTGAGACTGCTAATGGTGAGACAACAAGATATGTTCTCGCTTCTACGACCATCAATGGAACTGATGGAACCGCTTCGAATGGTATACTCGCTCCTAATCAGACTCTTACGTTCGATGTTGTAAATACGTATGAAGAGCAGTTCGGCAGTATATCGATCGATAAGATCATCAGTGGTGCTGATCCGGATCTGCTTGGTGACATCACGTTCACGGTAGAAGGCCCGGAAGGATTTACTACACAGACTCTGACGTACCCTGACGATTTCACAAATGGTACATGGACCAGGGATGGTGTTCCCGCAGGTGAATATACTGTAACTGAGACTGCTAACGGTCAGACAGAACGATATACACTTGTATCGACCTCTGTAACATCTGATGGCACAAGCGGCACGACTTCTGCAACAGCCGTTGTCCGCCAAAATGCAACGAGCGAATTCTCATTTGTTAATACGTATGAAGAGCAGACCGACGAGATCGAGATCACAAAGGTAGTAACGGGTGATACAAATGAAGCTGCATACAATGCAGATACAAAGTATGAAGTAAACGTATCTTTTGATACGGCAGGAACGTATTCAGTATCCGTAGCAGGCGCAGCAGCAACAGATGTTGACTTTGCTGCAAACGTAGCACAGAGCTTCAGTATTAAGGACGGAGAGAGTGTTGTTATCAGCAACATTCCTGAAGGAACAACGTATGAAGTAACAGAGACAGCTCTGTCCGCACAGCTGCAGGCAGACGGCTATGCAGCAGACTCTATCGCCAACGCTACCGGAACGATCGCAGATGGCGGAACAGCTGTAACTGTAAACAACACATACACATACACAGCACCTGCAACCGACGAGATCGAGATCACAAAGGTAGTAACGGGTGATACAAATGAAGCTGCAT
>CAMODL010000018.1:0-42698 GCA_946611435.1 uncultured Clostridia bacterium
GTATCCATGGTACAAACAGACTTATGGGTAACTCCCTGCTCGACGTTATCGTATTCGGACGTAACGCAGGTAAGAAGGCAGCTGCCAAGTATAAGGAAGTCGAGATCGGTAATATGAATCTTGACCACGTTGAGGCTTTCGATAAGGAACTTAAGGAGGCAGGTCTTGACACAGGTGAGGTTTCACCTAAGCTGCTGCCTAAGTACGCCAGACACGGAAGAAACGTCTGATCGTCAGAAAAGTAAAACAATAAGGGAGGTGCTTTGCCGGCGCCTCCCTTTGTTATGGACAAGATATGAGAATAAGTTGGCCCCAAAAGGGCCACCCCATGAGAGGCAGCCCCGGGAAAGTAAAACCTTAATGGTGATGATACATCGCTATATTATGATTATAGACTTCTTTTCTTCGAAAATATCCCAATTTTGTGGCAAAATTAACGCATAATTAAAAAATACAGTTAATGTGGTATCATATTGGGGTTAAAAGGCATTATCAGGAGTAATCGTATAAATGTCATCGGCCAGGACCATACTCAGATCACTGAGGCAATACAAAAGTGCAACCATACTTACACTCGTCTTTATCGTAGGCGAAGTGTTCCTTGAGGTGCTTATTCCGTTTATTACGGCAGACATGGTCAATTACATTAAGGACGGCAAGTCCCTGGATCACATTGTCAGGATAGGACTTGTCATGGTCCTTGCTGCCATGCTCTCACTGGCCTGCGGTGTACTGGCAGGGATGTTCTGTTCCAAGGCTTCGGCGGGACTGGCGGCCAACTTGAGGCATGATATGTTCTGCAGGGTACAGGATTTCTCTTTTGCAAATATAGATAAGTTCTCGACGTCGTCGCTGGTAACAAGGATGACGACTGATATAACAAATGTACAGAATGCGTACATGATGACGATCAGGACTGCGGTCAGAGCGCCCGTTATGTTTGTTTTCGCTATTATAATGTCGTTTATCATGGGCGGCAGTCTCGCGATGACGTTCGTAATAGTTGTTCCCGTCCTGATCTTCGGACTGATAATGATCGCCCGTAAGGCAATGCCTGCATTCAGGGCTGTATTCCGTAAGTATGATAAGCTCAATGAATCCGTTGAAGAGAATGTGCGGGGTATGCGTGTCGTAAAAGGATTCGCGAGAGAAGAGTACGAATGTGATAAGTTCGCGTCAGCGTCTGACGATATCCGTAAGGATCTTACCCGGGCAGAGAGGATCGTTGCCGTTAACACGCCTATGATGCAGTTGTGTATCTATTTCAACATGGTATTCATCCTGTATGTAGGTTCCAAGCTGATCATCAGGAGCAAAGGAACAGATATCGACGTCGGTCAGATATCCGGAATGATGGTATACGGAATGCAGATCCTGATGTCGCTGATGATGATATCGATGATCTACGTTATGCTCACGATGTCCTTTGAATCGGTAAGACGTATCTCCGAAGTCCTTGACGAGAGCCCTTCGATAACCGAGCCCGCTAATCCCGTGACCGAGGTGGCAGACGGTTCCGTCGATATGGAGAATGTATCTTTCAGGTATTCCAGCAAGGCTGCGCGTGATGCTCTGGAGAATGTTGACCTGCATATAGATTCAGGAATGACGGTAGGCATCCTGGGAGGAACCGGTTCATCCAAGACAACTCTCATACAGTTGATCCCGAGGCTATACGATGTTACATCGGGAGTAGTAAAGGTCGGCGGTGTCGATGTCCGTGAATATGCTCTTAAGCCGCTCCGTGACGCAGTCTCGGTGGTCCTCCAGAAGAATCTTATATTCTCGGGGACTATCAGAGAGAACCTTCTCTGGGGTAATGAGAATGCCACTGACGAGGAGATGATCGAAGCAGCAAAGCTTGCACAGGCTCATGACTTCATCATGTCATTCCCTGACGGTTATGATTCGCGCATAGAGCAGGGAGGCACCAACGTATCCGGCGGTCAGAAACAGAGGCTCTGTATCGCCAGAGCATTGCTGAAGCGCCCCAAGATACTGATCCTTGATGATTCGACCAGTGCAGTCGATACGAGGACAGATGCTCTTATCAGAGCAGGATTCAGGAGCTTCATTCCCGAGACAACAAAGATAATAATCGCACAGCGTGTCGCTTCAGTCATGGATGCCGACATGATCATCGTCATGGAAGGCGGCCATATAGTGGCAAAGGGCGATCACGAAGAACTCCTTAGGGACTGCGCTATCTATAGAGAGATCTATGAACAGCAGACGAAGGGAGGTGTATCTGATGAGCAGTGAAGGTAAAGTCGTTAAGGCTCCCGGCGGCAGAGGCGGCCCCAGAGGGTTCGGTGCGGTCAAGGGTAACAAAGAAAGCTTCGCTACACTCCTTCGTGTGATCAAAAAGTACAAGGGCTATTTCCCGAAGATGACACCGGTCGTGATCATCTGTATCCTGCTGGCTGCGATCATCGGATCTATCCCGTCACTCTTCATACAGAAGGTCATCAAGATCATCGAAAAGTGGTATGAGACAGGCGACTGGGCATCTGCCAGACCCGAGATCGTCAGATACCTCACGATCCTGGTAAGCCTATATGCCCTGGCCCTGATCCTCACCATCTGTCAGACACAGATGATGGCTTTCATGACCCAGAAATTCATGGACAAACTCCGTAACGAGATGTTCAGTAAGATGGAGAAGCTGCCGATCAGGTTTTTCGATACGCATAAGCACGGCGATATCATGAGCTATTACACCAATGATATCGACACACTTCGACAGCTTGTATCCCAGTCCATTCCGACATTCATTCAGGCAATAGTAACCGTTGCCGTCGTATTCTTCGTCATGATCTATTTCAGCGTCTGGATGACTCTCGTCCTGATAGCCGGCGTTATTGCTATGATCATCATCACCGCCAAGGTCGGCGCAGGCTCGGCAAAATACTTTATCCGTCAGCAGAAGGCTGTCGCCGATACGGAAGGATATATCCAGGAGATGATGAACGGTCAGAAGGTCATCAAGGTCTTCAATCACGAGACACAGGCAATCGACGGCTTCAATACGCTTAACGACGGCTTCTATGAGGACAGCTGGAAGGCACACGCCTATGCCAACATCTTAGGACCGATAATCAATAACATCGGTAACATACTCTATGTCACGCTCGCACTGGTCGGAGGTATCTTCATCATAAAGGATGTCCAGAACTTCTCGCTGTCGCGCATGGCCTTTGATATCAGTGTACTCGTGCCGTTCCTTAATATGGCGAAGCAGTTCATGGGCAATCTGAATCAGCTGACCATGCAGATGAATGCGATCGTAATGGCGAGCGCCGGCGCGGCACGAATCTGTGCGCTGCTGGATGAAGAGCCTGAAGCGGACGACGGGTACGTAACGCTCGTAAATGTTGTAGAAGACGAGAACGGCGAGCTCCATGAAGTTGCCGAGCATACAGGCAAGTGGGCCTGGAGACACCCGCACAAGGCAGATGGCACGGTCACATACACCTTGCTTAAGGGCGACGTCCGAATGACTGAAGTCGACTTCGCGTACGAAGAGGGCAAGGATGTTCTCCACGACGTTTCCGTCTTTGCCGAACCCGGCCAGCAGGTTGCTTTTGTCGGTGCCACGGGCGCAGGTAAGACGACCATTACTAATCTGATCAACCGTTTCTATGATATCGCTGACGGCAAGATCCGCTACGACGGCATCAATATCAACAAGATACGTAAGGATGATCTGCGCAGGTCAATGGGTCTGGTACTTCAGGAGACCAATCTCTTTACCGGCAGCGTAATCGATAATATCCGATACGGCCGTCTTGAGGCTACTGATGAAGAGTGCCGTGAGGCTGCACGCCTTGTCGGTGCCGACGACTTCATCACTCGTCTGCCCGACGGCTATAACACCATGCTTACCAATAACGGAACCAATCTGTCACAGGGCCAGAGGCAGCTTATCGCCATCGCACGCGCAGCCGTTGCCGATCCGCCTGTCATGATACTTGATGAGGCGACATCTTCGATCGATACCCGTACCGAGGCGATCGTCCAGCGCGGCATGGACAAGCTCATGGAGGGACGAACTGTCTTTGTAATCGCCCACCGTCTGTCGACTGTCATGGATTCCGATGTCATTATGGTATTAGATCACGGTCGTATCATCGAGAGAGGCGACCACAACAGGCTGATCGCCGAGAAGGGCACGTATTACCGTCTGTACACGGGTGCTTTTGAGCTGGAGTGAGGGCGCTCGCATCTTCCGCGCAACCTACGAACAGTCCTCGGCGCCGTTGCGCAGCACGGCGCCTGCGGAACTAGTTGCGCGGAAGATACTCGCGCCTGCGAGTAGCACGCCGGCAGGCGGTGCGGACGGGGATAGAACCAAATCTTTAAAACTGTCATTTTAGTTCTATGGATTAAGAGGAAACATAGAACTAAATCGTTCGTTTTCGATAAAAAGTTCTATGGAGGATAGGACGCATCAATGCCCGCTTAAATAGATCGGAAGACTCAGCCCTCGATATCGTCTTCAGACAGGTCGCTCAGCTTAACGGCCAGGGCGCACTCGATCCTCTTGCGGAAGAGACGGCAGCCGTAGTCGTAGACGTCGGTGATCTTGCCGCCCGAATGATAGGAGTTCGCGGCGCATCCGCCTGAGCAATAGAGCTTGGCCCAGCAGTCAGCGCATTCAGGGCGCGAGTAGGCGTTGACCTGTGCGAACTCATAGCTGAGATCCTTGCCCACGCTACTCAGGCCGTTCCAGATGTCACCGAGCTTATACTTCTCATCGCCGACAAACTGATGGCAGGGGAATAAGTCGCCCCATGGAGTGACGGCCATGTATTCGGTGCCGGAGCCGCAGCCTGCGATACGCTTATAGATGCAGGGACCACACGTGAGGTCGAGCATATAGTGATAGAAGGTGAACCCGTTACCCTCGGCATTGCGCTTGATCATCTCGCGCGCAAGGCGCTCGTACTGTTCGCACAGGATCGGGAAGTCCTCTTCGGTCAGAGCGGAGGGGGAGTCCGGTGAGGTGACGACGGGCTCCATGGACAGTTCCTTGAAGCCGAGGTCGGCCATATGGAGGATGTCGTTTACAAAGTCGGTGTTGAAGTGTGTAAAAGTGCCGCGCATATAGTAGCTCTTGTCACCGCGGGCTTCGACGAACTTCTTGAACTTGGGGACGATGCGGTCATAGGACCCGTTGCCCTTATAGTCGACACGGAAGCGGTCATTGACTTCGGGACGTCCGTCGAGGCTCAATACGACGTTGTGCATCTGCTCGTTGCAGAAGTCGATCACATCCTGATCGATATTTATTCCGTTGGTCGTCAGTGTGAAACGGATATTCTTGTTGTGGATCTTCTCCTGCTCGCGTCCGTAGAGAACGAGCTGCTTGCAGACTTCCCAGTTCATGAGAGGTTCCCCGCCGAAAAAGTCGATATCCAGGTTCTTGTGGTACCCGGAATTCTCGATCAGGAAGTCGATGGCACGCTTGCCCGTCTCATAACTCATCAGAGCGCGTTCGCCGTGGAATTTGCCTTGGCTCGCAAAGCAGTAAGAGCAGTTCAGATTGCAGGTGTGCGCTACGTGGAGGCAAAGAGCCTTCATGGTGTAGCGGCGCTTACGAAGATCGATCGCGATCTTCTCATATTTGTCGGGAGTGAAGAGCTTACCCTGTTCCTTAAGTGACTCGATATCAGCCAGACATTCATCGATCTCGGCCTCATTCACGTCATCGCGATCCGCATATTTGGCGAGGATGGCGGCAACGATCTGATCACGGTCGGAGTTCTCATACATCTCGATTATGTCATAGGCGACATCGTCCACCATGTGGATGGAGCCGGAATAGACATCGAGCACTATATTCTTGTCGTCAAACTTAAAACAATGGATCACGGGATATCTCCTCTAAGGCAAAATAAAAGGGTCTTATAATCTTGCGATTATGAGACCCGAATTGTCACGCGGGTTCTGAGATTACTTGGAAGTCTTCTCGCAAGCCTGGTTGGCAACACCACAGGATGTCTTGCACGCGGACTGGCAGGATGTCTGGCACTCGCCGCATCCGCCGTTCTTGGCAGATTCCTTAAGATCGCGGGTTTTGATCGTAACGATTCTTGTCATGACGTTAGTCCCCCTTGTTAATAATAAAAGGATTATAAAGGTTTACGCGCTCACGTGTCAACCGTAAAAACAGTTCCGTCCCACGGCGTTGCAGGTTCTCTGACCGGTACAATGCCATATCCGGCGATAGTCTTCAGATATCTGACAGCAGACTCTGTTATCACTGCTCCCGGTACCATCAGGGGTATTCCCGGCGGATAAGCGAAAACATACTCGCCGCAGATCTTACCCTCAGCCTCGGTGATCGGCGTCTCAGTAAGTTCCGCCTTTACGGCATCACCGATGCTCATAACAAAGTTCAGATCTTCGATCCCGGAAGATGAGACAGCAGGTAAAGAGACTTCGGAAGCCTTGTCAAACATAATGAGCCTGTCTTCTTCAATCAGAGCTGCCGTCAGGCGGGACAGAGACCCGAAAGTGTCTCCGGTACCTGTCATGAAGATGACATGGCGCGGGAATACGGCTTCGGGCTCGATATTATGGAGCTCACGCATCCGCCCGGCCAGTTCCGGACCTGTCATCTCATCAGGTGTAATGATCACGAATTTGGACGGATCATCGGAAGGAAAGAGATCCAGATGTTTCAGGCGTCTTAGCCCGTCGCGCGCACGAAGGATCTGCTCCGGGAAATCTCCGAGCCCGTGGTCATACAGATCATAGATGCATCTGCTCATACCGCCCATCAGTACGTAGGAAGGGCTGGATGTCTCAGTCACGTTCATATAGTGGGCTATCGACCTCATGGGGATACGGTCCGAATATGACAGCAGCACGGCTGTCTGCGTAGGGGCGGAAAGAGTCTTGTGAACGCTCTTGATCACGATATCGGCCGATCCGTCAGACGGAAGGAGATCTGAGAGCCCGAGGTGAGCTCCGTGAGCCGAATCCAGGATCACCGGGATCCCGGCGCGGTCGGCGATGTCTTTGATGCCGGCGCTGTCTGAGATGACGCCCTCGTAAGTGGGAGAAGTATAGACGAGTGCCGCCGCATCAGGTGTATCCGATATAGCGCGGGAGACATCTTCCGGGGATAATCCAAGCGCGAAAGGGTATTTCCCGCTCATACGCGGCATGATCGTCACGGGTGTAAGACCTGCAAGTTCGATCGCATGCCAGACACTGATATGACAGTTGGATGCGATCAGGATCTTACTGTGACCTGCGGCACAGGCCAGAATGGAAGACAGGATAAGGCCGGTCGAGCCGTTTACGGACAGCAGTGCATCTTGTGCGTGCCAAAGCTGAGCAGACAGACGCGTCAGTTCTGCTATGGTGCCGGAGGGATTATGGAGATCGTCGAAGCCGTCGATCTCCGTTATATCGTATCTGTGTGCATCTCCGAGCATAGCGGCATTACGTTTGTGTCCCGGCATGTGCATGGGCAGGCGTCCCGAGACGGCGTAGTCCTCGAGCATCTGATGAAGTCTTAGGTCGTTACTGCTGTTATTGTCTTTCATCGCTTTTACAAAAGAAACCCCGCCCCTTATCGAGGCGGGGAAAAGAAATGGAGTTAAATGAATAGTTTCTTGATCGGATCCACCTGGACCGGAGGCTTACTGGATAACAGTGAAGCTGTAGGTGGAGATTATATCAGGGTTCTCATAGATGGTCTTCTGCATCTGGATAGCCGTGCTGAGAACCAGTGTGTAAGGGCTGAGCTTGCCGTCGAGAAGTGCGGGCTCTGCTGCGTAGCTGATAGCCTGAGCTTCGTCATCAGACAGGAGCATATACTGGGATACCAGGAAAAGGCTCCTTACGCCTACGTTCATGTGAACAAGCTTATTGTTGATAGAGAATGATGTGCTTGCTGCGGAAGAGGAAGCGCCGGAGATCCTGCTGCTGAAGGAAAGACCCAGAGCGGATGTGGTGGAAGCGAGACGCTCTTCTACGAGGAAGAGAGGCTTGCCCTCGATACCGACCTTGCCTACATCGTGGAACAGACCGATGATGATAGCGGACTCTTCGTCGAGCTGAGGCATAAGTGTATCCTTGATCCTCAGGAGCTGCTTTGTAACGGAAACGCTTCTGATAAGGAGACCCTTCTCACAAGCGAGAGATCCTTCTGTAGCTGCGGGAGCCGTGAGCCATGCCGTTCTGTTCTCGAGGAAGTCGATGAAGTGATCGAACTCAGTCTTTCTCTTAACGACTGCGGCCTTGAGCTGACCATAGAGCTCGTCAACGTTATCCTTTGTAACCTCGACCATAGGCATGATCCCTGCGCTGCCCTTAGGTGTAGCGCCTGTAGCTGCTGCCGATACTGCAGCTGCTGCCTGGGGAACTGCTGCTCCGCCTGCGTCAGGGCTCTCTGCAAAATTAAACTTACACTTAGGGCATCTGATAGCCTGATTGGCGATTACCATACCACAATCCGGACACTTCTTCATAGATATGACCTCCTGCTTATGTTGTAGACTCTAATCTGTAGTCATCACAATTGATAGAGATATTTTACAACTTCAAACGGGTCATTTTCAACATATTTATAACAATTGCACAAGTATTTACATAAACTTTAAAAGGAAATCCGTCAAGTTCGTGCATCGCGGTCCTTGGCACCGGCCTTCTTGGGTCCCCTCCTCGGGAAATACTGCATGCGTCCCGTCATGTGTGCCGTAAGTGCCATCTCAAGTTCCACGGGCTGAACACGGTGATTGTTATTCATCATGTATTCTTCGGTTCCGGGGACCTCATAGCCGAAGCGGTAGAACGCGCCATAGGCATCCCCGAGCCCCAATGCGTGCCCGAATTCGTGTGCTGCCACCTGACCGTAGCGGTTGACCGACCTCGTGAGATTGAGATTGATGGTTCCGGGAGAATAGACTGACCAGTTAAGTCCGAAGCTCTCGAGCATCAGGCCGCTTCGGGGCATTCCCCACAGCCAGCGCCAGGGAGGGCTCATGACAAAAGATGTCTTGGTAAGCTTTGTCCTTCGTATCTTAAGGAACCTCTGGCCCTTGGGATATACGGCATTCGGATCGTCTTTCCTTATGATATTGATCGACAGGCGGACCGGCCCGCCCTCGTGGCACTTGAGATCAAAGTCTCCGGACCAGTTACGCATGATGCCCCTGAAGGCTTCATCAGCGAAAGTAAAATCCTCGGGCTTCCTTCCTTTACCACGCCCTATATAGGGCTTAAGGAGCGACTTGGCAGGGGCGATGTAGGCTGTGATCAGGACAGAGTCTTCCGACACGCTGAACTGTATCGGCGCCTTTGTTCTGTTCTTATACTCGATCTTGTACACGTCGCGAAGATCGGATGTCTGAGGAACTTCTCTGTGCTTGAATATCATATGGAATACTATAGCACGAATGGGTCGTTTTCCATAATCGAAAAAAGACACTGACAGGGGGGTGTCAGTGTCTGAAAGGAGGGTGTTATGAAGTAAGGAACAATTACTTGAAACAACCTTATGATACCACCTTTGATATTTACTTCACGTCTCAAAAAGGGCAAAATAGTGGCAAACCCCGGACGGGTCTTTAGGACCCTGCAGGAAGCGGAACGGAGATACAAGATATGGTGCTTGAAGGGAAACTCTTTGTAGCTAACAGGATGACTGATATCAAGGAGATAGAGTATTCGAATCCTGAGCTCAGGTTCTCGGCCGAACTCAGCGAGGCGTTGATCCTGCTGTGCAAGGAACTTGATATCCCCGTACCGATGTGGATGAAGAAGAATACTCATGAATTCGCCGCGTTCAGGCAGACGATATTTTTCGCTGAGCAATATACCGAGAAGGTCCGGTTCGACAGATTTCAGATCAGATTGACAGAGTAAAGCAGCGTCTCACTCGCCGGTAGTCCTGAAGATTATCTCTCCGGGATAGACCATATCGAGCTGGGACCTTGCCATTGCTTCGATGTAGGAAGAATCGCGTCCGCGCATATTCTGTGCCTGCAGCTCGTTGTTGCGCTCGATAAGTGCCTGACGCTGAGCCAGCAGCTGTTCATTCTCAGCTTCGAGTCTCTGACGACGCTCGTGGATATCATACATACGCGTGGCGCAGAGCACGGCAACCACTACGAATGCTATGCATACGAAGGCGGTCATGGCGGATATGCCGCGGGACTTGTGTCTGACTCTGCGCATAATAAAACCTCGCTGTATTCTTAAGAGCATTTTATCGGTTGATAGTGCTCTGTTGAATACCTCGAGGGCTTATTTAAGCAAACTGTAACAAACCTCGTGATCGCTGTCTTCTATTCGTCAAGAAGTTCGTACATCTCGGACGCATCCTCTTTACGGACTGTCTCGGAGAGCTTAAGGACGCGGAAACTGACGTTGCCGTTACCGAATTCGATATTGACCACGTCTCCGACCTTGAGCTTGACGCCCGGCTTGGCGGGACGGTCGTTGACTGTCACTCTACCGAGCGAACAGACATCGTTGGCAACGGTGCGTCTCTTGATTATCCTCGATACCTTTAAGAACTTATCCAGTCTCATGAAGAGATATTCACCCTTCCCTTAAGTGCGCTCGCGAGCGTCAGGTCATCGGCATATTCGATGTCTGCACCCATCGGAAGCCCCGATGCGATACGTGTTACCTTGATCCCTGAAGGAGCCAGGAGCCTTGATACATACAGGGCCGTGGCATTGCCTTCGACCGACTGGTTGGTCGCCATAATGACTTCCTTGATATCGGGATCCTTTGTCAATCTGTCAAACAACTGGGGGAGGGCGATGTCGTCCATACCCTTGCCTGATATCGGATTATAGACGCCGTGCAGAACATGATAGAGTCCCTTGTATTCGTGCATGCGCTCGAGAGCCGCCACATCTCTGGGGGATTCGACCACGCATACGGTGCTTCTGTCCCTCATCGGATCCGAACAGATAGGGCAGGGATCAGAATCGGTGAAATTCTGGCAGGATGAACACCTTACGGTGAGCTTCCTCGCTTCCGTTATGGCATCCGTGAGCGCGTTGGCATCCGCTTCCGGCATGGACAGGATGTGGAAAGCCAGACGTTGAGCCGACTTGCCGCCGATCCCCGGAAGCGCCCCCAGACGCGATATCAGATTCTGTACGGAAGGTGAATAACGTGCCATATCAGAAAGGCATCTTTACTCCGCCGGTTACCTGATTGAGTCTCGCGGAAGACTTAGCCTCGAGCTCCTCGGAAGCGCTGTTATATGCTGCAATGATAAGGTCAGCGAGCATCTCGGGATCTTCGGGATCGATAACATCCTTACCGATCTCCAGGTTATAGATCTTGTGATCACCGCCCAGAACGAGCTTTACCTGTTCGCCGCCGGCTGTACCCGTGATGCGATACTCCTTGACTTCTGCCTGAGCAGCCTCGAGATCTCTCTGCATCTTCTGTGCCTGTGCCATCAGGTTACCCATGCCCATTCCGCCGGGCATTCCGCGAAAACCGCCTTTTGCCATTGTAATTCTCCTCTCTTTGTCCTCCGTTAACAGGAGCGACTGTTGCCTATTATATCAGTTATGTCTGTCTCAATCATCACCGAAATGGATCTCGGTCTCGATCCCCATCTGCTTCGTCCTGTTGATAAGCTCATCTGTCTTCGACACGGACTTGGCCTTGGCAAGTCCGCCGCCCGTTCTCAGCGCGTTGCTGTACTGAGTCTCGGTGCAAAGGTACACATGCTCGACCTCGCGAAGCGCCGACTTGATATCATAGGACACCTTGCGATAATTCGTATCGTCGGTTATCTGCTTGATGAGGCCCTTGTTCTTATCCTCGAAAACAATATATCCGCCGTCACCGACTACACGGAACTGCGCTTCGCTCAGCATCGACCACAGCACGAAGTCGTCCTCGCGAATCCTTGCATTAACGGCACTCCAGACCGTATCCGTATCTGCGCCGTAGTATTCCTCCGGCTCGGGAACGGGCTCCGGTGCGGGGCGGATATGAACGATCTCGGTGTTGGCCAGTGCCGATGCGAGAGAGGTCTGCTTATTCTCCCACGATCTGAGCGGCTCACCGGGCTCTTCTTCCTGTTCCGGTTCGGGCTTGGGTGCAGGAGCCGGGTCAGGGACTTTGACTTCGGGAGCGTCCTGCCTGTCATAAGGCATCATAAGATCCTCGGCAAAAAGTCCTGTCGCAGAAGACGGTGTCTTGGGCTCGGGCTTATCCTTCTTATCATCAGATGAAGCGTCGCTGCCTGATGCAAGCGAGAACAGGTCAAGCTGGTTCTCGAGCGGCTTATCGTCGGGGTCCTCTTCGGTCTCCGGCTTTGCTGCAGGAGCAGGTGCAGGTGCAGCTTCAGTCTGCGCTTCAGGGGCAGGGGCCGGCTTTTCTTCCTGAGCGGATGCTTCAGCGACAGGAGCAGGAGTCTCATGCTTCACGGGCTCTTCCTTGGGCGTGGTCTTCTCCTCGGGCTTCTCCTCGGCCTTGGGAGTAGTATCAAGTTTCTTAAGAAGACCAAGAATGCCGAGTGTGTCTTTCTTATCATCCGTCTTCACGGGATCGGAGGACTTAGCGGACTCCGGCTTGTCTTCTTTCCCGGGTTCTGTCTTCTTCTCCTCGGGCTTCTCTTCTGCCTTCACAGCCGGCTTATCGGCCTTGACGGGTTCCGGCTTTTTGTCTGACATCGATGCGGCTGCCTTTGCCTGCATCGCGGCGAAGTCGGGCATGGTAAGCGGTACGACATCCGCCTTCACCTTACGTCCGCAGAGCCTGATCATGGATATCTCGAACGATGTCCTTACAGATGGTGACCACTTGAGTTCGGATATCATGCCTGACAGATAAGATATAAAGGCAGCGAAGGTCTCGGGAGAAGCCTTGTCCGCTATCTCATACATCTCTTTGAGAGTCGATATCGATGCGGGGATAAGTGAGGACGGATCCGGAACGACCCTGATGACCAGCAGGTTACGCATATACTGAGCCAGGTCGAGCGAGAACCTGATGATGTCACGTCCGCTCTCGGCCAGCTGCTGGATCAGAGGAAGGAGCTCATCGAACTTACCTTCAATAAGGACGGTCGTCATCTTCGCCATAAAAGACGTATCGACGGTACCTGTTATCTCTTCGATCGATTCCGCGGTGATCTTCTTGCCGTCGGAAGCCGTTGCCGCCTGATCCAGTACGGATATGGCGTCTCTCATCGCACCGTCAGAGAGCGAGGCAATGAGCCTTAATGCATCGTCCGAAGCATCGATCTTCTCCTGATCACATATATATCTGAGCCGCCCTGAGATGGCATCGGGTGATATCCTTCTGAAGTCATATCTCTGGCATCTGGACAGTACTGTCGCAGGTATCCTGTGCGGCTCTGTCGTCGCGAAAAGGAATACCGCATGTGCCGGCGGTTCCTCAAGAGTCTTGAGCAGGGCGTTGAACGCACCGGACGAGATCATATGGACCTCATCGATTATATAGACCTTGTGAGGTGCTCTCGAAGGCGCGAACCCGACCTCCTCTGAGATCTTCCTTATATTATCTACACTGGTGTTGGAGGCGGCATCGATCTCTATAACATCCATGAGCGTGCCGTCGAGGATGCCCTTACATGTGGGGCACTTATTACAAGGATTACCGTTCTCGGGCGACTCGCAGTTGATCGCTCTCGAGAAGACTCGGGCTATAGAAGTCTTACCCGTTCCACGCTGACCGCAGAAGAGATATGCATGGCCTATCCTGCCGGATGTGACCGCTTTACGAAGTGATGTAACTGCATGCTTCTGCTCCACGATCTCATCGAAAGTCATGGGGCGGAATTGTCTGTAAAGTGCAATGTGTTCCATGTTCTTAGCCTCTCGCGGAAAATAAAAAGTCCATCCCATCTAAACTGCAGTCGGGCAGGCACCCTTGCGGCACAACCGAAAATCCGCTTACTGCTGCTTCCTTCCGGACCTGACAGGGTTCACGGCATCGGATCGCACAAGACCCAATCCCGACTGCAGATCAGATGGGATGAACCGATTTAGTATAACATATAAATACAGATTTTGCTCGCCGAATTACGAATTAGGAGTGACAGGCCGTAATAAACCTGGAAACATATGTTGCAATGTCCGCCTGGATCGTCTCGGCACGGTCGGCGCTCTCGCATTCACAGTAGACGGCCAGAACTATGGGTTCCTCACAGTCGATTATCGCGATATCCGTATATGCATGGAGCTGATCGTTCCTTCCGGAGCAGTGGATGATACGGGTGTCTCCGCCGAAGGCTCTGCCAAAGGCGGTCGGCATCTCGGATGCTGCCAGATCGTTCAGGAAATACTGATAGGTATCCGAAGAATTGATGTATCCGTGGTAGAGATATGCCGCGAAGTTGGTCATATCGTAGAGAGACGAGCGGTTCGTGCCCGTCTGCTGAAGTCCCGAGTAATCCGTATAGATGACCGGGGATGTGAAGCTGATATATGAGCTGATCTCCGAGATCAGGGGGACGATCTTCTCGATCCCGCCGAGCTTTTCGATGATAAAACTGAGAGCCAGATTATCGCCCCGCGCTGCAGCAAGATAAGCGAGCGTCCTGGTGTAGAACTGCTTGCCTTCGCTGTATTCGTCGACTATGGAGGAGAAGTGACCTTCTTCCGTACCGCCCGCATATGTCGCGGTGCCGGTAAGTGAGAGCTGACCGGCAGAGGCTCTCTCCCACATAAGAGTCAGGATCGGCAGGGAGTAGGAGCCCGCCGGGACGATGGGGGCAAGTTCGTTGATCCCGAGCTCTTCGTTCGAGAGAAGGCTGATATAACGGAAGCAGATGCGCTCATTCTCGGTATTGTTGATGTAATCCTGTATCTCCTGCTTCAGATTGTCGAGCATTATGTCGCGTTGTTCGTGAGATACGGTCTGGAGGGGATGGGTATTATAGAAATAAAAGTTGTTCTCAGCCTCGACGAACGGATCCGGCGCATTATTCTGCGTCTCAGTCGTCTCAACGGGATTGCCGTCAGCATCAGTCTCGACTGTCCCGGACTCAACGGTCGCTTCACTTCCGTCAGGTTCTGCCGTCTCTGTGGGATCTTCCGACTGGATAACCGGGCCGATCGGCGGCTCTGTGGTCTCAGTGGGTTCGGTCGTGCTCTCCGTCGTCTCCGTTGTACTCTCTGTCGTAGGAAGAGTTATGCCGGTGCGTCGGTGTGCCGGTGTCGGCGTAGCATTAGGATCAGCCGTGGATGTCGCCGCGCCTACGAGATCCGGGTATTTCTCCCTGTACTTATCCTGCATCGCCGCGACTCTGGATACGAATACGCAGATAAGGGTGACCGTCAGGAGCACTCCGATGATGATGAGAGTACGGTTACGGCGCGTGTGCCTTATTCCCGATGCTTTCTGGAGAAATGTCGGATTAGGATATCTCATATGCTAAGGATCCTGATCATCAGAACAGACCGCTGATGATACCGTTGTTGTCGATGTCGATATCGAGGGCTGCAGGGTGCTTCGGAAGTCCCGGCATCGTCATTATCTTGCCCGTGAGGACAACGATATATCCCGCACCTGCGCTAAGTGATACGTCTCTTACCGTGAGCGTGAAGCCCTCGGGACGGCCCAAGGCCTTGGGATCATCGGACAGCGAATACTGAGTCTTGGCAATGCAGATGGGAAGATCGCCGTAGCCTGACTCTTCGAAGGCCTTGATCTTGGCCATCGCTTCGGGAAGGATGTCGATATCGGAAGCACCGTAGATCTTTGTTGCAACGGCTCTGATCTTATCCTCGGTCGTATCGTCGAGTGAGTATGTGAATACGGGATCCTTTGCTTCATCCCTGTCGAGGATATCAAGGACTGCCTGTGCGAGTTCAAGTCCACCTTCGCCGCCCTTGGCAAATACTTCTGCCGGCGCGAAAGAAGCTCCCAGCTCATCACACATCTGTCTCATGGCCTCGATCTCCTCATCGGTGTCGCTCAGGAACCTGTTCGACGCCACGATGACCGGGATACCGAATGACTTCATATTCTCTATATGCTTGGCGAGGTTAGGGAAACCTGCCCTTACGGCATCGACATTCGGGATCGTAAGATCTTCCTTGCTGATGCCGGCATTATACTTGAGCGAACGTACCGTTGATACGATGACGGCCGCATCAGGCCACAGACCGGCCTTACGGCACTTGATGTCGAGGAACTTGAATGCGCCGAGATCGGCACCGAAGCCTGCCTCGGTGATGAGGATATCTGACAGCTTAAGTCCTGCCTTGGTGGCGATGACTGAGTTGCATCCGTGTGATATATTCGCGAAAGGCCCTCCGTGAACCAGCGCAGGCACATGTTCCAGCGACTGGACGAGGTTAGGAGCGACTGCATCCTTGAGCAGGGTGGCAAGCGCGCCTTCTGCCTTGAGATCTCCGGCAGTTACGATGTTGCCGTCGGTGTCATAAGCAACGACTATCTTCTTGAGCCTCTCCTTCAAATCATCCGTATCGGAGGCCAGACACAGGATCGCCATGATCTCCGATGCAGCGGTGATATTAAAGGCATCACTTCTCTCGACGCCGTTTGTTCCGCCACCGACGCCTATGGTAACGGCTCTCAGAGCCCTGTCGTTCATATCGAGACATCTCTTCCAGATGACCCTGTTGATATCTATCTTCAAGTCGTTGCCCTGATAGATGTGATTGTCGAGCATAGCTGCCAGGAGATTGTTGGCAGATGTGATGGCGTGAAGATCGCCGGTGAAATGGAGATTGATATCCTCCATCGGGATAAGCTGGGAGTATCCGCCGCCTGCAGCGCCGCCCTTAATACCGAAAACGGGACCGAGGGAAGGCTCTCTCAATGCGAGCATGGCCTTACGCCCGAGCTTGCTCATTGCCTGAGCAAGTCCGATGCTGACGGTGGTCTTGCCTTCTCCGGCGGGAGTCGGATTCATCGCGGTAACGAGAACGAGTTTGCCGTCCTTGTTGCCGCTTCGCTTATTGATGACGTTAAGCGGCAGTTTTGCCTTGTACTTGCCGTAGTATTCCGGCTCGTCAGGTGTAAGTCCCAATGTGGCCGCAATATCGGCTATGGGGGATATCGTCGCGCTTCTTGCTATCTCGATGTCACTTAACATATCTATACCGCCTGTCTAACTTGATATGTCATTTTACAATAATCTGAAGAGCCTTTTCAATAAAAGGGTGCGTGATTGTTGCCTTAGCGGCCATTAACACAACATTTTGTAAGAATAGCAC
Source organism: uncultured Clostridia bacterium (assembly GCA_946611435.1). Classification (GTDB taxonomy): domain Bacteria; phylum Bacillota; class Clostridia; order Saccharofermentanales; family Saccharofermentanaceae; genus Saccharofermentans. The sequence continues at coordinate 17,208 of CAMODL010000018.1, forward strand.
AAATGAGCACAATATATTGGGTTTTCCGATTGACAAAAAATCAAGATACTGTTATTATTTTCGTGAATTGCAAAAACTGCCGTAGCAGGACGGAGGATACATAAAATGATCATCAAATCCGATGTGGACAGATGTAGAGCCAAACTTCAGACAATGATCGGTAAGCGCGTCAGACTTACATCGAACGGAGGAAGGAAGAGACTCATTATCCACGAGGGAACTGTTGAGAGCTGCTACCCTAATGTATTCACTGTTAAGTGCAAGAGAGCATCCGATTCCAAGTATGAGATCATCTCATACAGCTACGTAGATGTTCTCACACGTGCCGTTAGGGTCGCTATCCCGGTAGAAGCAGCTGCAGAAGCTGCCGGCTGACAGATCTCAGTAAAGCTATCATCGGGGCTGTCTCGTTAAGCGAGACGGCCCCCTTTTTATTCTTCACCGACCGCTTTTCGAGACACTTTTACCACATTATTAGCGGAAAGTCGGAATTGTGTGGTAATGAGACTGTTGCCGTTACCACATTATTGGCGAAAATCGAAGATAGTGTGGTAATTCAAGCTCAGGCTTTACCACATTATTGGCGAAAAGTTGGAATTATGTGGTAATGTGACTGGTGCCGTTACCACATTATTGGCGAAAAGTCGGAATTGTGTGGTAATGCGACTGTTGCCGTTACCACATTATTGGCGGAAATCGAAAAAAGTGTGGTAATTCAAGCTCAGACTTTACCACATTATTGGCGAAAAGTCGGAATTGTGTGGTAATCCGGAGGGCGCCCGGACGTAAAGTTTACAGTCAGAGGATCATTCTCTATAATTGATACATCATTTAACAGAGAAGGAGAGTCATATGTTCAGGAAAAAGGCAATAGCTGCAGTTGTTTGTTTGGCTTTGGCGGCGGAAGCTGCCGGATGCGGTAAAGACAGCGACGAGACGACGGCAGCCGCTGAAGATACGCAGGCTGAAGTGACTGAGACTACTGAAGCGACCGATAGCCACGAGACTGAGACTACTGAAGCGACCGATAGCCCCGAGACTGAGACTGAGTCCGAAGCGACCGGGACCGAGACGGAAACTGAGGCAGAGCCTGCGGAAACGACGGACCCGTTTGTCCTCGGAGATGACGGATTCCTTCCCGAATATGACACTTTCGAGCTGAGTTCAGAAGATCTGATCGACGGCGTATGGGCAGATATTATCTCCAACACCGATGCAGGAGAGGACGTATCGCCGCAGCTGTCGTGGGAACCTGTCGACGGCGCCGATCATTATGTTATCTATATGATTGATACAAGTGCATCCTATTGGGGGCACTGGAAGTCGGATATGGTCACCGGGACCGATCTCGAGCGCGGATGGGCGGCAAACCTCGAATATGTCGGACCTTATCCGCCGTCGGGGAGCACCCACACATATGATATCTATGTAGTCGCGCTGAAGGCGCCGGTCGAGAGACTGATGGGCGTAGTCAACAATCAGAATCCGAACTTTGCCGATTTTATCAGAGGTCTCGACACAGATGCCGACGGAAATACGGGCAATATAATCTCATACGGATACCTGTCGGGCGAGTTCACGTCCCCGGAGGCATAACAGGCATAACAGGCGGGCTGTCATGGTGCACGAATACAACACAAGAGCGAATGCGAAGATAAACATCTTTCTTAAGGTGTGCGGCAAGTATCCGAACGGATATCACCGGCTCTATATGCTCATGCAGGAGATCGACCTGGGTGACGACATAAAGGTTACGATCGATGATGACAGAGAGTTCGGTATAAATGTCGTCAGCGACAGAACTGACTTCGATATGAAGAAGGATCTCTGCTACCGGGCGGCCGAGAAGTTCTATGATGAATATAAGGCGGGTCCCAAGGGCTTCACTGAGATAACCGCCATCAAGAATACGCCGGCACAGGCGGGCCTCGGGGGCGGCAGCTCCGATGCTGCTTCCGTCCTTAAGATCCTGAACGATCATTATGGCAGGCCGGTATCGACGGAACGTATGGGTGAACTTGCAGTGTCACTCGGCGCCGATGTGCCTTTCTTTCTTTACGGAGGGTCGGCCATATGTGAGGGGATAGGCGAGATAGTGACGCCCCTGCCGCCGCTTGCAGGGCTATATGCCGTGCTGGTAAAGCCTGAAGAGGGCGTGTCGACAGCGGCTTGCTTTAAGGCGTGTGATGCGACGACGAAAGTTTTCGATGAGGATAAGTACAAAGCGGAGATGGAACGGATCTTCGGCGATGAGACATTGACCCCCGCAGAAAGGATCCGTGCCGCGAAGCCTTATCTGACAAATGACCTGGAGGCACCGGCGCTCGATGAGGTGGCGGTGATAGGCGATCTGAAGGCATTATTAAGCGGGACGGATTGTCTCTATGCTTCGATGAGCGGGTCGGGAAGTACGGTATACGCAGTCTATGAGAATGAGGCGGCAGCAGATGCCGCAGTGGCGGATGTGACGGCTGATCCCGGGACGCCGGGTTGCTTTATAAAAAAGGTGAGACTCCTGTGATCTTGTCGACGAGCCTCTCCCTGAGAATGTTCACATAAAGTCCGCGCTCGTAGCCTCGGGACTCTTCACTGTCGAGCAGCTTGAATCCGCGGTTGGCATAGAATTCATTCATCCTGACATTGGCGACTGCCGTGTGTAGGATCGCAAGTCCGGTCCTGACAGAGATATTCTCGGACAGGGTTGCTTCCATGAGCTTTACACCCAGACCGGTTCCGCGCAGTTCGTCCGTCACGGCGAACCTGGAGATGTATGCACATGCAGTATATCTCGACAGGAAGGCTTCGGTTGTCGCGGAGAAAGAATACCGCATAGGGTTGTCGACTTTGCTGAGCGTTATGGTCGCCACGGGCTTATCCCCGTCGAAAAAGCACAAACACCTGTTGTGTCTGATCCTGTCAGCCACTGTTTCGACGCTCTCGTGGAGCGATTCGAGCACATCCGAAGTGATGCCCGATTCCGCCCTGTACGTCTTCATCGCCCTGCGGATCAGTCCTGACAGGGCTTCGGCATCGGACGGCTCGGCTATCCTGAGTTCGTATTCTCCCATTAACTCATGCAGTGAACGAGTATTGCCTTATGAGCGTGGAGCCTGTTCTCAGCTTCGTCAAAGATCACGCTCTGCGGACCGTCACAAACATCCTCTGTAACCTCGTAACCGCGGTATGCGGGGAGACAGTGCATGAAGATGGCGTCCTTGTGGGCAGCGCTCATAAGCTTGGAGTTGACCTGATACTTCTCGAAGATCTTGACCCTCATGGCTTTCTCTTGTTCCTGACCCATGCTGGTCCAGGTGTCCGTATAAACAACATCAGCACCTTCAACGGCCTCGTAAGGATCTGTCGTCATGAGCACCTTGGAGCCTGTAACGGCGGCATCCTTCAGTGCCTGCTGAACATACTTGTCGGGACATGTGTAATCGGCAGGGGAGCCTACGGCAATATCCATGCCGGCCTTGGCGCATGCCTGGAGCAGGGAGTTCGCTACATTGTTGCCGTCTCCTACGTATGCGAGCTTCAGTCCTTTAAGTGTGCCCTTGTGCTCCTTGATCGTCAGGAGGTCGGCAAGTGCCTGTGTAGGGTGCTGGTCGTCAGTCAGACCGTTGATTACAGGGATAGAACCGTACTTGGCAAGATCCTCGACGTCGCTGTGCTTGAAGGTCCTGATCATGATGCCGTCGACCATACCTGAGAGGACATGAGCCGTATCATAGATGCTCTCGCCCCTTCCGATCTGGATGTCGTTATTACTGAGGAACAGAGCCTGTCCGCCGAGCTGATACATACCGACCTCAAAGGAGACCCTTGTTCTTGTCGAACTCTTGGTGAAGATCATGGCCAGGGATTTGCCCTTAAGAATGTGGTGCTCTATGCCGGCCTTGGTCTTTGCCTTCATGTCTGATGCGATCTCGAGCATATGGTCGAGATCTTCAAAACTAACGTCCTCGTGGAAATCTATATAGTGCTTCATATCAATTCTCCTTCTTACCGCCTGTGAGGCTCTTGATCCCGTCGATCAGCCCGGACAGGGGCTTCTTGGTCTCTACTTCTGACTTGAGTATCGTCTCGATCGCCTTTACGAATTCCGAACACTCGGATACGCTTATCGTCAGAGGCGGTGCGATCCTTATGGTCGACTTGCCGATGGCACTTACCAGTATGCCCATGGAGAACAGCCTCTCCTTCATGCCGGAAGCCGAGATCAGCTCGTTATCGAATTCGAGAGCGATCAGAAGTCCCATACCCCTTACGGACTTGAGCATCTCATACTTCTTCCGGAGCTTTGTGAGCTCGTCCATAAGATAGTTGGCGGACTTGTTTACATTGGCCAGAAGACCGCCTTCGATGATCTGATCCATGACCACGTTTCCCGCCGTGCAGGCCAGCGGATTACCGCCGAAAGTGCTTCCGTGATCGCCAACATGGAATCCCGTAGCCACCTCATTCGTGCAGAGCGCCGCTCCGATGGGAACACCGCCGCCTAAGCCCTTGGCGAGTGTCATGATGTCCGGCTTGATGCCGTACTGCTCGTAGCAGAAGAGTGTACCTGTCCTTCCGACACCGGTCTGGACCTCATCGATTATGAGAAGGATACCCTTCGCCTTGCAGAGTGCGGCGACATTCTTTATGTAGTCGCGATCTGCGGGATGAACGCCGCTCTCGCCCTGGATCAGTTCGAGCATAACTGCAGCGGTCTTATCAGTGATAGCACCCTCGAGCTGCTCGTAGTCATTGTAATCGACATACTTGAAGCCGGGAACTACAGGCTCAAAGGGCTTCCTGAACTTCTCCTGACCCGTAGCCGAGATCGTTGCCATCGTCCTTCCGTGGAAGCTCATATTGGCAGTGATGATCTCATACTTTTCCTGCTGCTTATAGTAGAAATAACCGCGGGTGAGCTTGATGGCGGCTTCGTTAGCCTCAGCTCCGGAGTTGCTGAAGAATACCTTGTCCGCGAAGCTGTTCTTGCAGAGCTTGAAAGCCAGTTCGCTCCTCTCGGCGATGTAGTAGTAGTTGCAGCAGTGGATCAGCTTGCCGGCCTGCTTGGCTATGGCGCCTGTCAGCTCCTTATTGCCGTGGCCGAGCGAGTTAACGGCAATGCCGCCGATCATGTCCAGGTACTTCCTCTTCTTGATGCCGTGCTCCTTGTCCTCCATGCTGTAGAGGTAGGAACCCTTACCCTCGGTGAAACAGACATCAGCAGGGGCGAAGACCTGAAGACAGTATTTTTGGTCAAAAGACTTTACCAGATAGAAATCATTTTCGATGCTCATTGTAATATTGCTCCTTATCCTTAACTATCATTGTTCCGATTCCCTTCGCGGTGAAGATCTCGAGCAGGATGCTGTGCGGGACCCTTCCGTCGATTATATGGGCTCGTCGGACACCTCTGACAACGGTGTCGAGGCAACCTTCGATCTTCGGGATCATACCGCCGGTGATGATGCCCTTTGCTACGCAGTCGGCTATGTCGGCCGAGTCGAGCATGGAGATGAGCTTAGGGTTGCCGTTCTCATCGTCTGCCATAACGCCCGGAACATCCGTGAGCGTGATAAGCTTGCTCGCCTTAAGCGCGACGGCGATCTCCGATGCGACTGTATCGGCGTTGATATTGTAGCTCTCGCCGTTCTCTCCGACACCGACAGGTGCGATAACGGGGATGAATTCGTCGTTGGCGAGCATGTCGATCACATGCGTATCGATGTGCTTGATCTTGCCTACGTATCCGATGTCGATCTCGTTGCCGTTAGAATCCGTCGTGAGCTTCTCTGCCTGAATGAGATTGCCGTCGATACCGCAGATACCGATAGCCTTGGCGCCCTTGGCGTTCAGGTTGGAGACGATCTCCTTGTTGGTCTTGCCGATCAATACCATCTGAGCGATCTGCATCGTATCGGAATCGGTATACCTGAGTCCGTTGACAAAATGACTCTCGATATTGACCCTGTTAAGCATGCTGTTGATGTCGGGTCCGCCGCCGTGAACGAGCACGGGATTGATACCGACATACTTAAGAAGGGTGATATCGTCCATGACGGACTGCTTCAGATCCTCATTGACCATGGCATTGCCGCCGTATTTGATGACGATGGTCTGCCCCCTCATCTTCTTCATGTAGGGAAGAGCCTCGATAAGAATGCTCGCCCGATCTATCTTGTTCTGCATCTCGCCCGACATATCGGGCATTATCTTGCTGTCAGCCATATGTGACACCTCTCTTTATTGTGTAGACTCCTGTTCCGATCGTCATCATACTCCGCGGACCAGGTTCTTAAGTCCGATAGCCTCGTCCAGGCCGAACATGGCATTGAAAGCCTGTATCGCCTGAAGTGCAGCTCCCTTGCCGAGATTATCCTGAGCGCTGAAGAGCTTGATCATATCAGTTTCCGGATCGTACGCACAGTTCAGTTCGATATAGTTGGAGCCGTTGACCGCCTTGACGTCCGGCAGGACCTTTTCGGGCAGGACTCTTACGAACTGCTCATCCTTGTAGGCCTGCTCGAGGATATCGCGGAGCTTTGCCGTCGTAACTTCTCCCAACTTCTCCGTCGCCTTGACATAGATGGTCGCGACCATACCTCTTTTGAAAGGCGCCAGGTGCGGGGTGAACGTAACCTTGATCGAATTACCGTCGCCGCCTGCGAGGAATGAGCACTGCTCGTTGATCTCTGTCGTATGTCTGTGGCCGACCGCCCCGTAAGGCTTGAACGACTCATCGAGCTCGCAGAAACTGTATCCCAGATCGGCTTTACGCCCGGCACCGGTTACGCCCGACACCGCGTCGATGATAATGCTGTTCGTATCGATGAGTCCTTCCTTAAGGAAAGGCGCCAGTGCGATCAGGGAACATGTCGGATAGCATCCCGGGTTGGCAACGAGTCTTGTCGTCTTGAGCTGCTCTCTGTAGAACTCCGGGATACCGTATACGGCTTCAGCGAGAAGTTCCGGATGCGGGTGCTCGAGCTTATAAGACTTCTCGTAGGTAGCAAGATTCTTGTACCTGAAGTCTCCGCTGTGATCGATGACCCTCGCGCCGTTCTCGAGAAGGATCGGCACGGTCTTCGACGATACACCGTGCGGCAGTGCCGTGATTACCAGATCGCTGTCCTTTGCCACCTGTGCATAATCCGTATTCGCGAGGAGGATGTCACACACGCCTCTGTACTGAGGATAAACATCCGAGAAAAGCTGCCCCTCGAAAGTCTTCGATGTCAGATGCACCAGCTCGACATCCGGGTGTCCTGCAAATCCGTGCACCAGTTCGGCTCCTACGTAGCCCGTTGCGCCTATAATACTTACCTTTATCTTACTCATAATACGTTTCTCCATTTAAACGCGTATATAAACAACTATTATAATATATGGTCAGTGTTTCTCCGCGGTTACAAATATGATTCCTTTTTTTAATATACTTAGTTTATGCAATATACTGCATAAATATTCAAAAGTCAACATAAAGATGCCGGGCGAACTCTGAGGGCGACCGGAAAGATCGACGCTCATGCGGCTTTGGGGCCGGCTCTACCTGTAACACCGTGGGTAACAGTTCGTGTAAATTTGCGGCTTTTTACCCGGTTTCTTCACCACCGTGGGTAACGATTCGTGTAAATTCGCGTGTATTTACCTCTTTCCTTACCCACGGTGGGTAACAGTTTGTGTAAATCCGCGGCTTTTTACCCGGTTTCTTCACCACCGTGGGTAACGATTCGTGTAAATTCGCGTGTATTTACCTCTTTCCTTACCCACGGTGGGTAACAGTTCGTGTAACCCGACACTGTTGGCACAACTCCGGCCATAACCCGGAGCGTGACGTCAGATAGACGAAGCCCACGCGCCCGCGATCAGATGGTCCCGGTTGTGAGTGCCCGTGTGAGTGCCCGTGTGAGTGCCGGCGTCGCCGACAATATGGCAGAAGAGGGGCTGCAAAACTGTCCGGTCCGTGCAAAAACAGGCAAATCTCAAAAGTATCTGTCAGATTGCACATAAGAATGAAGGGGTGCAAAGTGCCTATAAAGACGCTGTTTAGGGATGTTTTTGAGCATATGTTTGGCATTTATGCACAAAAAACTTTGAACGGTAGTGTGCATAATGTAAAAAGCTGAGCCATTACAAGCGAAATTGAATACAAAACGCCTTTGATTTTTTTGGATAACCTGACATATGGTAGACAAGAATTGCCTTTGATATATTACGTGTATGAAAAAGCCGAGGCTACTCGGCACTTTGGAGGTATTATATGGCAAGTTTATCTTTCCAGCATGTTTACAAGAAGTATGACGGCGGCGTTGTTGCTGTTTCCGACTTCAACCTTGAGGTTGCTGATAAGGAGTTCGTTATCCTCGTTGGCCCTTCCGGATGCGGTAAGTCCACAACACTTCGTATGCTCGCAGGTCTCGAAGATATTTCAGAGGGTGAGATCTATATCGAAGATCGTCTCATCAATGACGTTCTTCCTAAGGACAGAGATATCGCGATGGTTTTCCAGAACTACGCTCTGTATCCTCACATGACAGTACGTGACAACATGGCATTCTCCCTTAAGATCAACAAGGTTCCTAAGGATGAGATCAACCGCCGTGTTGCAGAGGCAGCTAAGATCCTTGAGATCGAGCACCTCCTCGAGAGAAAGCCTAAGGCTCTCTCCGGTGGTCAGAGACAGCGTGTAGCTCTCGGCCGTGCTATCGTTCGTGATCCTAAGGTCTTCCTTATGGACGAGCCTCTCTCCAACCTCGACGCTAAGCTCCGTGTTCAGATGCGTGTTGAGATCACGAAGCTCCACCACAGACTTAAGACAACATTCATCTACGTTACTCACGACCAGACAGAGGCCATGACCATGGGTACGAGAATCGTTGTTATGAAGGACGGTTTCATCCAGCAGGTTGACTCTCCTACGGAGCTCTACGATAACCCGATCAACACATTCGTTGCAGGATTTATCGGAATGCCTCCTATGAACTTCATCAATGCTGTTATCAACGTTGAGGGTGAGGATGTTTACATCACATTCGAGAACGTAACAGTTAAGCTCCCCGATCGTTATGCTGTTGAGGAAGTTATGGAGCGCGATGGTCAGGAAGTTATCTTCGGTGTTCGTCCTGAGGCTATCACAGATGAGACAACATTCGTTACTGATCACCCTGAGACAGCATTCTCCGCTGACGTTGACGTCGTTGAGATGCTTGGTGCCGAGACATATCTTTATGTTACGGTTAACGGATCTCTCCCTCTCACATGTAGAGTTGACCCTACAACATCCCAGTCCACAGTTGGTCAGGTTGTCGACCTTGCCATCGATACCAACCGTATCCACCTGTTCGACAAGGACACAGAGCAGAGCATCATCTCATAATCAATACTCTCCAGAGTTTATCCGGACCGGCAGTCGACAGACTGCCGGTCCTTTTTTACGCTTGAGTGTCAAAGGGGCGGGTGTGCTTGCTTGAATCATCGAAAAATATTACAATTTATACGTAAAAATATGCGTATGCGGAAAGTGTGGTATCGCCATGGAAGAGATCAGGAAATGTATGCGTCAGGCAAGGAGCATTCTGAAGCAGCAGGTAGGCGTTATGGATACGGCGGGGCTGATAATCGCAGCGACCGATCCGGAGCTCGAGGGAACGACTGATCCGTCCGCCAGGGCAGTAATGATATCGGATGACCTTTTCGCCGGGACAGCTGACAAGACATATATGAAGATAGCTGTCGGCGAGCAGTTCAAGTACATCATCTTTATCGAAGGCACCGAGCCGCAGGTCAGGATCTATCTCGAGCTTATGGCCGAGTGGATCAAGACTGCGATTAAAGAGAGAGGCACGGATGCCGAGAAGGAACTGTTCACCAAGAATGTATTGCTCGAGAACGAGCTGCAGGGTGAGATACCGATCAAGGCAAGGGAATATAAGATCAATTGTAATGTGGCACGCCTCGTAATGGTGGTTCGCACGACCCGCGAAGAAGGTGCGGAGGCACTCGAGATCCTGCAGAACTTCTATGCGGATTCCGAGGTGGGTTCGGTTCTCGCGATGGATGAGACGACGGCGATCGTCATCCTCGATGCCGAGGAGGCTATAGGAAGCGAGAAGGACCGCGATTCGTTTGTAGATACGAACAGCAAGGCTGTCCTCGATTGCCTTAACAGCGAGAGCATCACTGCGTTTATAGGCGTCGGCTCTTTTGTCAGCCTGTTTCAGAACATATCAAAGTCGTACAGAGATGCCATGCTGGCGCTCCGTGTAGGTAAGATCTTCGAGAAGAACTGCCTTATCTCCAGATACGATAAGCTGGGTCTCGGAAGACTGATCTATCAGCTCCCTGCGACACTTTGCCAGATGTTCATCGATGAGGTGTTCCCCAATGAGGCCTATAAGACGCTCGATGAGGATACGGTTGCTACTATCGAGAGCTTTTTTGCCAATAACCTTAACGGAAGCGAGACGAGCCGCGAGCTCTATGTTCACCGTAATACGCTCGTTTACAGACTTGATAAGGTCAAGAAGAATACAGGATTGGATCTGAGATCCTTTGACGATGCCGTTCTGTTCAAGATGGCATCCATGGTCAGGACTTATCTCGAGTATCTTGAGACAAGCCGTGACAATATGATCAGATAATGTCGGCTTAAGGAATCATAACGAAGTGATTAGATTTGATGACGTACACAAAACTTACAGATCGGGCGTGGATGCGCTCCGTGGTATAAGTTTTACCATAGAAGACGGAGAATTTGTTTTTATCATAGGTAAATCAGGTTCCGGTAAATCGACCCTGATGAAATGTATCACATGTGAAGAGAGTCCGAGTGAGGGCGAAGTGTCGATCGACGACTTCGTCATATCTTCGATGTCCCGTAAACTCGTGCCGGTACTGCGAAGGCAGATTGGAATGATATATCAGGACTTCCGTCTTATCGAGACGAAGACGGTGTTCGAGAATATCGCTTTCGCCGGGGAGATCGTGGGAATACCCCGGAAGAGCCTTAATCAGACGGTCCAGCTCGTTCTTAATATCGTCGGACTCAAGGACAAGGCCGAGGCCTATCCGCAGGAACTGTCGGGCGGTGAGCAACAGAGAGTTGCAATAGCCCGTGCGATGGTCAATAACCCTAAGCTGATCGTGGCCGATGAGCCGACCGGTAACCTTGACCCGGAGACGAGCGAGAATATTATGGCACTTCTGCTGGACATTAATAACAGCGGAACGACGGTCGTCGTTTGTACACATGACAGCAATCTCGTCGACAGGATGAAGAAGCGCGTCATCGAGATAGAGGCGGGACTGATCGCCAGAGATGAGAAGGACAGCCGTTACAGGAGTGAAGGCGGGAATAATAAGCCCGTTGAGAAGCCGAGCGTACAGGATGTCGGATTTGCTTTCGGCGATGATCCGGCCTTTGAACATGATAACGAATACAACGATTCATTTGACGATGAAGGCTTCGAGCCCGCTCCGAGCATTCCTGCATTCGGCGATGAGGAACTTCCCGCTCCGCTGACTCAGGCGAATCCCGGGCTTATGATCGGCGATACACCTGCCGGGGTCGCTCTCATACCGGAAGCAGCTGAGATCCCTGAAGTTCCTGCGAATACGGAGACTTCGGATGAGGATGTAAATGAAGAGCCCGAGCAGGATATCATCGAGGAATTACCCGTTGAGGAACTCGATTCGGAAGAGATCGTGGAGCAGCCCGTAGAAGAGCTTCTTTTCGGGACGGAAGAGAAGGCAGAGCCTTCGGAGCAGGAGCCCGAAGCGAAGGCGGACGACGGGTCCGAAGAGATCAAGCCCGTTGAAGAATGGGTCGACAGCATAAATATAGATGAGAGTGATATCGATCTTGATATCTCGGAGGACGATTAATGAGTATCCGTACTTTTTTCAATTCGATCAAAGAAGGATTCAAGGGTATCGTAAGACATCCGCTCGTTACCGTTGCCTCGATAACAACGATCCTTCTGATGCTCATAGTAATGAGCGCTTTCTTCATATTCTCGGCTAATGCCAGGCATATTATGACAAAGCTCGAGAAAGAGCCACCTATAGAGATCTATATGGAACTCGGGGTATCCGAAGCGGATCTTGCCGCGACCGAGCAGATGCTCACGAGCGATCCTGCCATTATCAAGTGCGAGGCAAGGACACCTGAGGGCAACTACTTCTACTTCAAGGATAACCTCGGCGAGTCGGGCTCGATCCTGGATAACTTCGATTACAACAACTATCTGCCTTATACATTTAATATCCAGATAGATAAGCCGGAGAACGCCGATCTGATGGTCAAGAAGATCGCGGCATACCCCGGAGTCAGCAAGGTCGACAAGGAGAGCAATGTCATGAACTTCCTGACGGATGCGCGCAAGGTCGTAAACGTCGCGACCGTGGCCGCTTTTGCCGTATTGTTCCTGATCGCACTCTTCATTATCTCCAACATGGTAAGGATCTCTGTCTACGCCCGTTCGAGTGAGATCGAGATCATGAAGTTCGTCGGTGCCACCAACAACTACATACGAATGCCGTACATAATCGAAGGCGGCATCGTCGGTCTTATAAGTGCGGTATGCGCCTGGGCGATCTCGGTCCTGGTGTACAGGCAGATCTTCTACAGTGCCATGCATAATGTCAATCTCGAAAGTTTTTACGCCCTTCTCCCGGCAGGTAACATCCTCTGGTGGGTATTGATCATCAATGTCCTGATAGGTGTCCTGATCGGAGGCATCGGAAGCGGCATCTCGGTAAGGAAGTATGTAAAGGTATGATCAGACTGTCGACACGGTTAAAGAAGACGATATGTATCGCGACAGCTGCTCTCATCACGGGCGGCATCCTGACTGCTGCTCTTGTCAAACCTTACAAGATCGCAGCGGCAGACGATTATGCCCGTATGATCGAGATCAGGTATACGAGCGAAGAGGAACTCGAGGAGAGACGCCGCGAGCGCGACGAGGCCATGGCGAGAGCCAATGAAGCCGCTTCCATGGTCAACTCCCTGACTTCCCAGTCATCCGAACTGTCCGGCGAACTGGCTGAGCTTAATAAGCTCGATGCCGAACAGCGCGAGCAGTATGACATGATCGCGGCTCAGTATGCCGCGGCTCTTGTTGCCAAGGCAGACGCACTTAACCGTTATGTTCAGGCACAGGATGAGCTGGCGGCCGCTCAGGAGACCTTTGCTCAGAGGCTTTCCGTAATGTTTGAATATCAGAACAGATCGACCCTCGAGATCCTTCTCGACTCGGATTCCATCGCAGGCTTCTTTACGAACCTTGAACTGATCACTCTCGTAGCAGAGGCAGATGACCAGGCAGTCGATCAGATGCAGATCGCGCTCGATAATGCCAAGCTTCAGGCTGACACGGCTTTGGCTGAGGCAGACGAACTGGAGCGTGTTGCTCAGGAGAAGCTCGAAGAACTGGAAGCACTCGAACAGGGTATCGCTCTTACCGAGGCACAGCTTGCCGATATCAATGCTTCTCTCGAGAACTGGAGATCAACGCAGAACACGGCTGCCATGCTCGCGAGTTCCCTTGACAGTGAGATCGCGAGGATCCAGGGGGAGATTGATGCTCAGAATGCCGCGCGTCAGGCTGCCGAGGAGGCGGCGCGCAGAGCAGAGGAAGAGGCTCAGGCGACAACGCCGACCGAGCCTTCCGAGACTGATGCTACGGAGAGTTCTGATCCGACAGAGAGTACAGACCCTACGGAATCAACAGAGCCTTCCGAGTCAACAGATCCTACAGAGGAGGCGGAGCCTACCGCTACACCTACCCCTGTGCCGGAGACAACACCGGATCCTTCGAGCGTTCAGGGCAACGGAATGCTCATGTGGCCGCTTTATGTGTGGGATTATGTATCTGATGAATTCGGTTACCGTTATCACCCGCTCTACGGTGACTGGCGAGGCCATACCGGTATGGACATAGCCTCCGGTTACGGCAATTCGGTAATAGCGGCAGCATCCGGAACGGTAGCATATGTCGAGTATCCTTTCCCGGATACAAATATGTCCTACACATCAGGCTACGGCAACTATCTGATACTCGACCACGGTAATGGTATCTATACACTTTATGCACATGTCCGTCACATCGATGTCGAAGTCGGACAGTATGTATCGGCGGGACAGCAGATCGCCGAAGTAGGCAGCACCGGCGGATCGACGGGTCCTCATCTGCACTTTGAGGTCCATGAGGGAGGCATCTGGGGAACCCGTGTCAATCCCAGACTGTATCTGTAATATGGCTGACGATCTCTATGACATACTGGCAGATCATTACGATATCCTGCAGGAAGGGATCGATAATATTAAGTGGGCGTCTTTTATCGACAAACTCGTAAAACGTTATTGTGAAGCTTCCGGCTGTGGCGAAGGCGGAACGCTCCTGCTCTGTGACTTGGGCTGCGGAACAGGAAAGACGACAGTTGAACTCGCGAGAAAGGGTTATGACGCGATCGGCATCGATCTGTCGGTCAATATGCTGTCGGCAGCCCGCGACTGCTCCGATGAAGCAGGTGTCGATGTTCTCTGGGTGAACGGCGACATCACTGAACTGGAACTTTACGGAAAGGCAGATGTTTTTACGGCTCTCACCGATACCTTGAATCATCTCTATGAGTCGGGTCAGCTCGATCGGCTCTTCGCGTCTGTCGCATCCTACATGAATCCGGGCGCTGTCTTTATAGCAGATATCGGAACGCTTGATCACTATCGCGATACTCTGGGGGACAATGTCTTCTATGAGGATTATGAGGACCTGACACTCCTGTGGCAGAACAGCTGGGACGGCGAGGTGAGTACTTCCGAGATCACTGTTTTCGAGACAAAGGACGGGGAAAACTACCGAAGATATGATACCGAGGCGCACGAGAGATACCATTCTCCCGAGGCGATAAAGGAACTGGCAGAGCGCCATGGCCTGACACTTGAGGCAGTACTCGGTGAACTGTCCGATGATGCACCGACAGATAAAGACGAGAGATATTTTATAGTAATCAAGAAGGCGGTAAGCTGATGAACGATAATCCGTATTACGCACCCGGGATGCCCGAAGATGACACACTCGACCATATCGTCCGCGCCACGGCTCTGGACGGACATGTTAAGGCGCTCGCGATAAGGACTACCGGGGCCGTGCGCGAAGCGGCAAGAATTCACGGAACGTCTTCGGCAGCGACTGCTGCACTCGGACGTTTTATCACCGGATCGCTCCTGCTGGCCGACAACATGAAGAACCCCGATGACAGTCAGACGACCATCTTAAGATGTGACGGCCCTCTCGGCGGTATGACCTGTGTCTGTGATTCTTCGTGTCACGCTAAGGCTTATGCCAATAATCCGGATGTTCCGACGTCATATATAAGGCCCGGCAAGATAAATGTGGCTGAGGCTGTAGGCAAAGGAACCCTCACGGTAATAAGAGATATCGGTCTGCGCGAGCCCTATGTCGGTTCAGTCGAGTTGGTAAGCGGCGAGATAGCCGAAGACTTCACATATTATCTGGCAGCGTCCGAGCAGACGCCTTCTGTCGTTGCACTGGGTGTTCTTATGGAAGGCGGAGAGGTCAAGCACGCCGGCGGCATGATGATCCAGCTGATGCCGGGTGCATCCGAAGAAGATATCACATATATCGAGGAGCGTGTGAACGGCGGCTTCCCGGAGATCACTTTCCTGCTTGAAGAGGGATTCTCGCCTGCGAAGATCCTTGATCTCTTTATCGGCAACCGCGATCTGGTCTACTTATCCGGACGCCCCGCAGCTTTTAAATGTAATTGTTCGCGCGAAAAGATGTCCGCCGGGCTCGCGGCATTGGGCAAAGACGACCTGGAGGAGCTTATCGCATCAGGTGAACCGGTGCAGACTGAGTGTCACTTCTGTGGCGCGAAGTATGTTTTCGAGACGGACGAGATCAGGGAGATGCTGAAAAAATAGATTAATCCAGCGGCTTCTCGCCGTACTCCTCGAGAAGTGCGTTTGTGCTCGTGACGGACAGCTTCTTGTTCAGAGCATAGATGATGACGCTGTCGCGGGAGTCCTTGGAATAGAGGGTCCCGAGTTCGGCGATCTCAAGAGCTCTTTTTGTCTCTTCGTAGGTGAATCCGCCGCCGATACACAGTGCGATCAACTTGTCGCGGCCGGGCTTACGTGTTCCTGCAATGATCTGATATGCGTATATTCGGTCTACGAAGCTTCTGGAAATGGCGTCCTTTTTGAGTATGTCCTTCTGCTTCAGCATATATTCATAGTAACCGGAAAGAGTTGTCTCATAGCCGGCAGCCTTGAGTTCGTCTAGATAAGCCTTCAATCCCTTCGTCGATCCGATACTGTTGAGCGCATCGAGAAGGTCACCTGTTGATCTCTGTTCCATAACGTTATCCTCCAATAGATATGATACCACTGAGGCCGCGATCGGGAACCTTCGCGAGCATGGTTTAATGCAATATTTACACAGATTTAGCAGGGAGCATACCGAAGGGGGAAGCTTGTGGAAGCAAAATAATATCAGAGGGGGATTAACGGTCGAGCGAAGGTCTGAAATACTACTCGAAAAGGCTAAAAAAAGTGTCGGGATCATGGTCGAACAACAGGTGATAAACTCGTGAAAAAATGATGGTAGAAAACCGAAAAAGTGCCCCATTAATGGAACAATGTATTTTGTATAATTGAAGTGTAAGAAAGCTGAATAAGCTTAATGCAGATGACTTCATGCCCGGTGTTTTAGTGAGGTGGACCATGGATTATGACAGACTAAGAGAAGACCTTATGAGCTTTTACGGAACAGCAAGAAGCATTTATGAGAGGATTAGCAGGATGATGGATTGCGAATTGCTTGCTTTTGCATTTGATTGCGGCGTTGACCTTAGGAAATACGATGATTATGCATCGTTATATGAGAATTGATTTTGACAAAGAAGGGAGGAGAGTTATGTCCCAATTCATGAAATATAAAGAATATGAAAATTCTTATAGAGAAGGCGGCTCTAATGAAGGCATGGGGTGCCTTATAATTGTAGCTATTCCATTTCTCATATACGCATGTTTATTTATAGCGGCGTTCATTAAGGTTATTTTGCTTGGAGGATAATCTATGAAAAAGATTCCGACATTGTTTAAAGCGGGTTTTATTGTCATTACATGCGTGAAAAATAAATGATTTGAAGCCGCTTTAGACGTATAATATTATTGTATCCAAATACAAGGCATATTATCAAAATTCAATCTAGTCATTTTCCAAACACGTGAAAGAGGAGGGAATAATCATGAGGATATTGCATACCTCGGATTGGCATTTAGGGGCTTCGGAGAATACTCTTAGTCTTTTGGATGATCAGAAGTTTTTTATAGACGAGATCTGTAAGATCATCGAATCCGAGAAGGTCAAGGTTGTTCTTATTGCAGGGGATGTTTATGACAGGTCCGTGGCTTCGGCTGAAGCGATGAACCTGTACGACTATGCGATAACTAAGCTCTGCGTCGATATGGGCGTCAAGGTATTTGAGATAGCAGGTAACCATGACAGTGCAGACAGACTTGCAAACCTCAATAAGCTCCATGAGAATTCCGGTCTGTTTGTGTCAGGTGCTTTGGAGAGGACCCCCTGCATATATGAGGAAGATGATGTTCAATTTTTCCTCTTGCCTTGGATTACCAAGGAGAAGGTCAAGACGATCTTCCCTGAGAAGGCAGATGAGATCAAGACTTTGGAGGATGCGTATGCTGTTGTGACCACTGACTTGAAGAATAATTTTGCAGAAGGCAAGAAGCATATAATTCTTTCTCATGCGTTCATAACCGATTCAGAGACATCTGTAAGTGACAGAGCTGCGGAAATCGGATTTGCCACTCAGGTCGGAGCCTTTGTATTCGACGGTTTTGATTATGTTGCACTGGGTCATATTCACAAACCGCAGGATGTAAATGATCATGTCAGATATTGTGGTACGCCCATGCCTTATTCATTTGGTAAGGAAGAGAAGCAGGATAAGGGAGTTACCATTATCGATACAGACACCATGGATATAAGGCATATATCCTTGCCTCTGCTTCATAAGAGGACGACCATTGAGGGAACGCTGGATGAGATCAGATATCCACAGTGTTCTGCTGAAGAACGTGACGGATATATGAGGCTTGTAATAACCGACCAGTATGTTGGTTCAGAGGTGATCAATGAACTCCGTAATATCTACCCGAATCTCCTTGAAGTTGCAGGTAAGAATTACGAGGGTGAAGACACGACTATATCTCTAACTATGGAAGAATTTGAGAAGATGGAGAACGATCCTGTGGAGATATTTAGGCACTTCTGCCTGGATCAGACGAGAGAAGAACCGGCCCCACACCTCGTTGAACTGTTTAAGGACGCTATAGCTAAAGTTGAGGAGGAGAACTCATGAAGCCGTTATTTTTGGAAATGCAGGCATTCGGGCCTTATATTGATAAGCAGAAGATAGATTTTGAAGAATTGGGTAAGGATGGTATCTTCCTTATCAGAGGTAAGACCGGCAGTGGCAAGACCACTATATTCGATGCCATGACTTTTGCTTTGTATGGCGGAAGCTCCGGTGACGAAGAGAAGAAAACTGGTGGAGTCGGAAGGAATAACTTCTCCGAATGGCGTTGCCGACAGGCAGAAGATAATGTGGATACAATTGTCTCGTTTACCTTCATGGAAGGCGGGAAGAAATATAATTTCAAAAGATGTCTCGTGCGTAAGAGGACTAATTTCTCAGAGGAATACTCTGCTAAACTTATCCTTTCGGATGGAACAGAGAAGGAGTTATTCGAGAATCCCAAGAAGGCTGATCTGAATGCGAAGGCTGAAGAGATAATCGGACTTTCCAAAGAACAGTTCCGTCAGGTAGTACTTCTCCCCCAGGGACAGTTCGAGAGGTTCATTGTGGCTGACTCGGGTGAGAAGGAACAAATCCTGAATAAGCTCTTCAACGCAGAACAATGGTCGGCTTATGCTGAGAAGATGTATAAGATTACTTCAGAAAAAAAGAAAGCTCTTGATGAAAAGAAAAATGATGTGGAAAAAAGACTTAAAGACATATCTGTCATGACAGAGCTTATTGATGAAGAACGATTAATATCTATATCATCGGTATCAGACCTTGGCGAATATCTTAAGGCGTTAGGCGAAAGCAAGGAAGCTTTGGAACAGCAGTATAAGGCTTTTAATGTTAAGGAGAAGAAAAAGCAGCTTGAAGATGACAAGGAGCTTGCGAGAAGCTTTAATGAACTCCATAATCTTGAAGCAAAAAAGAAAAAATTGGATGGTAATAGATCTTCTTATAACGAGAAAAAGAATGCATTGGAGGAAGCAAGGAAAGTTGAACCTTTCAGAGCTGTTATCAAGGATTACGAGAATGCAGGTAAGGAAGTCTCCAGTCGTATCGATGATCTTGATGAATTAGTAAAGGCTCTTCCAGATCTTGAGAAAGATGCCGCTGACAAGACCTCGGAGAAAGAGATGCTTTCCAGTGAATCGCCGATACAGATAAATATGAACCGTATTGGAGCACTTGAATCCAAGCGTGAATCTTACAGGCAATCCGATGAACTTAAGGATAAAGCTGATGATTTGAAGAGGATCCTTGAACAATCCCAAGGACACTTAAAAAATGCTGCTTCAAAAAGGAATGACGTTGCATCTGAAGCGAAGGCAAAATTAGAGAACTAT
Source organism: uncultured Clostridia bacterium (assembly GCA_946611435.1). Lineage (GTDB taxonomy): Bacteria > Bacillota > Clostridia > Saccharofermentanales > Saccharofermentanaceae > Saccharofermentans. The sequence continues at coordinate 36,905 of CAMODL010000018.1, forward strand.
AACAAAGCCAACGAAGAAGCGATACAGAAAAGGAATCTCTATTTTAGCGGAATATATGGCGAACTGGCTTCAGGACTTAAAGAAGGTATACCGTGCCCTGTTTGTGGAAATATCCATCATCCTGATCCTGCGCAAAAGACAGCAGACAGTGTAACCAAAGATGAGTGGGATAAGCAGGAGAAGTTGGCTGAAGCAGCCCACAAAGCGTGGCAGGAAGCTGATAAAGACAGGGAGGAAGCAGAATCAAATTACAATAGATGCCTTGAACAGAAAGGCAAAGATGAAGCTGCCTATACGGCTGCTCTTAAAAACTATGAGAACAACAAAAAATCTCTTGAAGAGGGGATAGAAGATCTTGAATCTCTCGAGAAGGTAATTGGATCTTTATATGATGCTAATAATCAATACAGTAAAAAGCTTAAATCGCTTGAAGAGCAGGCAGAGGAAGCCTCAAGGAAGTTTGAAGGACAGAAGACAAGGATAGAGACTGCCAAAGGCGAGAAAGAAAAAGCGGAAAAGGCCCTTATTGCCAAGAAGAATGATCTTGATAAGATGATGATAGAAAATGGCTATTCTGATGTTGAGATTATCAGAAGTAAGATGATGGATCCGGATGAGCTTACAAATCTGACAACAGATATTTCATCTTACGATCAGCAGTGTAAGGATAATAAGCTTGCAATTGAAAAATTAAGTACTGAGCTTAAAGGTAAGACTGAACCTGACTCATCAAAGTTTGACGAGCGTGATTCTGAGATAACAGCCAAGGAGAAAACATATAATTCGAAGATGACTTCCTTCGATATAGTTATTAAAGATATCTCACAAAAGGAAGAGAATCTGTTAAAAATTGAGCAGGAGTATAAAGATAATATCGGGCAGGCCAAAAACGATTTGGAGTTTGCAAAGAAAGTTCGCGGAGAAACAGGCCTTGGACTCCGACGTTATGTTCTTGCAATCATGTTCGATCAAGTAATAGGGGAAGCTAACGTAATGCTTTCTAAAGTTCATGGTGGCCGCTATCAGCTCTTCCGATCGGACGACAAGGGCACCGGCAACAAGAAGGGCCTTGAACTTAAGGTGTTTGACAGATGGAGCCCGGAGGACAAAGAAGGAAGAAGCGTCAGGATGCTTTCCGGCGGTGAGAAGTTCTTAGTCTCGTTGTCTCTTTCCATCGGTATGTCAACCATAGCGCAGAAAGCCGGAATGAAGATCGATTCGCTCTTTATAGATGAAGGCTTCGGAACTCTTGATGAGACATCTATCAATGACGCCATGGAGATATTAGAGAGTGTCAGGAAAGACAATGGCCTGATAGGTATCATCAGCCACGTAAAGCTTCTCGAAGAGAATATCCCGACTCAGTTAGAAGTAGTCAAAACAGATAAAGGAAACTATATTAAGGTTGGTTAGTATAAAACATCTGTAGAAATGGATAATCAAGGTAAATATATTGAGTTATCGGAAAACATAATGAAGGTATCCCGTAATACCCTTATAGTTAACTTGCGCTTTATGAATTCAGCGTTGAGCAGGCTCTATAATAGGGTATATGACGGTACTATTTGCACTGACGGCCAGTATATATACTTTGATCCGATCCATATTCTCAGATTATATAAACGTGCTAAGGAGGTCCCCACGCACTCATATCTTCATATGGTAATGCACTGTGTTTTCCAGCATTTCTACGTTGATATTGAGAAAGTGGATCAGCAGCTTTGGGATATTGCCTGTGATATTGCTGTTGAAGCCGTCATACTTGAATTAAGGCATAAAGCTGTGTTGCTTTCTGACGATTCAAAGCGTCTAAGTAAGCTTATCTCTATTAAAATGAACTGTAAGTACCTGACTGCAGAGTATATATACAGATATCTTCAAGACGGAGCTTTATCTGAGGAGAAATTACGCGAGCTTAGCTTCCTGTTTCAATTCGATGATCATTCCATTTGGTACGATAGTGATGATAGTGATGATAATGATGAAAGTGATGGCGATGGGGGCGAAGGTGAAAATGAGCCTGATCCTAATGGCAGCAACCGGCTGGATCAGCGCGAAGCTCTTAGGAACGAATGGAAAGCGGTTTCAGAGTCTATGCAGACAGATATGGAGACTTTCTCTAAGATGCAGGGGAGTACAGCCGGAACCCTGATGCAGAACCTTGCTTCTGTTAACCGGGAGAAGTACGACTATACAAGTTTTCTCAAGAAGTTTGCGGTCATGGGTGAAGCCATGAAGATCAACGATGATGAATTCGACTATATCTTCTATACTTATGGTATGAACCTGTACGATAGAAAGATGCCGTTGATCGAGCCGCTCGAGTATAAGGAAGTAAAACGTATCAAGGAATTTGTTATAGCCATTGATACTTCGGGGTCCGTACAGGGTGAATTGGTTCAGATGTTTCTTAATAAGACATACAACATCCTTAAGCAGGAAGAGAGCTTCTTTACTAAGATCAATCTTCATATAGTTCAGTGTGATTCGCAGATCCAGGAAGCAACCAAGATCACATCGCAGGAAGAGTTCGATAATTACCTCGCTCAAATGCGATTAAGAGGTTTTGGCGGGACCGATTTCAGACCTGTCTTCGAATATGTGAATACTATGATCAAGAACAAGGAATTTGTGAACCTTAAAGGACTTATCTATTTTACTGATGGATATGGAACATTTCCTGACAGGCAACCTGAATACAATACAGCATTTGTATTTATAGAGGATGGGTACAACAACTATGATGTCCCGGTGTGGGCGATCAAGCTGATACTTCAAAGTAATGAGATCTAATGAAGGAGACTGCCGATGAATATTAAGAGTGCTAAGGAACAGATCAAGAATGCGATAACGGCATACTTCACCAAAGATGAATTCGGTAATTATGTTATCCCGATCGAGAGACAGAGACCTGTCTTCCTCATGGGGCCTCCGGGAATAGGGAAGACGGCGATAATGGAACAGATTGCCAACGAGATGGGAGTAGGCCTCCTGTCATATTCTATGACACATCACACAAGGCAGAGTGCTCTCGGACTTCCCTTTATTGTTCATAAGACTTACGGGGATCAGGAGTTTGATGTTTCCGAGTATACTATGAGCGAGATCATCTCGTCAGTTTACGATCTTATGGAGAGAACGGGACTTAAGGAAGGGATCCTTTTTCTCGATGAGATCAACTGTGTGTCGGAGACTCTTTCTCCTATTATGCTTCAGTTCCTTCAATACAAGGTCTTCGGAAGACACCGTGTTCCGGATGGCTGGATCGTAGTAACTGCCGGTAACCCTCCCGAATATAACAACTCCGTAAGAGAGTTCGATATCGTTACCTGGGACAGACTAAAGAGAGTCGACTGCGAGCCCGATTACAGCGTTTGGAAGGAGTATGCCGTTAATGCCGGCGTCCATCCTTCAATCACTACTTATCTTGATATCAAGAAAGCGGATTTCTATCTTGTCGAGACAACAACTGACGGTAAGTCATTTGTTACGGCCAGAGGTTGGGAAGACTTGAGCAAGATGATAATCCTTTATGAGCAGAATGGAATAAAAGTTGATGAAGAACTTGTTTCTCAGTATCTGCAGAACAAGAAGATAGCTAAGAGTTTTGCCCAGTACTACGATCTGTTTCAGAAATATAAAAGTGACTACCAGGTTGGTGATATTCTTGCCGGTAAAGCTTCTGACGAGATCAAGAACAGGGCGAAAAAGGCAAGATTTGACGAGAGGCTCTCACTTATTGGTCTTATGCTTGATGCTGTAGGTGGTGAAGCTAAAACAACTATGCTTCAGACAAAGACAATTGATGCATTGCTTAAACACCTCCAGTCTTTTAAGATGCAACTTACACATGAAAATGAGCCTGTCGGTGTATTAACAAGTATCTCTCAAGATATATCGAGGCAGATCCAGGAAGGCAGGATAGCCAATAATCTCTCCGAGGATGATCGGCGGATAAGGCAGGCTCTTATAAAGATCTTGGACGAAGAGGCTTCTCTTGTTGGTTCTGAAAGTGATGCTAAGACCGCTTTTGCCATCGTAAAGAAAGATTTTGGCGATCGTGTAAAGGCGCTTGGTAAACAAGCAGAAAAAACCAAGATGATGTTGAATAATATGTTTAAGTTTAGCGAAGAAGTGTTCACGGAAGGACAGGAGCTGCTCATTATCGTAACGGAACTTACTACAAATTTAAATACAGCAAACTTCATAAGCAGATACGGCTGCGAGGCATATTTTAAACACAACAAAGACCTCCTGTTTTACGAGCGTAACATGGAGATAGAAGAAGCTATAAAAGAATTAGAAATCGATTGACTTAAGGTGAGTATATGAAAAGTGATAATAAAAACAAGTCGGGTAAAATTAGCAACCTACAACGCGTTCGCCTTCTTGAAGCTGCTGTCATGAATGGGTCATTACAGGAAGTGATCGATACTTATGAAACATATAAACCATTTGAGCTTACGGCACGGGCGTTGACAATAGCTGCAAGATACAGAGGTATTGATTTTGTTAAAGCGCTGATGGAGAGAGGTGCACGCTTCGAATATCAGTACAGCCCGGCACTTCAGGCAAAGTATTCTGTCGATGCTACATATTATTATTTGCTGCTTATACCGGAAAAACTATCTCCTAAGCCTAAAGGATGCATTCATGGTTTGGAGGCGATGAATATTCCGACTGATCTGATTGCATTAAGTATGGAAGAACGAATAGAGATAATCCGCTACCTTCTTAGTGAATATGAAGATGATGTTTCCTTGGATGAAATGATATATTTTTCGCTAATTAACGGTTTATTGGAAATCGCAGATATACTTATCGAAATGCGCGAAGAATCGAGACGCTCAATGCGTTTTTGGTGGATAAGTGCTATAGAATGGATGTCCGAAAAGGATCCTGCTTTATTTCTTAAAACACTTGACAGGTTTTGCAAGATGGCATCGATTAACGGGTACAAGGTTCACATTACACCAAGCAGTCTGCATTATACTGAATGGGATGATAAATCATGGAAATTTATGGTCAAGAATACAGACTGGTCCAGAATTAACAAGAAAAAAAGTCTTGAATGGGCGATTTCTGAGGGAAAGCTCAATATGCTCAGACTTATGTGTGAGTCAGGCTGGATCAGTAATTCGAGAATACGAGAAAGTCTGATCAGTTATGCTACAACCAACAAATACAATGAATCATTAGCATGGTTGCTGGAGTATACGAATAGAACTGTCGATCTCGCAGCAGAAGCTGAAAAAAAACAGAAGAGGTTAATGAGGGAGCTTAACGAGGATCCAAATTCTGTTTCTGCATTAAGGAAAATATGGAGTTACGAGAAACAGGTAGATGGTACTTTATGTATTACAAGTTATAAGGGAAAAGGTGTGAACGTAGTAATCCCAACTGCCATAGGAAAAGCTAAGGTCTCAGCTATTGGCAATAGGGCATTCTCTCCTCAGAAGGGGTACGATCGTCAGTTTACAATAAATAATAAAGACACTCGATATAAAATAGAGTCGGTTGTTATACCAAAAGGTGTCACTAAAATAGGCTACGCGGCTTTTGAGTTTTGTGGAAAATTGACAGATATTACGATTCCAGATAGTGTGAAGCGTATCGGCGCCTATGCATTTTATGGATGTAGTAATCTGACAAAAATCGGAATTCCTAAGAGTGTGAAAGTCATAGACAAAACCACTGTTGGATCTACCGGTTGGATACGCAAAGCAAGGGAGGCAGATCCTTTAGTGATCATTAATGGAGTCTTGATCGATGGGATTGAATGTAAGGGTGAGGT
>CAMODL010000019.1:0-37283 GCA_946611435.1 uncultured Clostridia bacterium
TTCATATTCGTGACCCGAGGCCGGAAAAAGACGTCGGGTAACGAAAGTGGTAACGAAAAATTAAAACCGTAACCGGAATCGTTACCCGAGGCCGGAAAAAGACGTTGGGTAACGAAAGTGGTAACGTTTTTCGAGAATCGTAACCGAAATCGTTACCCAAGCCTGAAAAACGCCGCTTGGTAACGGAAATGGTAACAAATAATAAAAATCGTAACCCGAATCGTTACCCAAGGCCTGAAATCGCTGTCGGGTAACGGAAATGGTAACGTTTTTTCAGAATCGTAACCGGAATCGTTACCCGAGGCCTGTTGGGCCCGCTTTCCGGAGGCTCGTACACTATTTTGTTACTCCCGATGATACAAATATGGGGAGCCGGTGTAGAGCTTGCCCCATCAGCGTCTTCGACAACTAACGTGACAACTATTCTCTCCAATAGTTGTCGATAGAGTTGTCGAAGCAGAAGCTACTGCAGAAGCGGCAGAAGCGGCAGAACCGGCCAACAAAGTGGGTTCACTTCAGCCCCGGGACGGGGGCTTTTCGAGACAAAGATCCCTCCGAAGCCGAGACCGGACGACAGCGGCGGCAGATTTGTATTACAATAGTAGACAGATAACGGATCAGCAGGGAGGCCATATGATCGAATACGGTATAGCGACAAGAGATGACATCGATGAGCTGATCAGGCTCAGGATCGCATATATGAAGGATGATTTCGGGAGCGTGTCCGAAGAAGAGAAAGCGGGCATGGAGAGGCAGCTGCCGGGGTATTTCGAGAGGAAGCTCGGGACGGAGCTCATAGCGTTCGTGGCAAGAGATGACGGGCGCATCGTGTCTGTTGCTTACTTGCACATCATCGAGATGCCGGCGAACTCCGTGCTGCTGAGCGGCCTTTACGGAGACGTGCTGAGCGTCTACACGGAACCAGAGTACCGCGGCCGAGGGCTTTGCACGGCACTCATGAAGAATCTCGTTGAATATGGCCGGCAAGCGGGCCTCGGCAGGATCGACCTTAAGGCAACGGACGACGGCTACAGAGTCTATGAGAAGATCGGCTTCAAGGAGACAGCTCAGCGATACAGGAATATGAGACTTGTACTGAGCGAGTAACGCCCGGAACGCGCCCGGTGCGCGCCCGATCGAATGTATAAAGACAGTTGCGATAAAGCAACCGTCGGTGAATGGTAAGGACCCTGTCCCGATTGATATAGTCAAGACGGAGGTGATGATAAATGATCTTCTCGGAAAAACTTCAGATTCTTCGGAAAAACAAAGGCTATACACAGGAAGCGCTCGCGGATAAGCTCGGAGTCACGAGACAGGCGGTCGCCAAGTGGGAAGCGGGTCAGGTCTACCCCGATATTACCAACCTGATCCAGATCAGCGACCTTCTGAACGTAAGTGTCGACTACCTCGTCAAGGATCAGGACTGCGCCGTCAATATCAAGTCGCAGCCGGCCACTGACCTCGATGAGTTGATAGCTTTCAGGCTGGAAGCCAACGTCAACACATATGCCGCATTCATGAACGAGGTCGAAGGCTCCAGACTCACATCTCACGACTTCAGGTACGACAACGGAAAATACACCTACTACGACACCTACGTCGGCGGTGAGGAGTTCGCGGGCGAAGAAGCCGTCTGGAAGGACGAAGTCGCCGTATATGCCATGAACTACATGGGGCGCGTGCTGTCGGACGGGTTCAGCGGAAATTTCCTGAAGGAAGCGTTGAGAGCTGCAGACGCTGCTATGCCGTATAGAGGACCGGAGTTCTATCAGGCCGGCGAGTACACATACAGGTGCAAGGTCACCGGCGATTTCACGTGGTTCCAGGGCTACGAAGAGATCTATCGGGGCGACGTCAAAGTGTACGAGTGTGTGTTCCACGGCGGGCTGGTAAGGTAAAGGCGCGGGGGACAGCGGCAAAACACGCCGGGAGGGACACATGAATCGCATCTATTGGGACATCGACAAGATCACATCGCTGACAGATCATCTGGAGTCAGCGACGCACCGGCACGGCATGATCCAATTTTTCCTGTTCCTCGATGGCGCCCCTGATATGCGGGTCGGGCGCGAGAAGATCCGTGCACGGGGGCTCTTCGTTAACGTGAACGTCAAGCACTCCATCAAAGTCACGGACGGCCTGCTGCTCACATGCGTCATCGAACCCGGGTCAGACTTCGGACGCCGGCTGAGCGAGCTTATGGACGGGCGCGAGTATTACGCTTTGGACGATGAGCAGGCGGCAGAACTGATCGAAGCGGCGCGTCCCATGACCGGGGCGTTTAACAAAGAGTCCTACACGATCCTGATCGAAAACCTCTACGCGATCGTCGGCACCGATCGCCAGGCAGGAGAACTCGACGAGCGCATACGCGACTTCCTCGCTATGCTGGAGGACTGCAGCTGCACCGACCACTCGGTCGAGCACTATGCCGCGGAGCTGCACCTGTCCGCCTCGAGGCTGTCGCACCTGTTCAGCGAGCAGATGGGGATCACGCTCAAGGACTATCTGCTGCTGCACCAGCTGGAGAGAGTTTTCGAAGATATACTAAGCGGCAGAAAGATCACTGACGCTGCGATGGACGCGGGCTTCGACTCGCCGTCGCATTTTGCCTCCACGGTCAAGAAGCTCATGGGACTGCCCGCCCGCCGCACCATAAAAGACAGCGAATTTTTGAAAGTTTATTAAAGCGCGCACCACTATACTGATGCCATAAAACAAAAGAAAGAGGCACAGTATGGAAAAGAATTATCTCGCTAAGACACCTATGTTGAACTACGACGCAGCCCCGCTTCAGGAGTTGATCTTAACGCGCCGCTGGAAGGAGCTTGATGTTTACTCCCGGATCGGCGCGATCTACGACTACGTCCGCAACGAGATCCTCTTCGGCTACAACCGATCCGACACACTCTCCGCCACGGAAGTTCTCGCCGACGGCTACGGACAATGCAACACCAAAGCGACTCTTCTTATGGCACTTCTCAGAGCCTGCGGCATTCCCTGCCGCCTGCACGGGTCCGAAGTCAGCAAGGGTTTCCAGCGCGGAGCCACCTCCGGCATCATATCCGTCCTCGCCCCCGAAGTGATCACCCACACCTGGGCCGAAGTGTACTACGAGGGCCACTGGATCGCGCTCGAAGGCGTGATCACGGACGAGACCTATGTGCAGGGCGTCAAGCGCGTGGCAAATATTGGCGCCGATATAGCCCTGACGCCTTGCGGCGTAGGCGGAGCTTGCGCGGGGGCATCCGCCGTCGACTTCCGCCACTACGCCATATCTGTGCCGGATCTGGCGGCTTTGGATCTGACCTGGCGCGGAGAGGATCTGTTCGTCCAGAATACGTCGGTCGTTACGGACTTCGGGGTTTTCGATGATCCGGATAGCTTTTTCGAGCAGCATAAACAGACCTGGAGCAAAGCAAAGGACTTCGCTTACGTCCACTATGGCCGGAAGATCATGAACCGCAATGTAGCGCGGATAAGAGGCTCTCTTTGACGCCGGCATGTCCTACTGCCTGAGCCAGATAATCGACCTTCTGAACATCCACGCAGGGTTTACATTTGTAGACCTATCTGTTAGTATACATTTATAAGGTCTACAAGAGTAGACCACACAGGAGGCCCTTATATGATCAAACTGACAGACACTGAATGGAAGATTATGGAACTGCTCTGGGATAAGGGCCCCATGCCCACCATGGAGTTGATCCGCGAACTTAAGGATAGCATGGGTTGGGCGAAGTCTACGGCTATGACTTTCTTAGGCCGCATGACTTCCAAGGGCAGCATCGCATACAGCCTCGACGGCAAATCCCGTAAATACTTTGCCAACATAAGCCGAGATGAAGCAGAACTCGAAGAGACAAGATCCTTCTTATCCAAGATCTACGGGGGCAATGTCGGTCTCATGATCAGCAGCATGCTGAAGCAGGAAGCCCTGACAAAGGAGGACATTGAAGAGATCGAACGGATCATAAAAGACGGCGAGTGAGGTGAGTTGTTATGAAAACATTTCTTATCTTTAACCTGATAATAATCACGATCTTCTTGATAAGAAAGCTGGCCGACGGTAAGATCCCGAGACGCATGCAATACGGCCTCTGGCTTATATTGCCGATCTTCGTGATACTGTCTTTCTCGATCTCGATCCCGGTAAAGGTCAGTAAGCCCGACGAGCATTTCAGCGTATCAGCCGGTTCGGCAGATAGCCTCTCCGATCACCCTGCCTTGATCGATCCGCATAACTCAATGCGGACAGAGTACAGCAGAGTACAAACGATCCCGACACTTTCAAACGCCCACGAACAGAGCGCTCCGGAGACAGACAAAATGACTGCCGGTAAGATCGCCGATCCCTCAGTTGACGATTATAAAAGCGCAGCATCCGGCAGATACTTCACTTCCGGCCTCGACTATATGAAGATCGCCGGGATCATTTATGTCGCAGGTGCCATGGCAGTTGGCGGAACTATCGTCTTCAACAATGTTTTTTTCGCTATAAAGACATATCGCAGAAGGCGATTCTATGGGCGGTCGGAATTCGGCGGGCTGAAGATCTATAAGCTTACGGGGATAAAATCGCCATTTCTTCTCGGGAAGAATATCTATGTCAGCGACGATATGGATGAGGGAGATGAGATCTACCGCTATTCGGTTTGCCATGAATATTGCCATTATGTTCAGGGGGATATGTTCTGGCCACTCGTAAAGTATGCTTTCGTGACAATTTTGTGGTTTGATCCGCTTATATGGGCAGCGGCGGTCATGATGGAGCGCGACAGCGAGCTGGCGGTGGACGAGCGAGTCTTAACGATTTTGGGCAAGGACAACAAGGCCGGTTACAGCGAGACCTTGCTTAAGCTGGCTACAAGATCCGGCAGTAATCAGACTATCGCGCTTACGGCCACATCCATGAGCGGCAAAAGCCGTTCCTTCCTTAAGAAGCGCATCAGCAGCATAATGAGCGGCACCCGTAAAAGTATATCCGTACTCCTTACGGTCAGCATCGCACTCGCCGCTATAGTCAGCTGTTCACTCATAAACAGAAAGAATATCCGCGAACCGAGCTATGTGGCCGCTGATTCAATGTGGTATGACTCAGCTGAAGTCATTTACGGACAAGAACAGCAGGAGTTGCTCGGAGAAGACGATATAGTCATGAGACCGCTCCTGATCACACCGGACGCAAGAATATTCAGACTTGCCGTCTCTGAGGATCCCGACCTCTATCCGGCCGGTCCCGCAACCCCTCAAAAGATCATCTCCTATTCAGAAGACGGCGACCTGATAGGCTCCATTGATCTCATCGAAAATAACGATATCCTATGTCTCACCGTGGCCGACGGCGTCGTAAAGGGCATCGTTGGCAATTATCAATCGGGACAATACAACCTCTATACGCTTGACTTCGAACAGGGACTGATGACTGACGAACGCGATGTATTTAAGGGCTCCTCATACCCTTGCGATAGCTATACCCAAATAGCCTATAGAGACGGCCTCTTCTATATTGAGAGCTCTTATATCGAGAACAGCCTTTATAAGAGCGTTTTCTCGATAACCGACATTGACGGCAATATCATTGACCAGTTTACTCTCGACTACGATTCGGTAAGATGGACAGTTAACAGCAATGGTGATCTCCTCTGCATGGGGCTTTCCACAACCGATTATGATATGTCTTTCGACTATTTCCTGGTAGATCACGATAATGGGAATGTCACGGTGCTGGATATAAGCGACGAGATGGCTGAGCGCTACAATGGCAACACCGTTTTATCCGGTGACTACCTCTATATGGTAAACAGCAATTATGTAATTACCCGATACGATCCCCTGAATCAGGAAGAGACCGTTGTCTTTGACTTCAACTCCTCATATACCGACATCAATAAACTGAGTTTTTTCGATCTGTATTATTGCGATGAGGAGGAGCTGGTAATGGTACGTAACGGCTACTACATCGGTCCGGACCAGGGCGAAGGAACATCCGGACGCGATATCATAACGCTCAGACGCGCCTCTTCCAATCCCAACGCCGGCAAGACGATCCTGCGGGCGGCGATCGTGGAGGATCTGCGGCCCGTGGAAAGCTTTGCCATAAGCGAATTTAACCGAACGGATCCGGACTACTTTATCGTAATTGATCCGGAGTTTTATGTACACACTATTTACTGGGATTCTGCCTATAATTTTGAATCTTATGCCCAAGCTGAAGCTTATATTCTTGACGAGCTTAGGATCGCGGTCGAGGACGGCACGGGGCCTGATATAGTTCTTAATGCAGGCGGTTTTTATGTCATGGAGAACGACGATCTTTTTATCGATATGAATGAGATGATAGACAGTGACGACTCCCTCGAACGTTCAGACTTCATCGACGCCTGCTTCAGAGCGGCCGAGACAGACGGTGAGCTCTATCACATACCTCTGTCTGCGACTGTCAACGGGTGGCTTCTGGATCCGGAATGTATCCCGGCTGACACCATCGGCTTCACCTTCTCCGAATACCGCGACTTCGGTGAGGAGTACGGTTACTATCCCTATTACTATCAGAACAAGGGGGAGCTTCTCGATCAGCTGTTCAGCTGCGAAGATTTTATTGAAGACGGCACTATTAATATCGACACTGAATCCTTCCGTGATCTGGTCGCTCTGACCGATGCTATTGCCGCCGGCGAACACAATAGCGCTCATTATCTGCCCGTATCTATGAACGATTTCTGGTATTTAATGATCGACAGCGACTACACATCGAAAACAGACTGGCTTATCACCGGGGGACCTTCCGTTGACGGCCACGGTCCAACACTTTTCCCTTCTATGACGGCAGCGATCACCGACTGCACAAGTTCAGAAGACGGCGCATGGAGATTCATCAGCTTCGCTCTCGGTGAAGAAGTCCAAAGCCACAGTAGCGACATACCTATCAATATTGCGGCTTTCTATGACTTAGGAGAACGCTGGCTGGAGTATGCCAACAGAAGCTATCACGATGAGCACTTTAGCCGCGATTATCTTGATATGATCTTAGGCTGGCTTGAGAGAACAGACAGCTGCAGAATAACAGACGAGAATATCAATATGATCATCAATGAAGAGATGTCGGGCTTTTTCGATGGGCAAAAGAGCCTCGATGAAGTAATCGACATAATAAGTAATCGCGTGAATTTATTGATGGAAGAGAAATGAGGAAGATATGATTGCGAGAATATCGGTATTTTCGAGCGATTCAGCACAGTAGCAGCTGTCGGCTATAACGCCGTGCCGGGAACGTATTTGTTTTTGGACTAAGATCCGTGTCTATATTATAGACAGACCTTAACGCACCCGCTCAGCCGGTAACCAGGGCGCAGATCATGTAGGCCGCTCCGAAAATCACCATGGGGATGATCAGGAGCGATAGGCCGATGGGGATCACGCCTTCTGCTTTCTTGCCCTTGATCTTGCAGACGATACCGTAGATGATCAGGAGCAAGCCCGGAATATAGGCAGTGATCGGAACATCCATCCTCATCTGCAGCTTGTCGGCGTTCCAGCGGATGCTCAGCAGCATCTGAATGAGCGCCAGCAACAATGATGTAGCGGCGAAAGTATAGATTATGATTCTCTGCCTCTCGTCAATGTCCTTGCGCGCCACCTCGATAACATCGCTCACGACCTGCTCGGTCTCTTCATTAACATTCATTTCTGATCTCATAAGTTCTGTAATGGAAACATCCAAAGCGTCCGCCAGGTCCTCGATCGAGTTGATGTCCGGCAACCCCAGACCTCTCTCCCACTTGCTGACCGCTTTGTCGGTTACGTGGATTTTGGCAGCCAGGTCCTTCTGAGTCATGTGCAGCTCTTTGCGACGTTCAGCTACAAAGCAACCGAATCTGTTTGCATCCATCTGTCTCACCTCCACCTGCATCCTACCGCCGCCCCCGCGCCGCATCAACCGACGCTCCGTTTACCTGCCTCCCTCAAAGGGTTTTCCGGGCGTTCTACGGTCAGTTTACCATACAGTTAATACACAATTTAAGAGCGGCAGGCAGCCCGTCCTCCTGCGATTGGACGATATGAAAGAGTTCAGGTAAACATTTCACTTAACTCTTGATACGATCTCGGCAGTATGGAGCAGGTCGGCTTGGATTACCACACTATTCCCAATTTCTGCCGAAAATGTGGTAAAGACCGAACGTGGATTACCACACTATTCTCGATTTCTGCCGAAAATGTGGTAAAGCCCGGACCTGGATTACCACACTATTCTCCATTTCCGCCGAAAATGTGGTAAAGACCAGACTTGGATTACCACACTATTCTCGATTTCTGCCGAAAATGTGGTAAAGACCAGACTTGGATTACCACACTATCTTCAATTTCCGCCGATAATGTGGTAAAGACGATCCATAAAGCACGCCCGCACACGCTACTGGTATAATTGACACAGAGAATCCCGGCGGATCGGCTGACCGGAAGCTTGAACTGATATTGGAGAGAATATGCCTGTTAGAATACTTTTCGTTTGTTTGGGAAATATCTGCCGCTCACCGATGGCGGAGTTCATTATGAAGGATATGGTCGCGCGTGCCGGGCTCACAGACAAGATCTATGTCGAGTCGGCGGCCACGAGCTACGAGGAAGAGGGCAACGACATGTACCCTCCCGCGAAACGTAAGCTCGACCTCGAGGGCGTGCCGTATGCCCGGAGGCAGGCTCGCAGGATCAAGGCGGCTGATTACGGCAGGTTCGATCTGATAATCGGGATGGAACGCCGCAACATCGCCGGCATCATGCGGGTGGTGCGGAACGACCCCGACCATAAGGTCAGGATGCTCCTTGACCGCGACATCGCGGACCCGTGGTATACCGGCAACTTCGACCGGACATATGATGATCTGGTCGAGGGCTGCTCGGCGCTGCTGGAGGAGCTGCACTGTTTGTAACACTGAGGGTTGCAGAATAGTGCAAGAGCGCCTTTACCCAAGCATACAAGAATGGAAATAGTCGCTTTTATGTATGTCGATTATCATACGTATACGTGAGCAAGGTGGTTTTTGTAGGTATTTTTCGCGCGGAATAACATACAAAAAATGAAGATTAGTCATTTATGTATGTTTCAGCACCTCGAAAATACCTACAAAAATGGCAATGTAGACATTTTTGTAGGTTGGCTTCTTCCCAAAACATACAAGAATAGAACTATCTTTTTCTATGTAGGTATCATCCATAAGGTCAAAATTAGAATCATTCTAAGATTGTCGTCAATTGTGTGGTGATTTCAGGCCCCGGGTAACGATTCCGGTTACGATTTATGAAAAACGTTACCATTTCCGTTACCCGACGGGCGTTTTCGACCTCGACATCAAAAACAGGCCGCGACCCCGGAGAGCCGTATCAATTATTCAGCGTCGCGTCATATGACTCGAGAAAATCCTCGCCCTTCTGTACTTCAGTCATCGACAGACCGGGATAGTTCAGCTGACGCATGCACTCGTAGATCGCGATCGCCGCGGCATTGCTCAGATTGAGGCTCCGGCACTCTCCTGCCATCGGGATCCTGAAGCAACGGTCGATATTCGACTTCAGGATATCGTACGGGACACCCGTGCTTTCTTTTCCGAAGATCAGATAGATCTTCCGATCGGACGCAACCCTGTCGAAAGCGATATCCGACGGCGGCACCTTGCCGTACCTGGTCATGAAGTAGTACTCGCCGTCATTACGCGACGCGAAGTCCTCGTAGTTCTCATAGAGGATATAGTCCGCCCATGTGATGTGGTTGGTCGTCGCCCTCCTGAACTTGGGATTATCGATGTCAAAGCCCAGCGGCTTTATTATGTGCAGCGCGCACCCGGCCGCCACACATGTCCTCATTATGTTGCCGGTATTCTGCGGGATCTCAGGTTCATAGAGGACTACATTTACTCGTTCATCCATTGCTGACGACCTCTTTATCTTCCAAAGTATTCGTTCGCGCCGTTCACGATGCCCGCGACGATCTGCGCCTGTACGGCCGGATCCTGCATCGCCATGTCCTCGGCGGGATTGCTCATGAAGCCCATCTCGAGAAGGACGCAGGGCATTTTCGCCCAGTTGTTGCCGGTCATCGTATCATCAAACAGCAGCCCGCGGTTCGGGAAGCCCGTCAATGCACACATATTGTTCACGAGGCAGGTCCCCAGGCGCTGCGATTCTGGCGAGAGCGAGCCGACAAAAGGATTCGAAGTTGTTGTCACGACTGCGAGTGTTCCTCTGTAGCTATGGTTATCCAGGCTGTTGCCGTGGATCCTGATCATGATGTCCGCGCCGTATTCGTTCGCGAGCGAAGCGCGCTTTACATTGCCCAGGTCGACGTCGTGTGTCTCGCGGGTCATCAGTACGGAGTAGCCTGCATCTAGAAAAGCGTCGCGCAGCTTCAGCGATACCTCAAGGTTCAGTTGATATTCCGACACTCTCGAAGAGACTCCTGCCGTTCCTCCGGGATCGAGGATCTTCATGACGGACGAGCCCGGCCCGTTCGGTTCTGTCGAGAAGTCTGGCCTCATCTGGTGACCCGGATCAATGCAGACGAGCGGTCCGTCGCCGGGATAGTAAATGCCGAGGCCCGTGTGAATGCCGTTGTCCAGATAGTAGGGGGTCTTGTCGACCGAGAGATCATACTCGTTCAGGATCTCGGTGAACTCAGCGCTCTGAACGAAGTTCCTGAATACTCTGACCTTTGTCATTCCCTTGTCCATGCGCGAGAGCCAGTCTGCCTTGCCCGCCTCATCGGATGCTCTGCCGAGACAGTTGTTATAGAGGAGTTCTATGAACTCGGAATCGGTCTGAGCCTTGGCGAGGTTTTCGGGAGAGAAGACGAACCCATACAAAGCCTCATCCGCGAAGTTGCCGTCCGTGCGCAGATAATCGTACCAGTACGCCTTGCCCTGATCGTCCGACCCGCGTCCCAGAACCAGCTGATAGCAGCGCTCGATGAACATGCCGGTCCTGTAGTCGGTCCCTGCGACCGTGCCTGCCGTGATGCCGTAGTCGGAGCAGATGCTGAGGAATTCCTGCGAACCGCAGAAGCCTGCGATTATGTCGTCCATCTGCGCCCCGTCCTCGAGGAGCGACAGCCAGTGCTCGTGTCCCGTCGCGTCGGGCGTCCGGTCGAGCATAACGCTGTACATGATCTCGACCTTCTCTTCATTATCGATATCCGCCGTCCGGAATTCATTGCTGTAGACGAAGCCGTGGATCATTTCGGCGGCCGTGATATCGCCGCTGCTTAATCTGTCGCACCAGTCAGCCTTGCCGTCCGGATCGGACTCGCGGCCGAGTATCAAAGAATATGCCCTCTCGACGAACCCGGCGATGCCGTCTTCTTCCTCCGGGACCGCGCCCGCGGCCGTTCCGATCGACATTATCATTGCCGCCGTAAGTATCACTGATGTCAGTTTACGATATTTCATTTGTTTTCCTTTCTCGGGCTGCAGGATTCGCGCTCGATGAGAACGCACGGGATCATCACCTTGAGCGGTGTGCTTATACTGAGATTACCGGCCGCATAAACGAGGTTCGCGCCGTGCTGTCCCATATCGTAGGCAGGCGCCCTCATCGTCGTCAGCGCGGGTGTCATATATGCGCTCATCCGGTCGTCGTTGATGCCGATGACCGATATGTCGCCGGGGCACTTAAGGCCGCTGTCGTTGATGGCCTTGATGACGCCGACTGCGATAGCATCACTGGCTGCGAGGACGGCGTCAGGCTTTACCTTGGCGAGCATAGCCTTCATCTGCTCGTAGCCGGACTCCGCCGAGAAGCTTCCCTCCGCCAGCAGATCTTCCCTCTCGAGCTTGTGCTTCCGGACATATGATTCGTAGGCCTTCTTACGCGGGTCTTCGAGCGGCTCGCTGCCCGAGGCATATTCCTGTCCGCCGATGTATGCGATCTTCTTGTGCCCCAGCTTGATCAGGTACCGCATGGCCTCGTTGACCGCCGTCTTGAAGTCCATCGTAATGGTCGTGACTTCCGGGTGCTCGACTTCCATATCAAGGAAAAGGATATTCTTATAGTGTTTGATCAGAGCTGATGCTTCTTCGGCCGAGAACTTGCCGACGCAGATAACGCCGTCCGTGTCCTCGGGAAGGCTCCCGGTCGCACCGTCGACACGATAAGCACGCGCGAGCGATATGGCATTGGCGTCGCAGTAGTCCTCTATTCCCTTGCGGATCGACAGATAATAGTCGTCACTCAGCTCTTCTTCCGCCGTGAACCACTGAAGGATGCCCATCTTGAATCCCGACTTGTCGCGCGTCCTCTTCCTGCTGTATCCGAGCTCCGCGGCACAGTCCAGCACGCGCTTACGGGTGGCAGGCGCCACGCTCAGTCCGGGGTCATTGCTCAGTATCCTCGATACGGCTGCGGGCGAGACTCCCGCCTTGGCCGCTATGTCTCTTATCGTCGCCATAACGCTCTCCATTTAGTAAACATTTACCTAATTATATAATCGAAAACGCCCTTGGACAATGAAGTTTTTCGAAAATGTTTAGTAAAACTACTTGCGTTTTTACTAAACACAGTTTATCATCAGGCTGTACACTTCCCGTAAAGGAGTTTATCTATGACACGACCCGAGGACCTTATCCGCGATATCGACTTTATCGACATCTACTGCACAGAAGAAGCAGCGGCTGCCCAGCCGACCAGATACACCGCTGCCATAGACATGTTCCTGTCCCTCTACCCCGGTGCTGACATCGGCTCAATACAGATCTACAGCGCACCCGGCCGCACGGAGATCGGCGGTAACCATACCGACCACCAGCACGGCGAAGTGCTGGCCGCCTCGATCAACAGGGACGCGATCGCCGTAACCGCGCCCTCGGGCGACGACGTTATAAGAGTTCACGCCGAGGGCTTCGATCCGGTCACCCTGACGACATCAGACCTTGAAGTAAAGGAAGACGAGAAGGGCACGACCGCCGCACTGGTCCGCGGAGTCATCGCGGGGCTGGCGGGCAATGGATATAAGATCGGCGGATTTAATGCCTATATCACGAGCGACGTGCTGATCGGCGCCGGGCTGTCTTCGTCGGCGGCGTTCGAGACTTTGATCGGCACTGTCGTGTCCGGAATGTTTAACGATATGAACATCACGCCCGAAGAGATCGCGAAGATGGGGCAGTATGCCGAGAATGTGTTTTTCGATAAGCCGTGCGGACTGATGGATCAGATGGCATCTTCCGTCGGCAGCCTCGTCCATATTGACTTTAATGACACGGCATCACCGATCGTCGAGAAAGTCGACTACGACCTGACCGAGAACGGCTACTGCCTCTGCATCACGGATACCAAGGGATCGCATGCGGATCTGACATCGGACTACGCGTCTATCCCCGCCGAGATGAAGAAGGTGGCCGCGCTGTTAGGGCACGAAGTCTTAAGGCCTGTCAGCGCTTCGGATATCCTCGGGAACATCGATCTGTTAAGGCGTGAGGCCGGAGACCGCGCCGTCCTTCGTGCGCTTCACTTTGTCGGTGAGACCCGAAGAGCCGGACAGGAGGCCGAGGCGCTGAAGCGCGGTGATACAGCAGGCTTCCTGAAGCTCGTCCGCTTATCCGGCGACTCGTCGTTCAAGTTCCTGCAGAACGTGAGCCCCACGGGGTCAGTTAAGGACCAGCAGATGGCGATCGGCCTGGCAGTGAGCGAACAGATCCTGGGCGAAGATGAGCCCGCGAGAGTTCACGGTGGCGGATTTGCCGGAACGATACAGGCTTTCGTCCGGAGTGAGAATGCAGGCGCGTACAAGCGCACGATGGATAAGACCTTCGGCGAAGGCGCCTGCGAGATCCTGAGCATCCGTAAATACGGCGGAATGCGCATCTTGTGATATTGGAGGATTCTATGATCAAT
Source organism: uncultured Clostridia bacterium (assembly GCA_946611435.1). Classification (GTDB taxonomy): domain Bacteria; phylum Bacillota; class Clostridia; order Saccharofermentanales; family Saccharofermentanaceae; genus Saccharofermentans. The sequence continues at coordinate 13,885 of CAMODL010000019.1, forward strand.
ACTTATATTAGAGAACTGGTCGACTACAGCATCGATAACGGGCTCGCGGACGAGCTCGACAGGGTATATCTGACTAACAGGCTGGCAGAGCTTTTTAAGATCGACGAATATGCCGACCCGGAGACTAAGCCTTCAGCGCGCGACTTACATTTTATCCTCGAGGATATGATCGCATGGGCGCTCGATCACGGACTCTTAGACAGCGATTCGACCGCATCTAAGGACCTCTTTGATACGAAGATAATGGGCATGGTAACGCCTCCGCCCTCCGTCGTCATCAGCATGTTCAACGAGCTGATGCGTGAAGATCCCAAGCTCGCGACCGACTGGTATTACGCTTTCTCGAGAGCGACGAACTACATCCGCACTGACCGCATCGCCAAGGACGTCAAGTGGCTCGCCCCGACAGAATACGGCGACCTCGACATAACCATCAACTTAAGTAAACCCGAGAAGGATCCGCGCGATATCGCAGCGGCGGGAATGGCCAAGTCCACCTCATATCCGAAGTGCCTCCTCTGTCCGGAGAATGAGGGCTACGCCGGGACCTTAACCCACCCGGCACGCCAGAACCACCGCATAATCCCGATAACGCTCGACGGGGATGACTACTACCTTCAGTACTCGCCTTACGTCTACTACAACGAGCACTGCATCATCCTCAACAGGCGCCACATCCCGATGGTCATCGATCATGCGGTCTTCCGTAAGCTTCTCGGTTTCACGGCTCTGTTCCCCCACTATACAGCAGGTTCCAACGCGGACCTGCCTATCGTGGGCGGATCGATCCTGAGCCATGACCATTTCCAGGGCGGGTGCTACACCTTCCCCATGGCCCGCGCTCAGTACGAGCGTAACTTCACGATCCCCGGCTTCGGGAATGTTACCGCCGGTATCATCAAGTGGCCTATGTCGGTCATCAGACTTCAGGGCGATAGTATCGACGATATCGCCGACTGCGCCGATCACATATTGAATAAGTGGCGCGGATACACTGACGAGGCAGCCTTCATCTTCGCCGAGACGGACGGCACCCCGCACAATGCGATCACGCCCATAGCGCGTCGCACGGACGACGGCAGGTTCGAGCTCGATCTGGTACTCCGTAACAATGTTACAACCGACGAACACCCCCTCGGCGTCTACCATCCGCATGCCGAGTACCACCATATCAAGAAAGAGAACATCGGCCTCATCGAAGTAATGGGCCTCGCGATCCTGCCCGCGCGTCTCAAAGGCGAGATCGCAGAACTGGTCACAGCCATAAAGGACGGCAGCGACATCCGCTCGATCGAGTCGATCGCCAAGCACGCCGACTGGGTCGACTCCTGGAAGGATCAGCACGATCTGTCCGGTGAGGAAGCGATCGAGGCCGCGATAAAGGAAGAGATCGGTAAGACTTTCGCCAAGATACTCGAGTGCGCCGGCGTCTATAAGCGCGACGAAGCCGGCACGGCTGCCTTCATGAGGTTCGTGGAAAGTTTGTAAGGAGAGCTGCGGTGACAGCTACTGTTGCTTAGGTGGCTTCGGCGGCGCGTACTCCCTTACAGCGCCTGCCAGTCGATCTCGCCCTGACCGTTCGCCTTCAGGAACTCGTTACACTTGATAAAATGACCGCACCCGAAGAATCCGCGGCTCGCCGACAGGGGCGACGGATGCGCCGCTTCGAGCACCAGGTGCGCAGGATTCGTGATGAGCTTCTTCTTGCTTCTCGCGAAGTTGCCCCACAGCATGAACACCAGAGGCTCGCGCCTCGAATTCAGCGCCGTGATAATGCTGTCGGTAAAGCTCTCCCAGCCGATCGACGCGTGCGACGCCGGGCAGTGCGCCCTCACGGTCAGCACCGCATTAAGGAGCAGCACGCCCTGCTTTGCCCAGCCCGTCAGATCGCCGCTCTTCGGGATCTCAAAGCCGGTCTCATTATGAAGTTCTTTATAGATATTACGAAGTGACGGCGGGATATCCTCTCCCTCCGGCACCGAGAACGACAGCCCCATAGCCTGATTGTCATTGTGGTACGGATCCTGCCCCAGTATCACGCACCTGACTCCGTCATAGGGCGTCAAGGCGAACGCCGTGAACATCTGATCGTGAGGCGGAAAGACCTGCGTCGATCTATACTCCTCCTCGACCTTCTGCTTCAGCCCGGCGTAGTAGGGCTTCTCCTTCTCAGCGTCGACTATCGTTCTCCATTCCATAGCCATGCACCCTCAGATCGTATCCGGATGCTGGATGCGTTTCTTGATGTCGGCGGCCTTCTCCTCGCCCTCGAGGAGCCTTACCATCTCTATGCCGAGATCGATCGAAGTGCCGAGTCCTCTGCCGGTCGATATGTTGCCGTCAGTCGTGACGCCTTCACCCGTATATTCGGCCCCGAGGAGCTTGTCCTCCCAACCGGGGAAACATGTCGCCCTCTTGCCGACAAGAAGTCCCAGCAGGCCGAGCACCGACGGAGCCGCGCAGACGGCCGCGATACGCTTGCCCTCAGCGTCGAACTTCTTAAGGAGTGCGGCAAGCCCTTCGTGCGCCGTCAGATTCTTGACACCCGGCATACCTCCCGGCAGGAAGAGCATGTCGCTGTCATCGAAGTCTGCCTCTTCGAAGACCGTATCGGCCACCACCGTTATATTGTGTGAGCCCGTGACCTGCCTGTCACCGCTCATCGAGACGAGCTGCACCTCGACTCCGCATCTTCTCAATATGTCAACAACGGACAGGCACTCGACCTCTTCTGTTCCTTCTGCAAAAAATGCCGTAACTTTGCTCATATGTTTTGATCTCCTTTTCGAAAATGATTTAAGCTGTCATAAACTCGTTCTTGATCCGCAGAAACTGCTCCAGATCACGAAGCAATGCATAAAGCATGGCCCTCTCCTCGAACTCGCTTCGGGTGACCGGCAGTGGCTCGGACTTCATGCTCTTGTCCAGCTCGCCAAATTCGGCCAGCAAACCGGCCACGGTGTTATCGCTGCTGAATTCCCGCGCAGTGTGACGTAGGAAATCGGCGATCCTTTGGGCAGTCGCCGGCGTCGCTTTAAGGGCCGAAGCTTTCTTGTACATCTCATATAATACACTGCATTGGCGCTGACGCATCTTTATATATTCCATATCATTTGTATCACCCGCTGTGATGATGTTCTCGTGGTTGAGTTTGGCGGCTGAATAAGCGTCGCTCAACATGTCGTTCAATTTATCAAAGCAGCTGCCGTTATAGTCCTGAACACCCGTATCCAGGATCCTGTCAGCCATCCTGCTCAAGATGTGCCTGATCTGCTCATCAGCCTCATTGCGAAGTCTGCCTACGTGATCGAGGTTCCTGTGAAGACGCATGTTCGCGATTATGCCGGTGATGACACCCAGCGCGAAAAGGATCAGCTCGTTACCGAGAGAATTCAGCCCCATATCCCCCAATGTAATAAAGTGGGAGATGAGCACGGAGTTCATCGCGATAGCACTATACCAAGAGAAACTAACGCAGACCGCCACATAAAAAGGAAGATAAAGCAGAAAACCATATATATTAAAGCCGACAAGACTGTAGGTTACAAAGGAGATGATCAGCGCGCAGGCAAAAGCCGCCACACGGACGCCGGCGGTCCTGATCGTCTCTTTCTTGGTGGCCTGGATAGAAAGGATCGCCACGATGCCGGCGGACACGGCAAAATCCAGGTGCAGAAGCCCGGCCGCCGCAATGGCTATGATGGCCGCCAAGGTGATCGTTATCCAGTCGGAGATCATTTTTCGAATATTATCAGTCATAGAAAGATTATAACAAAATACATACTCAATTATAGAGCGGAGCTACCAATATGTGCAGCTCTTTTATGCGCACAAAAAACCGGGACTCTTGCGAGCCCCGGCCTTGATTTCAGTTGATCCTGAATTACTTGAGGATACCGTAGTCAGCGCAGATGCCTGCCCACTCGGCAGATCCTGCGAAGCCCTGGAATACGAACTCTCTGCTCTGACCGGAAGCCAGTGCTGCCATCCAGTTGTCGAAGCCGGCCTGATCGGGCTCACGACCCATGAATGTTCTGTAGAGTCTTGTTACGTACTCAGCATCGCTGTAGTTGTGACCGACAAACTCGCCGGAGAAGAAGAAGCCGTGTGCCGCATCGGATCCGGAGATCTTCATGTTAGCGAGCTGGCTTGCCCAGTCGTCGAGACCTGCCTGGTCGGCATTACGTCCAAGACATGTTGTGTAAAGTCTTGTAGCGAAGTCGATAACGTCCTGAGAAGGAGCTACAGTGATGTTAGGAGCAAATGTCGAACCGGAAGCAACACCGAAAGTAAGACAAAGATTTGCCCACTCAGTGGAGTTGATAAATCCGTCGATAACCTGCTTCTTGCTCCAGCCGCTGTCCATGAGCTTCAGCCAGTTAGCCTTCTGATCGTCGGCCTCACGGTTGAAGAATGTCTCATAGAGAACATCCAGGAACTCGGCATTGCTCATGTTCTTACCAAGGAACTCATCAGAGAAGAGGAAGCCTCTTGCAAGATCAGCACCTGTGTAACCCTGCGTACGAACGCGGTTGATCCAGTCTGCCTTACCGTTAGGATCGGACTGACGGCCGAGAGCTACTGTATAGAGTCTCTCAACGAATCCGGCGATACCCGTCTCGGAAGATGTGGAAGAACCTCTGTTATCGGAACCGTGACCCGGCTTAGGTGTAGGTGTAGGATCGCCGTTAAGCGTTGTGCACTTAACAACAGCACTCCACTCACTGAACTTACCATCAGCGAAAACAGCTCTTACCTGGAAGTAGTAAGTCTTGTTCGGCTCGAGACCTGTAGCGGCGAAAGAGTTGCTGGCGTCATCGTAGATCTTTGTATAAGAGCCGTTCCTTGTTGTGCTCATGTAAACCGTGTAAGCAACAGGGCTCTCATAAGTACCGGACTGAGCTACCTTTGTCCAGGACAGGTTGATCCTGCTGGCGTTCTTGGCCTCAGCTCTGAGAAGCGGGATATCCTGATCGAGATATCTGAAGTTGTTGATATCACGGCCGCTTGTCTGGATGTTTGCAGCCTCAAGATCCGTAGTATCCTCAGGATTCAGAGCGAACAGGTTGTGGTTAAGGTTAACAGTAGCAAGATTCTTATTCTTGCTGAGGTTGATAGACTCGAGCTGGTTGTACTCGCAGACCAGAGTCTTAAGATTCGGGCACTTGTTTACCTTGATGGATGTAAGGATGTTCCTGGAACAGTTGATCGAGATGATGTCTGTACATCCGTTGGCATCGAGTGTAGCGAGCTTATTGTTGGAGCAGTTGATCTCCTCCAATACCTCACAGTCACTGATATTGAGCTTGTGCAGATCGTTGTTGGAGCAATCGAGTTCCTCGAGAGCCGTACAGCCTGTGAGTGTAAGTGTTTCCAGAGCATCATCAGAACATGTAAGTCTGGCGAGCTTTGTACAGTTGCTGACATTAAGTGTCTTCAGTGAATCCAGCTGCTTAAGGCTGAGAGACTTAAGACCCTTACAACCGCTGAAGTTAGCGGATGTGAGCTTCAGATCGTTAGCCAGGTTTACTGTTGTAAGGCTCAGGTCGCCGGAAGCGTTCAGAGTCTTAAGGCTGGCGCAATTGCTGAGGTTAAGAGTCTTCAAGGAATCGAGACCGCTGGCATTAAGAGATGTAAGACCTGTGTTCTCAGCCGTAAGAGTCTCAAGTCTTGTCTTACCGGAAACGTCGAGAGACTTCAGACCTGTGTTGTCAGAGACAACCAGGATCTTAAGATCAACTGCACCGGACAGATTGATGGATGTGATCTGGTTCTTATCACATCTGACAGTCTTGATCCTGTTGCACTTGGAAAGATCCAGTGAAGAGATCTTGTTGTCAGAGCACTCAAGCGTATCAAGGAGAGTACAATTCTTGAGATTAAGTGATGTGATCTTGTTGGAGCTGCACTTCAGTGTCTGCAGTGCTGTCATTCCGCTTACGTCGAGCTTTGTGAGCTTACCGCCTGCGCAGTTCAGAGTCTGAACGTTGATACAGCCGGCAACATTAAGAGTTGTAAGCTCGCTGTTATTCGGAACTGTGATGTCCGTGATAGCCTTACAATCAGCAAGGTTAACACTTACGAGCTTTGTCATTCCGGAAGGAGCGAACTTCTTAAGAACGATACATCCGTGGAGATCTACCGTCTTCATATCAGGGTTAGACTTGTACTCAAGGCTTCTGAGCTTCTCACAGCCTGTAACAGACAGATTCGTGAGCATATTCTCAGAGCAGTTAAGGATCTCAAGGTTCTCCATATTTGCAACGGAGATGCTTGTGATCTGATTCTCCTGGCAATAAACCTCAGCAAGCTTTGTATTATTTGCCAGATTAAGTGTCTTGATCGTATTGTCGTGACAATCGAGATATCTGAGAGCCGTATTCTTGGACAGATCCAGAGCGGACAGCTTACAGGAGTAGCATCTCAATTCGTTAAGAGATGTGCACTGTGTAACTGTGATCTTGCTGATCTGTGTCTCCTGGAAATTAAGTGTCTCAAGAGCCTTATTGTTGGTAAGACTCAGTGACGTAAGATTAGGGTTAGCACTTACGTCGAGAACCTTAAGGTGGATGTTCTTAGACAGATTAATTTTTTTAAGCTGATTCTCAGAAAGATCTACCTCACTGAGACCGATTACCGTTGTCAGATCGATCTCTTCGAGTTCATTTCCGGGCAGTGTCAGTTTCTCGATATTCTCACTATTCGTCAGATCGATATCTCTGAGCTTACCCTGCTTAACGATGACTTCATTAAGGTTAGGACAATTATCAGCATAAAGAGTATCGAGCTTACCGCTCTTTACTTCGATAGCACCAACACGAGTATATGAGCAGTAGAGCTTCTGGAGAGGGTTATTATCAAGCTTAGCCTTCTTGAGGCTTGTACAGCCGGAAACATCCAGAGTTCCAACCTCATTCCAAGTAATATCAAGTTCCTCAAGATAGATCTTATCATGGAGATCAAGCTCATTAGTGATCTTACAGCCTTCACCCTTCTTAGCCTGACAGTCGATCTTTTTGATATATGTATTTGTGCTCAGATTTAATCCCGTGATAGGTGTACCCTCAAGATACAGGCTCTCAAGAGCCGGGAAGGGTGCGCCACTGAACGTTCCTGTGAAGGAATTGTTCTTCATGGTAACTGTTTTACAAGCAGTGAAATTACACTTATCAAGACCTTTGAGATTCGCAACCTTCTTTTTGCCTTGACCATCAAGCTCGAACAATGTAACTGCACTCATCTCAGCCTGAGTAAAGCTTGTATCACCGCCGGAAAGAGTGATGAGATATTCTCTCAGTGTCTCATCCGGAACGTTTGTCGCGTTAAGAGTCAGTGTAGATGCATCGTCAGCCTCAACAGTAACAACCTCTTCCTCTACCTCAACGGCCTCAGCGTCAGCCTCAGCTTCTTCAGCAGGCTCAGCGTCAGCCTCTGCCTCTGCTTCTTCAGCGGGCTCGGCGTCAACCTCTTCAGCCTCCTCGGCAGGAGCAGCGTCATCCTCATCGGACGTCAGTTCGACGGAAGCCGTCTCCTCTTCAACTGCTGCGTCCTCTTCGGGCTCAGCAATATCTTCAACCGCATCCTCTTCGACGGTTGCCTCTTCCTCATCGGAAGCCTCGGCAACGTCCTCTGCCTCTGCTGCGTCAGCGTCAGTCTCGTCATCAACCTCTGCGTCGATGGCGTCTTCTTCGCCGGCGATCTCATCAGATGCTTCTTCCTCATCGAAAGTAATCTCGATCGAGGTGTCCTCATCTTCAGAGGCGTCTGTCTCATCAGCCATAACAAAACCCGGGATCATTCCGAAGGTCATGTTAACAGCGATGATCAAGGATGCTAATCGCAGTAATCTCTTGCGTTTCATATCCTTTTCCCCTTTCTTTCCTTTATAAAGGCATACTTGAACTGAGTATACCGCACAACACGGCAATATTCCATAGAACAATTAAAGTTTTTTTACACTTTCGAGCGAGCCTCCTCGGGTAACGGAAACGGTAACATTTTTCGAGAATTGTAACCGAAATCGTTACCCGAGGCCGGAAAAAGACGTTGGGTAACGGAAATGGTAACGTTTTTCGAGAATCGTAACCGGAATCGTTACCCGAGACATAAAAACCCCCTCGGGTAACGGAAACGGTAACATTTTTAACAAATCATTACCGGAATCGTTACCCGGGGCCGAAAAAAGACGTTGGGTAACGGAAATGGTAACGTTTTCCCAAGAATCGTAACCGAAATCGTTACCCGAGACATAAAAACCCCCTCGGGTAACGGAAACGGTAACATTTTTAACAAATCATTACCGGAATCGTTACCCGGGGGGCATAAACCGATCTACATACTGCCGGTAAACTGCCGGCAAGCGCCGCACCGGCGAAGAACCCTCACGAGCCCGTGAAGTCGTACTTTTTGACGCCCAGCATCCAGAACTTGTAGCTCAGCCAGAAGAAGAGAAGGCCGAGGAAGGGGGCGCACAGGGACAGGGTCGGGATGTCGGACGGGTCAAGGACGACCAGGCTCGGGTAGTAGGCGACGAAGGCGATCGGGATCACAAAGGTGAAGATGATCCTGAAGATGCCGCTGAAGATGCTCGCCGGGTACTTGGCGAAGTCCTTGAAGCGGAACATGATGACCATGACGTAGCCCGAGCCGACGATCCAGAAGCAGGTCGCCGCGGCGAAGTTCATTATGGCGATCATGAACAGCGAGGCCGTGAACAGGTAGAGGATAAGGAGGCATATCCTCAGCGGTGTTACGGCCAGGCCGATGTGATACCAGGAGTAGACGATCGTGCCGATCCCGAAGGCGAGCTGGCCCAGACCCTTGACGTCGAAGACCTCCGACATGAAGTAGAAGAAGACGTTGATCGGCCTGAAGCAGTACTTGATGAAGTCACCGCTCTGCACCATGAAGCGCAGGTTCCAGTTGTTGTCGAAGAAGCACTGGACCGGCGTCAGCGCGATGAGCGAGAAGCCGTACAGGAAGAGCATGTGGTGGTAGTCCCAGCCGTTGATCGACGGGAAGTTCTTGAACAGGATCAGGAAGGTAATGAAGCCTGAGAGGTTGGTCAGGATCATGCCGATCGTCGAGATGATGAAGTCGGCACGATAGCTCATCTTGCTCTTCAGATCCTGGACGAGTATCTTTTTGTAGATGCGCAGGTAGAAGCCTAATCCGCGCCTGTTTGATAATGCTTGTTCAGACATAGGTCAGCCTCCGTTTACTGTTATCTTGCGTACCGAATAGTTCCAGAAGGCGGTACCGATCGCGAAGAGCGATATCGCCCAGACGGCCTGAAGTCCCAGGAGCGGGAGAAGGCCGGACAGTTCGTCGCTGCCGCCTTTCTGCAGGAGCACGGTCAGCGGGACATCGTAGATCGCCCTGAATGGGAGACACTCGACTATGTCGCGGGCGCGCTCCGGGAAGAAAGCGATCGGGATCGATGCGCCCGAGAGGAGGAGCACGATGGTCTCCTTGACGATGTTGATACCCCAGGTCGACTCGGTGTAGAGGCAGAGAGTCGCGACGATCATCTCGATGTTGAAGTTGACGATGAGCGCCAGGACGGTCGCGATGATGAACCAGATCAGGTTGATGCCCATGTGGATCGCGCCGTGTGTTACGATCATGACGACGATAAAGGTCGGCAGGAATGACAGCGCGAAAAGGACCACGTGTGATCCGGAGTAGCTCCAGAAAGTGTACCTTCTGAAGTTCATCGGCTTAAGGAGGTCCAGGACGATCTTGCCGCTCTGGATGGAACGGCTCATGTCCCATACGACGAACATCTCGAGGAAATTGAAGAGCGCCGTTGCCAGGATCAGGTAGATCATGGTGTCGGTGAATGTCATTCCGTTTACCGTGTCCGTACCGGCGGAGTCGTAGATGGCCTTCCAGAGATAGTAGACCAGAACAAGGTAGATAAGATTAGCGAAAAGCGTGACTGCGGTGCCCAGACGGAACTGCAGGGACTCCATTATCCCGGCACGTGTCAGCGCGATCAGTCTCTTGGGATTCATGAGGCAGCACTCCCTTCATATATCTTCTTTATTACTTCTTCCGTCGATATCTCTTCGAGCTTGATATCCTTGATCTTCTGCTCCTTCTGCTTGGTCATGATGATCTCCATGATGTCCTGCTTGGATTCGTCGATGACCTCGTCGTACCAGGTGTCGTCCGCCATTCTCAGGTGCAGCGTTCTGTATGAGCCGAAGTATGACTTCAAGTGCTCGATGTCATTATCGTAGATCTTCGTGCCCTTATCGATTATGACGATCCTGCGGCAGAGCGCATCGACGTCACCCATGTCGTGGGTCGTAAGGATTACCGTCGTGTTCTTCTGACTGTTGAGTCCCAGGATGAGGGAACGGATCTTCGCCTTCATCGATACATCGAGACCGATGGTCGGCTCATCGAGGAAAACGATATCGGGGTTGTGCAGGAACGCTGCCAGGATATCGCTCAGTGTCCTCTGTCCGAGGGACATCTGTCTTACGGGCTTATGAAGGATCGGCTCGAGGTCGACGAGTGACGAATAGAGCTCGAGCATATCCTCGTATTCTTTCTTCGGGACCATGTAGATGTCACGAAGGAGCTTAAAGGACTCGATGAGCGGCAGCGACCACCACAACTGGCTTCGCTGGCCGAAGACAACACCGATGTTCTCGGAGTTCTTTGTTCTCTCCTTGTAAGGAACGAGACCGTTGACGATGATCTCGCCTGACGTGGGCTCGAGCACGCCCGTCATCATCTTGATGGTTGTGGATTTACCGGCACCGTTAGGTCCCAGATATCCGATGACCTCACCCTTCTTGATCTCGAGGCTGACGTCCTTTACCGCGGATATCGTCTTGTAGTCTCTCGAGAAAAGATCCCGGATGCTTCCTTTGAGACCCTCGTGACGATTGAGGACCTTAAAGTCTTTACATACATTCTTCATAACTATAGCGTTTTCCATTTGTAGTCCTCCGCTTGAATTTGTTTGCTGTTATAAGTATATTGTATGTGATAGGGCTTTTTCGCCCATATACTTCGCGGAATATATAACTATCTTACACGACTGTGGAATATTGTTATACTTTCGTGGAAAAGGAGGGTATCTCATGAAGATCGAACAGATGGGACTTATCGTCAAGAGAGACGACGGTTCGGAGGAAGTCAACTACGACGATCCTGCATTTCCGTCATATATCTACGACGGCTGGATCAGGCCCAAAGTCACATGGGAGCGCGTCCCTCATTTCCACAAAGACATCGAGATGTGCTGCGTGACCGAGGGCGAGACAGCCTACTCGGTCAACGGCAAGACACTGATGCTCCATAAGGGCGACACGATCTTCATCAACTCGAATCAGATCCACTACATGATGAGCACGAGCGAACAGACGGCAAGGTATATCATCTTTGTCATCGACCCTTCTGTCCTTTATTCGACTGTGCCTGTCGAGATGAATGCGATCCGGCCGATAATCGATAATCCCGAGCTGACGTATCTGAGGTACCGCGACATCAACGAATATACAGAACGCATGTATGAGCTTATGACTTCGCTTCCCGACATCAGGCACGACCCGTTCAAGATCACGGTCAGGTTCTTCGAGATATGGGAGATCATCCTGAAGCACAGTCAGACTATCGGTATGTACGACACGGAAGACACCACCGACTCGCACATGGTGGCGTTCAAGGCGATGATGCATTATATCTCCGATCACTACCGCGAGGGGCTGACGCTGGACGATATCGCATCGAGTGCCAGTATCAGCAGGTCTCTGTGCAATAATATCTTCCATAAATATGTGAATGAGTCGCCGGTCAATTACGTTATGCATTTCAGAGCGCGTAAGGTCGCTGAATATCTGAGGTCCACTTCGCTCAACATGTCGGATATCGCCGAGATGACGGGCTTCCGCGGGGTCAGCTATATGTCGGAGACATTTAAGAGGTTCTTCGCCATGTCGCCGCGCGAGTTCCGTAAGAGGTGGTCGAATCAGGGACACATCTCCCCCGAGGACATGGAAAAATAAAGAGAGCTTCAGAGCCTCTTGCCAGTTCTTTTTCGCTGTGCTATTTTATTATTGAACGTGTTCAATAATGTGGAGGATGCTCGAAAATGAACAAAGACGAGAAGCTCACCATAACCAAAGACCGGCTGCTCGACGCGACCTTCCGTCTCATGGAAGAGAGCGACGACCCGCTCACGGTAACGTCCCGCCAGATCGCATCGGCCGCCGACGTCAAGCCGTCGATGATCAACTACTGCTTCGGTTCCAGAGAGAACCTGATCTACTCGGTGTTTCAGAAGCAGTATCTGGGCTTCCTGTCTGACACCAAGGTCAAAGAGCTCCTGGCTTCGGACCTCTCCCCCAAAGACCTTCTCAAGGCGCTCCACTTCGAAGTCGCCAAATGCCTCGTCGATAATCATAAGTTCACGCGCGCCACGACCGGATTCATCCTCTTCAAGCGCGACCTCGGTCAGGAATCCTTCAGTTATCACTACGTCATGGAACATTACGCCGGCCGTAAGACAGAAGCAGAATGCCGCATGATCGCATATGAGATGTCGACCATGATGCAGCTGATCATATACCGCAAGGACAACATAAAGCGCGACTTCGGGATCGATCTCGATAACGAAGATGAGCTGCGTAAAGTGATCGGCATGAGGATCGACCTACTGCTGGGTGAATAAATATGAGATACATATACAACCTTAATGATATACCGGAGAACATAAAGAACAGCTGCGGCGGCAAGGCATTATCCCTCGCACGCATGATCGGTGCACGTAAGCTTCCCGTTCCGTACGGATCGGTCATCACGTCAGATGCGTTTGAAGGCGGGAAGATCCGCCCCGAAGCGCTCACCGAACTTAACGGATTAACAGCCGCTCTCGACCGCGGAACAACCTATGCCGTCAGATCTTCCGCGCTCAACGAAGACGGATGCGAGAAGTCCTACGCCGGGCAGTATGAAACGGTGACCGACGTCGCAGCAGACAATATCATCGACGCCGTCATGCGAGTCGCGGCATCTTCGGGCAACAGCAACGTCCGGGAATACTCGGCTGACTTCGGTGTAGCAAATGAAGGTATAGCCGTCATAATCCAGAGATTCGTAAAACCGCAGTTCGCGGGTGTCATCTTTACCTCCGACGTGATCACCGGAACTGACAGTCACCTGATCGGCAATTACGTTAAGGGCGAGGGCGAGCGGCTCGTGTCAGGCATTGATACCGGCGACAGCTTCAGGATCAATGCGGTCAGATACGATTACGACGGACCGGATGAGCTTCGGCCCTATGCCAAGCGCCTCACCAAATACTGCCGACTGATAAGAAACCTATACGGCATGCCGACGGATATCGAATGGGCGATATCAGGCGGTAAAGTCTATATCCTTCAGGCCCGCCCCATCACGACACTGAAGAGGCTCGATATGAGCACCTATTACATTAACGGAACGATGTCGGGAAACAAGCTGCTGACAAAGACGAATGTCGGCGAGATATTTATGAAGCCGATATCCCCGATGACGTTCAGCGTACTCGAGAAGATCAATAACATGCTCGGGCTGCCCGATTGGCTCGACAACATATACGGTCAGCCGTATATGAACGTCTCTGTGATGTGCTCGGCTCTCGTGGCGTTCGGGAAATCTGAAGAAGCCGCCTTCGAGGCAATAAAAGATCTTGTCGGCAACATACCCGAAGGCACGGCAGTGCCGATATCGCCATTCTACAAGAGACAGTTCCTCAGTCATGTGAAGCGGCTGTTATTCCCGGAGAATAAGGTAAAGATGAGTCGCAAAAGAAAGCACGAGATGGTGCTCAACCTGCCTGATATCTGCCGCGAGAAGATCGACGTGATCCGTAAGATCGACGACTTGGATTCGCTTTTTAACATGTGGAATAACGATCTGCTTCCGAGGATCAACGAGGGACTGGCGTCTATCCTGAGCGAATGCGGAACGTCCATGATCCCGCTCTTCGGTTCACGTAAAAAGATCACGAAGATCGCAGGAAGCGATATGGCTAACCGCCTTCTCGGCGGCTCGCTCGGCGTCATCGACTGCATGAAGCCGCTCCTCCTTCTCGATAAGGTATCAAGTGGCAACATGACCCGCGAAGAATACGTGCTCGCATGCGGTCACAGATCCGCCAACGAGATGGAACTGATGTCGCCCCGTCCGTACGAGGATCCGGCTTTCCCCGGGAACGTGATAGAAGAACATATCAGGACCGGTGCGGATCTTCAGGGCATGCTCGATAAACAGCAGCAGCTGGCCGACGAAGCGCTCTCGGAATTCAAGTCGATGTACCCCGATAAGAGCAGGTGGATCGACAAGGAACTCATAAAGTTCAGGCACGCCAACGAGTTCAGGGAAGATATCAGGAGCAAGGGGGTCTGGCTCTTCTCGGCGTTCAGGGAATTCATTCTTCGCGCCGGTCGGATCGAAGGTATTGGGGATGATATATTCTTCCTCACCTTCGGGGAACTTTTCGAGATGCTTGACGGTCACAAGGATGCGCTGAAGTTTATCCCCGCGCGTAAGGCAACGTATGCCCGTTATCTTGAATACCCGTCCTTCCCTAATCTCATCATGGGCAGGTTCGACCCGGATGCCTGGATGGCAGATCCTGACAGGCGCAGTGACCGCTATTTTGCCGGTGCCGAGAGCCTTAACGCCAAGGGCAGCGATATTAAGGGCTTTCCCGGAGCCGCCGGCACGGTAACCGGCAAAGTAAAAGTGATAATGTCGACAGATGACATCGATCAGGTCGAGCAGGGTGACATACTCGTAACTGTCGCGACCAACATCGGCTGGACACTGGTCTTCCCCAAAGTGTCGGCGATCGTCACGGACATAGGCGCACCTCTGTCACACGCAGCGATCGTCGCCCGGGAATTCGGGATCCCGGCCGTCGTCGGATGCGGCAATGCCACTACTCTTCTTAAGACAGGTGATATCGTAACGGTGGACGGCGCTTCAGGCTCCGTCACCATCAATGCTCAGCCATAATGCGGGACGCACGCCGTGGTCGTAGTAGTTGAAAGTAACGAGGTGTCCGCGAGTTAAGAGTTCGCCGATATGGAGAACAACAGCAGCATGTGTAGCAGGGTAGCCGGGCGATCTCAGCCAATACCACTCACAGGGCTCACAAGCTCTCGCTTCATCATCTTCGAAAAGATCCCTGGCTTCATCAATGCTCAGCAGGAAGACCCGATCTTCCGTATCATTGCCGCCTTCCATTCCGAAATACAGTTCATTATCGGGATTGGTATTCGTCACCGTTAATATCTGTTCCTGTTCGGAAGCGTCAAATGCCGCATCTATGAAGTCTTCATTAAGCCACTTACGTAAACTGCAGGTCTCCCATGTCACTTCCTCTAATTCCGTATTGTAAGGCTGATAATCCAGGATATTCAAACTTATAAGGAGCATCCTGTCATCTTCCTCTGACAGTATTATCCAGTTTATCGGCTCGGGACCGTTGCTCTCATCCCCGTCCTGTTCATAGTGCCCGAAGGTCACATATTTAACGTCCTGTCCGGATTCATCCTGTTTATCCTCGGTCTCCACGTCAGAAGGTTCCGCTGCCGTGGTCTCCTCATTGTCTTCGGATGAACTGCAGGAAGTGAGCATCAGTGCTGCCATGATCGTTATCGCTATGATCTTTCTCTTCATGTTATCCCCCTCGTCGATAAATACGGTGAAATGTCTACGAGTCATTATACCTTAGAGTCTCAGGGTGTGATGCATCCGAACTCTTCACCCGTTGTACTGACGATCAGCAGCTCTTCAGGCCCGTCATTCAATTCCAATACTGCGCAGGGGCAATCAAGGCCGTCGTATTCCTCGCCGTCAGCTTCAGTCTCTTCAACTACGATAACGAGTTTTGATCCCTGCATTCCGAGATCCGTTATCTTAAGCTCGCCCCCTGTCCTGGTCTGTGTTCCGGCGCTGATAACGATGAAGAGCGGTGAGTCAAGCTGTTCGAGCTGGTCGTAATAGTAGCCTCTGGGCTTGTTGTAGCAGCCGTACTCGTCCTCGCCCATTATCCTGTATTCCATATCACCGACCGTTCCATTAACCGGAAGGTTGCCGGACTCATCTGTTACTGATGTGTAGCTTGGAAGTTCAGCTGTTGACTCTGCTTCGTCTGACTTATCTGACTTACAGCCTGCGCAAACACCCGTAATAAGTGTGAATGCCATTACAACGCTAGCGATCTTACTGATTAACTTTTTCATTTCCGTATCTCCTTTTCGAACGTCTATGCCATATATACACATTACAAAACCGAAATGTTGCAAAAGGTTATTACATAATCGGTCTGATCTATATTATATAAGGTGTTATTCATATTCAGGAATAACCCTTTATAACGGCATCTCCAGATATCCACACGTAAAGGGAAAGAATTCGTATTTTACTGTACCGGTGTGCTTAAACCCGAAGCTCTCGTACCATTTGCGAAGTATTGTATTCTCCTCGACAATACTAAGCTTCATTGTTTTGCATCCCAAGTCTTTCGCACGCTTTACGGAGTCTTTGAGCAAAGCCTCTCCAATCCCTTTGTGTCTGTAATCCGGCAGCACGCAAAGGCTTCCGAGTTCGCTATCATTTCCGTTGACAAGTAGATTATAATAACCTGCCAATTTATCACCATCGTAATATCCATACATCGGACGATGCTGTTCATTCATCCAATGAAGAATCTTCTTCTCATCAGTTGCGAATGCAGTAAATGCCGGTGCATTTTCAGGAGTGATATTAAACTGCTTAGCAATCGTCATGAAGCTTACTCTGATAACTTCAACACAATCCGCTATATCCTGTTCCCCGATTTGTCGTATACTCATCTTACATCCCTCCGCTTTTCCAACCTGATCAGGTGTTCTTCATCAGGCTCAGTGATTCCGTTTTTATAGTTATATCCCATCTTAAGATAGAAAGGGACACCTGTTATCGACGCGGGGATCTCAATGCGCTTCGCCCTTAGGAAGAATTCGTCCTTTTCGAGCGTGTCGATAATGGCTCTGCCTATGCCCTTCCCCTGATACTCCGGCAAAACGATTACGTCTGAAAGGAAGGCTACGTATCCTCCGTCCCAAGATAGTCTTACAACACCTATCGCTCTGTCATCTTCCCTGACACAAAGAACCATGTAAGCGTTCTCCACGCATTTTCTTGCTTCCTCGAGCGGGAAAAGTCTCCATCCGACCAATTTACGTAACTCTAAGTATTCCTCAGGAGAAATATAATCATCGTATCTAATCATTTAATACCTCATCTCTCACGCTACACTCGAAATTTTTGAATCCATGATAATTATCTTTATTAGAGAATCTCTCCGTCATACAAGGTAATTATAACATCCGGGTTAAGTTCTCTTGATAACTTTTGGGTGCTGTCAATTTCCGCAAAAATCGTTATGATCAAAAAAATTTTCCAAAAGTCCCCCCCCTTTTGGAGTTTTTCATTCGTCTATTAGGTATAAGGATGAAAAACATCTTAAAAAACAGGAGGAATTCAAAATGAAGTTCGTATTAAATCTCGTAAGTTTACCTTATCTCATGGTTATCG
This sequence comes from uncultured Clostridia bacterium, assembly GCA_946611435.1. Taxonomy (GTDB): domain Bacteria; phylum Bacillota; class Clostridia; order Saccharofermentanales; family Saccharofermentanaceae; genus Saccharofermentans. The sequence goes on from CAMODL010000019.1 coordinate 31,471, forward strand.
AAAATGCCGCTAAGGCAATTGATGCAATCAGAGGCAGCAGGAATGCTGAGCACAAGATTAAGGATCTGGTGCTAAACATTCTCTCAATCCTTCCTTTGATCGCAGCAGCGGTTGTCTTTCTGGTTTCAATCATCAGTTTTATCGCCGGCGGGTTCTATGGTGATCAGATCAATATGGTCAAAGACGGATTCTTTGATGCATTGAGCAATGTCTGGACAAGCGGAAATGCAGGAAACTTCTACAGCCTTTGGGCATTGATTCCCGTTGGTGCTTCATTAATCACAATTACCGTCTTTGCAGCGATTGGCCTTTATAAGAACGGATCAAAGATCAGGAAAGCGTTATTTACGGCTACAACGATAATTCTGAATATAACTTTATCAGCAGCGATTCTTCTCGGATATAACGTGAGCGTGAAGGACCTGGTTATGGATCTGTTCAATTTCAGCAGACACAGCGAGCTTTTTCCGATCATTGTGGCTACCGGCATCACAGCATTTGTAATAGCTGTTATTGATTCAATAATTCTGTCGAAAGATTCTCTTTATACCGGATGCTTTGGCAACACTTTGTTCTGTCTGACTATAGCTCCGCTGACATGCCTTATCGTTGAGAATCTCATTGGTGTTATCGCTTTTGTTATCTTCACAGTAGTCTTCTATGTAGTAGGTAACTTCGCAGGCAATGCATTATTCTCGGGCGAAATGCCTTCTGCAGAAGAGATGGACCGCAAGGCAGACATGGCAAAGGAAGAAAAGGCACGCGCTAAGATCAAGGACCGTATCGAGTATCTCAAGCACGAGAACGAGAAGAGGGATAAGGCTGTTAAGGGCCATTACGAAAAGAAACTCGGTTGTTTCGGAGTTGATCCCAAGAGCTGCCACAACGCTAACGTCAAGGCACAGAAGGAAATCGATTATCTGCAAAGCCAGTTATAAGTCTCATCGAAAGGGGGAACTTAAAATGAATGATAACAAAGAGATCAAAGTTCCCTTTCTCACCAGATTCTTCAGAGCAGTTGCTGAAGATATGGAGATCCCGGAAATGGATATTGCCGTGATAAAAAAGGGAATTGACATTTGCAGCAGTCCAAATGATCTGCAGGATAGAAAAAAATTTTTCTAAAAACACCCCCTTTTGGGTAAATGCAATCGTCATATAGGTATAATAGTGAAAAACTCACTTAATTCAGGAGGTTATTATGAAAAAGTTATTGGTTGGAGTTACAGTTGCAACAATGATGTTGGCAATGGCAGGATGTTCAGAAAGCATCACAGAGAACGAAAAGTCCGAGATCAATCTTAATGATTATGTAGTTTATGAGTTCTCAGGGTATGACGGTGATGGCGTTATCAGTTACAGCATCGATTATGAAGCGATCATTGATCAGAACGAGGCACTTGCTGACTGCAGAGTTTCAACGCTTGAAAGAAATATCCACGGATCATGGAATCAGACGGACAGTCTGTCAAATGGAGATACTGTCGTTTTTGAATGGACTAATTCTCTTCGTGATCTGGAAAATGATTATGAAGTATCCTTCAGCGATGAGGACCTGGAGATCACTGTTGATGGTCTTGAGATCAAACCTGATTTTGATCCTTTTGAATATTTTGAGATCGAATATACGGGGATTTCGCCGGAAGGACAGGCTGTTGCTTATACTGCTTCCACACCTGTGGGCGATGTTTATTACACACTTTCAGCTGATTACGGTCTGAGCAACGGCGACACGATCACGGTTACTGCCATGAGCTATGACGGTGAACTTGCAGCTGTAGCTGATGAGGAGAACTACACTCTCACAAGAGATACCATGGATGTTACCGTTGAAGGCCTTGATGAATATGTATCATCGATTGATGATATTCCGGAAGATATTATGAATACAATGCAGGAACAGGGCCTGAATGTGTTTTATGCAGAAGTATCCTGGGATGAATCTGAAGAATCATTGATCTCAGTCGACTATGACGGTATGTATTTCCTGTATACAAGAAATAACGACAGCGAGTACTACAACCAGTGTTATATGATCTATAAGGTTTGTGCTAATAATGTTAATGTCGGTGACTTTGAATACTACTATTATGTAAGCTTCAATAACCTTATCAAGTATAACGACGGAACCGTGACTGTTAATACTTCCGAATACAATTATCCTGTAGGACACCAGTTTGTTCCGGGAGCTGTTAACGGAGAAGCTTTCTTCTTTGAGGAAGACGATTTTCACTTCTATGTCGGTTATTTGGAATTTGCAAATTTGTATGCTAATGTGATTCAGAATCAGCTTGTAGATTATGAGTGTGCTTCAACATACGAAGGATGATTTGGTTGATTCATACGGAGGGTTTATAAACATATGGAAAGTGATTCTGACAAAAGCATTTTCGAGCAGTATGCAGAGCTTGTAAGGCGCTTTAAGGCCGGAGACGAGAACGCATTTACGGAAATCTACGAGAAATCGAAAAGACTCGTGTACACAACGTGTTACGGTATTCTCAATAATGAGCAGGATGCCGAGGACGCGATGCAGGAAACATATACTGCGGTTTTCCTGAAGTTAGCAGAGCTTGAAGATGAGAACGTATTCCTTCAGTGGCTCAAGAGGATCGCAGCAAACAAGGCACACGATAAGTATAAGGTAAGAAAGGGAGATCTCTCTTACGATGACGCCGTAGCTGCAGGCGAAGATATTGAGGGTGATGATAACCTGGAGGATCTGCCGGATTCTTATGTCATGGATAAGACAAAGAGAGACGCACTCCTCAAGATCATAAAGGAAAGCCTGAAAGACGCAGAGTTTCAGACAGTTCTTCTTTTCTACTACAATGAGCTCTCAAGAAAAGACATAGCCGAAGTTATGGGGTGTTCTGAAGAAACCATAAAGGACAGGCTTTCGAAATCCAGAAAGAAGATCAAGGCCGGGATCACAGAATACGAGAGAGTCAACAAGGACAAACTCATGGGTGCTGCTGCAGGCGTTCCTTTCCTTACAAGATTCTTTACGGAATCCTTCAAGGATATACCTGTACCTCAGACGAAGTTTATTCCTCCCAAGGCTGTGCCTAATGCGAGTCCTGCAGGGGCCGTTAAGGGAACAGCGGCAAAGGCTGTTGTGAAAGCCGGCGAAAAGGCTGTTGTACAATCCGCAGTAAGAGCAGGGTTTCTTGCAACTGCCACAGGTAAGATAATAGCCGTAGTTGCCGCGATCGCAGTAGCTCTGGGAGCTGTTGTAACGGGTGCCGTACTCATAAAAAGAAGTAAGGATAACGTTAAGAGAGACTACAAGATCGATTATGACGGTATTTACAGTTTTGTTGATGAGGATGAGAATGTCAATAATTGCCTGAGATTCTATCCTGACGGAGATCTTATCTACACTTCTTATGAGTTTGACGACGATGAGCCGGACAATATATTCCCGACCGGTTCATGGTTCACTATTGAATCAGATGATGACCGTGTAGATGAAGGAACATATGAGGTTGAAGACGGAGAATTGGTAATTAACATTGACCATGATCCCGATCCGATCATATTTACCGGTGAGCTTGATGAGACAGGTGTAATACTTACTCCCGAGTCAGATCCTGACGCTGATCCTTTGGTATATGAGTTCGTATCTTTCGACGATCTACCAGATTATGAGCCGGAAGCACCGGAAGAAGAGGAATTCATCCTCGACAGGACTGTCATGAACTGGAACGGACATTCATATGCACTGTTTGACGGTTACGGCAGCTGGGAGGAAGCCGAAGCATATTGTGAGTCCATGGGCGGTCACCTTGCTACCATTACTTCCCAGGAAGAGAATGATGCAGTCTACACATTTGCCCAGTCCATGAGCTGCGATAATGTCTATATCGGCTACTCGGATACAGCAGAAGAGGGCATATGGACGTGGGTTAACGGAGAAGAATCTGACTATGCCAACTGGAACGAGGGCGAGCCTAACGGATTCAGCGAAGGCGAGAACTACGCTCTGATGGTATATAACGGCTGCTGGTACGACAGTGAATATACTCCTTCATATGAGAATGGTCCCATCATCTTCGTCTGTGAGTGGGATTCTGAGGTAACAGGCACCGAGAACATCAATGTCGAAGATATCGTTCTCCCCGAACCCGAAGAAACCGAGCCTGCTGAATCGTTGGAGACTGCGGCAGAAATAGATCAATCAGATCCTGAAATGTACAATGCCTATCTGCAGATCCTTGAATCTAAAGAACCGGAAATTGCGGATGCGGTTGATTATTTCAGTGAATTCAGCGATTTGCTTCCCTGCTCTTTGATTGATATTAATAACGATGGTATCGAAGAATTGTGTTTTGTTACTTATCCTTTGAAGTTAAATATTTACAGTTACGATGAGCAGACCGGTAGTGCCTACGAAATGGGATTCATTTCTATGACTTATGGTACGGATGTCCTTTTTGCTCTTACCTCTGATGGTTCAATATTTCAATGGTCAGATGCTAATTTCCCCAATATACCAGAACCGTTCCATGATGGTGATTATGATTTGTATTCCGCTGATACATTAGAATCAATCGGTCACAGTGCGCATCATTATGACGATGATTTCTATGGAGAATGTTATGATTTTGCAGAATCCAGTAATTCTAATTCATCAAGATTCTACAATGAAACAGAGGGGAATATTACTTCAGAAGTAATAGACGAATTTGATCAGACAACTTCAGGATTGCTGGATTCCATGACGGTATTACTTGTCAATTCAGGTGGTGCGGACAGGGATTTCAATAATGACCGCATCAATGAAGCTGCATCTGGAATCAATTCGGTTGCAATGACTTATGATGATATGCATTCTGTATTGTTGGGTGGTCCATTGCCGGTTAATGGTGGCGTACCGTCTGGTACAGCTCAGACTTTCAATCCCGGTGACCGTAATGAAATAAATTCGGCTTATCTTGATAAAGTCAATCAGATCTCGTCTGCTGATTTTACTGATGAATGGGGAGAAAGCCATTATTCGGGAACCGTTACATTTGACTTGGTTTATATCAATAATGATGATATCCCTGAATTAATCTGCAGCACTTATCCGACTGAGAACTACGCCAGAACAGGAGAACAGACATTTACATATACCAACGTATATACCTACTATAACGGACAGGTCATTGAAATTGCACACATGCTTGTTGATAATGTCTATTATCCGAAAGAGAACATCATTACAGATGCTTATTTCATCACCGATCATAGCGGTGCGAATTATTATATTTCGGTTATCGGAATTAACGATGAAGGAAACGGCAGTAATACGACAGAATATCAAGGATGTATCGTTGATCTTGATCTCTATCCTGATATCTGGAGTGGACTTGAATCCGGCGCATCAGATGAATGGCATTATTACTATATCGATCCTTCCACCTATGCCCCTATAGAAATAACCGAGGCGGAATACTACAGTCGAACAACGGGAACTGGAGATTCCGTTGATCTAAGCGGGACCATGACCCTCGATCAGATAACGGCAGAGCTTAGTTAAGAGTTTATTGACCGTAATAGGGAGCGTTATTTGGGTAATATGATAAAAGGACGTTATTATTGACAACACCAATCCGTTTAATCCTGATGGAATATATTTTACAGATGCGTCGACTCAATATGATCTGGCTTCATTTATCGACATGGTTAATACAGGTGATCCATCTGCTCAACCGGATTTGTTTATGCGTGTGGCTGATGACGATAGGACTGAAATCGTTTTGATCATTATTAATGGCTCTTCACGTTTTCCTTGGGATTAGCATAAAGTTATGCGGCATTGAAATGTA
>CAMODL010000020.1:0-35009 GCA_946611435.1 uncultured Clostridia bacterium
TCGAGAATAGTGTGGTAATCCAAGTCTGGTCATTACCACATTATCGGCGGAAATCGAGAATAGTGTGGTAATCCAAGTCCGGGCTTTACCACATTATCGGCGGAAATTGAAGATAGTGTGGTAATCCAAGTCTGGGCTTTACCACATTATTAGCGATAATCAAGAAAAATGTGGTACAGCCGCAATGACGTTACCCGACGAGGATTTCCGGCCTCGGGTAACGATTCGGGTTACGATTCTTGGAAAACGTTACCGCTTCCGTTACCCGACCGGCTGTAACAACGATCTCGACATCAAGCGGCAGGAGTTGATCTCACATTTGATGGCGAGGTTCCGGGGAACAGGATCAGCACAAGCAAAGAGCCTGAGCTCGTGTGAAGTGAACTCAGGCTTTGATCATGTTGTAGGTGAGGTGACAGACGGTCACTCGGCGTCGGGCTTGTCGAACTTGGCCTTGGCAAGAGCGAGTTCTTCGGCCTTGCGGGCTTCTTCCTCAGCCATCTTGGCGGCGGCGAGAGCCTCTTCCTCGGCCTTACGGGCTGCGGCCATTGCTTCTTCGGCACGCTTGGCGGCTGCGGCGGCTTTCTCGCGGGCAGCGGCTGCTGCTGCGTGAGCGGCTTCTTCGGCCTTCTCGGCGGCAATGCGGTCGTCTTCTTCCTGCTTGCGCTTGGCGGCTGCTTCGTATGCTTCCTCGGCGGCCTTGACTGCGGCGCGGGCTTCTTCTGCCTTCTGCTCGGTGGTCTTAAGGAGCTCATCGGAGTGGGTGGAGGCGTTCTTTGCTTCCTGCTCGAACTCTTCGGCGGCTTTGAGGGCCTTCTCTTCAGCGTCCTTGGCTGCGTTGCGTGCGTCGGACTCTGTCTTCTTCTGGTTGGCGATCTTCAGGAGGTCAGCTGCCTTGGCGGCTGCTTCCTTGGCGATCTTCTCGGCTTCCGCTGCGGCTGCCTGTGCTTCCTCGGCAGCCTTGAAAGCTGTGTCGTATTCCTTAGTCGCTGCTTCAGCGGCCTTGACGGCCTCCTGCTGCGACTTGACTGCCGCTTCGCGGACCTTGGTGGACTTGATCACTGCCTGCTTGGCTTCGGCGGCCTTGGTGGCGGCGTCTTCTGCCTGACGTGCTGCGCGCTCTTCAGCGCTCTGTGCCTGTGTAAGCTCGATCTTTGCCTTTTCCATCGCGATGGTGGCGGCGGTCTTCTTGATGCCGGCCGAAGGCTTGGCGGCAGGGGAGGCCGTGTCGGCGGAAACTGCAACGGAGGAGCCGGGACGGCCGGCGGACTGGCCGGACTGACCTGACTGCTGTGCTGCCTGCTGAGCTGCGAGCGCCTGAGCGCGGTTGATGGAGGCCGACGGCGGACGCTTGATCGGGGGCTTGAGGCCTACGGGCGGCTTGTTCTCGGGAGCGGGCTTGCCGGAGTCGTCTGATTTCTTGTCGGAACTCTCTGCGGCCTTGCGCTCTTCTTCCATTGCCTTACGTGCTTCGATCTGAGCTTTTGCTGCAGCAGCGCGCTCGCGTGCGTAGTTGGCTGCAGGGGAGCTTATAGTAGCAATATTACTGCCCTTGGAGGACGATGATGAGTTACCGGGATTAACGGAGCCGTTTCCTGCCAACTGCATTCCGACTGCCGGTGTTCCGGTCCTTCCCTTAAAAACATCCAGTATTCCAGACATAGTTACCATCCTTAAAAAACAATTTATATTGATATTTAGATTATATATTGTTAACGATTTATTTCAAGTATTTTACAGGATCAAAAATCGATTACGAGCGGGTTGTTATAAATATAGTTGAGAAAAAAGGCGCTTCATGGAATAATATTTTCGCGCAATAAAAGGAGATAGGATGCGGTATGCTTAAGAAACTGGCGAATTTTATAGTGGATAAGAGGATCTTTCTGATCATATTCATGGTCGCGCTCGGAGTCGCCGGGACGATCCTGATGGGGAAGGTTACGATAAACGAGGATATGTCAAAGTACCTGCCGGATGACTCGAACATGAGGCACGGTGTTGACATTATGGACGACAGTTTCCCGAAGATGGAGCAGCCGAATACTGTGCGCGTCATGGTCGATGATCTGACGGACGAGCAGAAGACAGAGATGGTGCAGCGCCTGTCTCAGATCGAGAATATCGACAGCGTCGATTACGAGCCCGGCAATTCGTTCTACAACAAAGACAATCACACGCTCTATGTGCTTAATACATCGTGTGACTATGACAGCGATGAGATGGAGGAGATCGAGCAGGCTCTCGAAAATGATTTTGAGGAGTTCGATCTCAAGTGGGCCAATGACGACGACAGTGCGCGCGGCCTGCCTCTTAGGATAGTCATAGTCTGCGTAATACTTATAATGGTAATCCTTTTCTTTATGTGCGAGTCGTGGTTCGAGCCGATCCTCTTCCTCGGTACGATCGGTATCGCGGTGTTGATCAACCTTGGCACGAACTACTTCAAGGGCGATGTCGCGAGCGTCACGAACTCGATGGCGGCGATCCTGCAGCTCGGCCTGTCGATGGACTATTCGATCATATTGATGAACCGTTACAGGCAGGAGAGGGAGAACGAGCCCGACAAGATCAAGGCGATGAAGACGGCGCTCTATCACGCTTTCGCTTCGGTCGCATCGAGCTCGCTCACGACCGTTGTCGGACTTATGATGCTCTGCTTCATGAGCATGAAGATCGGTGCCGACCTGGGTATCGTTCTCGGCAAGGGAGTATTCATCTCCATGATCTGCGTGCTTACGATCCTGCCGGGTCTTATCATCTACTGTGACAAGATCCTGACGAAGACTGCCAAGCACAGGCTTAAGATCCCTACCGGATGGGCAGCGGCATTCAGCCACAAGGCGCGTTATGTCGTAACTTACGGATTCATGATCCTGTTTATCGTTGTAACCATCATGCAGTCAAGGACGGGTATCGAATATACGATCGAGTGGAGCGACGAGGTATCGGACGTTTTCCCGCGTAATAACCAGATCGTCCTCGTCTATGAGAATGAGGATGAAGAGAGTATCGGCGGCCTTATCGAACTCCTTAACGAAGACGAGAACGTGCACCGCATCGACTGTTATAAAACGAGCATCGGAATACAATATACCGCCGAGGAGATGAAGGCTGTCTTCGAAGCTCAGGGTGCGCCGATCGATCTTGATCTGATCGATATGGTCTATTCCCTGAGGTTCGCGGATCCGGACAGAAATGACCCGGAGATGTCGATCGACGAGCTGTACAACTTTGTTACCGACAATATCCTGAACAACCCTCAATATGAGTCGCTGATCGACGATCAGACGAGGCTCCTTATCGCAGCCGGCAGCGTAAGGCTCGAAGATGCCAAGTCGGTGTTCGTGTCCGAGAAATATTCGAGACTTATCATGTCGACGATCTATAAGGACGAGGGCGATGAGATCAATGACTTTTTCGACAGGCTTAATGAATATACCGACAGCAACTTCAAGGGCGACAGCTACCTGATCGGTAATGCCGCGATGACGCATGAGATGAAGGAGACCTTTGATAATGAGCTTACCTTCATCACGACGATAACCGCCGCCGCGATCTTCCTGATCGTAATGCTGACATTCAGGTCGTTTACCGTGCCTGCCATCCTCGTCCTTATCGTTCAGTGCGGTGTCTATATCACGATAGTCGCGAACGGCCTCATGGGTGGCAGTATGTTCTATCTGGCCGTGCTCATAGTCGAATGTATCCTGATGGGTGCGACGATCGACTATGGAATACTCTTTACGAACTACTACCGTGAATCGAGGCAGACCATGAACGAGAGAAGGTCGCTCGCGAGGGCATATGAGGGCTCGATCCACACGATCATGACATCCGGTCTGATCCTCATCGTGGTAACCGCTATCGTAGCGAATATGTTCGAGGAGAAGACGGTCCAGGCGATCGTACAGACAATCTCGATCGGTGCCTTCTGCGCCGTGCTGTTGATCCTGTTCGTACTGCCGGGCGTGTTGGCCGTTATCGACCGTAAGATCGTGAGACTCAAGGCCAAGAGAATGAGCTGATTCCGTCAGCTGTCGTACGATTACTATAGCCTTTGTCTTATCTGTAATGTTATAATCTCCTTTGGGAATAAGTAATACAAAGGAATAGGGGAACAATTATGGAAAGAGAAACGATCTCCAAGGCTTCGATATGCCCGAACTGCGGCGGCAGGCTCAGATTCGACATCATGAGCGGCAAGACCGCCTGCGATATGTGCGGAACCTACTTCAGGCCCGGTTCTATCGACATCATCAGAGGTTTCAAAGAAAAGGAAGAGGCCGACAAGGCAGAGAGTCGAACCAATACCAAGCAGGAGATAGTCTGCGATTCATGCGGCGCGACTCTCATCGCCGATGAACATACATCTGCTGCATTCTGCGCTTTCTGCGGCTCGGCTTCGCTCGTTGCCGGCAGGCTTCGTAACGAATTCCTGCCGGACTACATCATTCCGTTCAAGATCGACAGGGAAGAGGCCAAGGAGATCTTCTATAAGTGGGCCGCGGATTATCCTTATGCGCCGCGTGACTTCACGTCTTCCAGGAATGTTAAGAAGCTGATCGGTCTTTACGTACCGTTCTGGCTCATCAATGCGACATGCATTTCTGCGATCGGCGGTGTCGGCTATAAGTATGACGCCGTGAGTGAAGCCCAAAGTTCGAACAGGATGGTCTATGCGATCGACAGGGAGATAGCTTTCGGTGTGAAGAACGTGCCGTTCGATGCGAGCAAGAGGATCAACGACAGACTGATGGAGTCTATCGAACCGTTCGACTACAAAGAGATGAAGGAATATGCCGACGCATATCTCCCGGGCTTCTATTCCGAGAGATATGACACGAATGCTCTCGAGATGAGCGACCGCATCCTTGACCGACTCTCCGGTTACTCCAAAGAGGCTGCACAGATGGTCATCGCAGGCTACCAGGATTCGAGGCTCCACTGCGAGAAAGCGGAAGCTACGGACCTGACGCAGAACTATGCGCTCTTCCCGGTATGGTTCCTGAACTACCAATATAACGGCATCAATTATTCGTTCGCCATCAACGGTCAGACCGGCAAGGCTTCGGGTAATATCCCCGAGAGTAACTTCCGTAAGAAGTGGAATAAGATCAGGCGCCGTCTTCCTATTATACTGGGATTGACCGCTACAGTGGGATTACTCTTGTTCTGCCTGATCTACCTCGCACCAAGGTACGAGCTCGTCATGCACCTCGTGCTCGCGAGTATGTTCGTGGCATATTGTTCGTTCCCGGTCGTACGTGCCATCAGAGCACAGTCGCCGAATAAAAAGAAGAACTTCTTTGATGCGCTCGAAGAACGTAAACAATCCAAGGGTAAGGATCTGCAGAGCATTGAAGATGCGCCGGGGGTCGAACAGTACTACGATTCGCTCCATAAGGCCGATATCACGGGCGAGGATAAGTTCGTCATGCTCCAGCGCAAGATATACACGTCCGAATATGGCGGAAGAGGCAACTCGTACAGGTGGGAGTGAGCGTCCGATTTGCCCGCTGACGTTGTATAATAGTACAAAGAGATTACGTCACAAGGAGAAAGTATGCTGATCAGCCGTAATGACCCGAGATACTATTTCAGCGAGGATCAATATCTCTCTGACGAGCAGTACGATGCCATAAGGGCAGAGTACAAACAGCGCGTGGAGACAATGATGACGACTGATCTGCGGGTGCTTTTCGCGAAGATGAAGGTACAGGGACCTCCCGGAAACACATATGACGAGGACGGCCTTCCCATCAGCGGCATTGGAAAGATCTTCGCGTTCCTTGTGGTCGCGGCCTTTATCAGCTTGATCGTGGCGGCGGCAATGAAGAAGATCGCGATCTTCGGATTGATCTTCTCCTGTATTTTTCTGGTGCTGGGGCTCGTGATGCTCTTCCAGGGACGCAGTTCATACGGCGGTACGGCGTATACGACATCTTCTTCCACGTCGTCTTCGATCGATATCAGGATCACCGGATTCTATATGGCTCTCATGAGCGGCGGTGTTGCCTGCTTTATCCTGAACAAGGACAGGTTCGAGGGAGCGGAAGCTGTCGTGTGGTGCGCATTCGTTATATGCGTGGCGACAGCTCTGTTCATGTTTGTCAAAGCAGTGATCGGACGGATTGCTTCGAAGGTACTCTATCGCGGCAGGGCAGATGCCAGGTGTGTCGGGTACGTCAGAACGATGAGTTACGATGACTCCGTTAATAATACGACCAGGACCAAAAGCCACCTGTATATAAGTACGTCGCCGATCTTCGAGTACAGCTATGACGGAGTAAGATATGAGGCGGTATATGATGTTTTCCCTGCAGGCCGCGATTCCGATATAAGGTTGGAGCAGAGTGTCGAGATAGCGGTCGACGAGTCGGACCCCGGCCATATAATGTCGCCTGTGATCACCAAGGCAAGCGCAATGGGATTATATATCTTCATCGGAACGATGTTCCTCTTAGGTGCTGTTCTTACGGGATATCTGATATCTTCGGGCAAGGCCGCGGAGGCAGAGTTAAATAACGGGAATGCCGGAACGCGTGTCGTCCAAACCGAGTCTGCCAAGACCCAGATCACGGATGAGATGGTCGAAGAACTCTATGCCGACAAGATGGGGATAGATGAGTGGTATGTCGAGATCGTGACGGTTACTTCAGTGAAGACCGGTACGGACGGGGTACACGCGGCCTTCGACGACGAAGACATGAGAGGCGTCCTGTATGTTGATGTCGCTCAGGCGCCGAAAGTAGGCGATGAACTGCTATTCTTCTACTACGTCAACGAGGAAGAGAGGGAGGACGGAATATCCTATAAGCACTCGTTCTCCGAGGGGGATCCCGACCGCTTTGAATATATCGGAGATCACGGGACGTATGTGCCGCCTGACAGCTGAGCCCTACTGCAACTTCGCTTATCAGGCGGTTTAATTATCGAAAAGGATAAAGGGGCTTAACATGCGTAACATCAAACGACTCATCAGTACATTGTTGTTCGTCCTCATGGCGGTACTGTCGGTCGTTGCTGTCTTTAAGTTCAGCAGCGGTGTGTCGCTCGGCGATGTAGCAGAGAGCCTTAAGGACGCCAATAAGCCCTGGATCGCCGGATCTATCGCGGCGGTGGCGATGTACATAATCGCAGAGAGTTCCGCGATAGGACTCCTGCTTCGAAGCTCGGGTTACAGGTCGCGCGCTCACAAGTGCCTCAGTTACAGCGCTGCGAGTATCTACTTCTCGGCCATCACTCCGAGCTCGTCAGGCGGACAGCCGGCGAGCGCATATCTCATGATAAAGGACAAGTTGACGGCAGGTGTAGTCAGCGCGACTCTCGCCATAAATGTCGCGATGTATACGCTCGCGACCGAGGTGGTCGGAATCGCGGCGATACTTATCGCGCCGGGACTGTTCGAGAGTTTCAGCCCGTTCTCGAGGATATTGATACTGGTCGGCTTCGGCACATATACGGCGCTCACGGTCCTCTTTATCGTGCTCATCAAGAAGGGCAAGGTCGTGTTCGTAACACTCGAGAAGCTCCTGAGGTTCCTTCATTCCAAAAAGATAATCCGCAGACTCGAGCCCAAGCTCTTTAAGCTCACCAAGGCGCGCGCCGAGTATGAGGAGGCCGTGCACGTCTCGGCCGGTAAGCCGCTCGCGATGATAATGGCGTTTGCCTGGAATCTTGTCCAGCGAGTATCGCAGGTCGCCGTATCGGTCTGCGTCTATATGGCCCTTGGCGGCAAGGCGGGACTAATGCCTAAGATGTTCTCGGCGCAGTCGCTCATCTCGATCGGTTATAATTCCGTACCGATACCGGGAGCCATGGGAGTCGCCGACTACCTCATGATCGACGGCTTTTCGACCATCGTAAGCGGCAGGCAGGCGGTCAAGCTCGAGCTCTTAAGCCGCGGCATATCCTTCTACCTCTGCGTCCTGATCTGCGGTCTCATCGTCTTCGGAGGGTTCCTCACAGGTACGGTTCGCGCGCATAGGGCAAAAAGTGCAGAATAAAGCCCTCCGTTCTGAGGAAGGAGGGCTATAAGTCTTGATATCTTACATCATATCAATTAATGTTTCAAAACTGTTCTCCGTGGGGAGACAGGGTTACCTTGGTGACAAAAAAGGTTGAGTAAGGAGTGAGCGTGGGAATGACAGTGCCGCCGGCGACCTTGCCTAACTCATCGGCGGAGAGATCTTCGTTCTGTTCTTCGATGATCGCCCTGATGTCTGCAGGCTTTACTTCGTAACCGAATCTCTCTGCTGCCGTAACGATCGCAGCATCATAGTCCTTGGCATTGCCGCTGACTTCAGAAACAACGATATCGCTAACCTTAGCTGCGAATTCACTGTCACTGCTGACCTTGTCCCAGAATTCTTTTGCTGTGCTCATGATCGTGATCTCCTTTGGTCAATCGTTGGATATTATTATCGTTACCGTAAGTGATACAGTGATGATAAACGGGACGATGAAACAGGAGGCGCCGCCTGCGACCTTGCCGAGTTCCTCCTCGGAAAGTTCGCTCTCAGCCTGAGCCTTCATAGCGTCAACCTCTTCTTCGTTGATCTCATAACCAAGTTCTGCTGCAGCGGGAATGAGTGTCTCATATACGCTTGTAGCACCGGATTCCCGCTTAGCCTTAAGCTTCTCGTTCAGTTCCTCGTTGAAATCCTTGTCAGAATTGAGTCTCTCGATGAATTCCTTAAATGTCTTCATAAGCTCGTTGCCTCCTCTTTTAAATGTGTGTTACCCGTTGAATGTACCATCTCTACCCGTATAGTATGTTATCGCGCCAGACAGCCCACCGGAGCTTACTATCGATGTGACAAAGAGTGATATTAATACAGCGAAGGTGCCGCCTGCGACCTTGCCGAGTTCTTCATCGTTCAGCTCGGATGCCTGATCCTCGTATATACGGGTTATCTCTTCGGCATCAACATCGTAACCGTACTCACTTGCCACCTGAACGATCACTTCCTTGGGATCCTTGTCTCCGGAGCCTGCCTGTGCTGCGACCTTTTGCTGAAGCTCCTCAGCGAATTCGGGGTCATTTTGTACTCTGTCATAGAATTCCTTTGTCGTCATAAGTCATCCTCCCATGCGAGATCTGTTTTGCGTGTTACTTAGAATTATAACAGAAATAGTATCGTGATGTTAAATAACAGAGTATGAATTAACGGTAAATGACGATGGTGCTGTGTTATCATCAAAAGTAAATATGTAATGGAGGGGCTCCAATGTCAGACATGAAGATCTATGATATATCGCAGGAAGTGTTTAATTGTACGGTTTTCCCGGGTGACCCGCAGCCACGGTGCGAAGTCGTGATGAAGATATCCGACGGCGATATCTGTAATCTCTCCAACCTCCATATGTGCGCCCACAACGGGACGCATGTTGACGCGCCGAGGCATTTTCTGGATGACGGCAAGACCATCGATGAAGTCGCGCTCGGCAAGTTCATCGGCAAGGCGTATGTTTACGCTCACGAAGGGGAAGTGACGGCCGAAGTTGCCGGGATGATCCTTAAGACTGCCCGCGATGCTGACATTGAATCCGCGAAGCGCATCCTCGTGAAAGGCGATGCCGTCATGACAACGGAAGGCGCGGAAGTGTTTGCCCGGGAAGGCATCGACCTGTTTGGCAACGAGTCGCAGACAGTTGGTCCCGAAGATGCTCCCGCCGCAGTTCACTACATTATGCTCGGCGCCGAGATAGTGCTGCTCGAAGGTGTCCGCCTCTCTCACGTACCGGACGGCGTATATCTTCTTAATGCCGCACCATTGAACCTGGGCGGAGCGGAAGGCGCGCCGTGCCGTGCAACTCTGATAGAGATGTGATGCCTTGGAGGATAATATGAACCAGAAAGAAAGAATGCTCGCGAACCTGCCTTACAAGGCCTGGATGGACGGCC
The DNA here is from genome assembly GCA_946611435.1 of uncultured Clostridia bacterium. GTDB lineage: Bacteria > Bacillota > Clostridia > Saccharofermentanales > Saccharofermentanaceae > Saccharofermentans. Next base: position 9,911 of record CAMODL010000020.1, read on the forward strand.
TTCCGGAAGAACACCTTACAGCTAAGAAGCTGACTTACGAATACAATCACCTGCCGCCCGAAGAGTGGGGCAGACAGCAGGAACTGATCAAGAAGATACTCGGCAAGACGGGTGAGTGGTGTCACATCGAGCCGCCGTTTCACTGCGACTACGGGTATAACATCGAAGTGGGGGAAGATTTTTTTGCCAATTTTAATCTCGTGATCCTCGACGTCGGACACGTTAAGATCGGTGATCATTGCCAGATCGCGCCGAACGTCGGTATCTATACCGCGGGACACCCGATCCATCCCGACACGCGCAACACCGGTTATGAGTACGGGATCGACATCACGATAGGCGACAATGTCTGGATCGGCGGTAACGTATGCATCATGCCGGGCGTCACGATCGGCAATAACGTCGTCATCGGTGCCGGCAGTGTCGTAACGCGCGATATCCCCGATAACATGATCGCGGTCGGCAACCCGTGCAAACCCGTCCGCGAGATCACTGACGCCGACAGGGAGTTCTACTTCAAGGACCGCAAGTTCGATGTGCCGATAGAGTAGAGAGCACGAAGTAGTATACGCAATACAAAATTGCCACATATCCGGACACATTCCCGGTCTCCCTATGGCTATAATCGCTACCGACAAACCCAAGGGAGACAACTATGAAGATCAAAAAGATAATGGCAATAATGACAGCCGCTATGGTCCTGACGGGCATGGCGGCCTGCTCGAACGGCAGCGGAGACTACGAGACGACCGGGGCAGAGGCAGAAGATACAACAACTGCAGCGACGGCCGAGGCAGACGAGACTGAGACTCCGACAGAGGCGACGGAGTCAGAGGACGCTCCGGAGATGACGGAAGATCAGACTGTTCCTGACACGACAGCGGCTGTTCAGGATAGTACAGCGCCGGCGACGGCGCAGGGCATTGTTTGCTATGGTGAGGCGAATGATGCCAATTCCAAGGTTTATCCGCTCATGGGCAGGGAACACTGGTGTGTAGAGGACGCCGGAGTCGATGCGATCGGTCACCACTCCTGGAAATTTGTCGATCTGGAGACCGGAGAGGTCATTGGCGAGTGCTTCGGCTTTTATGATGCACCGGATGCTTATATCGTAGACATTGACGGAGACGGCGTCTATGAACTTCTCTGCAATGCTCAGTACGGAGCAGATATGGCGTTCCGCGCACTGATCTACAGGGACAACAACGGTCAGCTCGAGATGGGCGACTTCGACTCCTGTGTCTACGAAGATGCAACGGGCGTCGAGCTCTGGGGAGCCGCCAACTATGACATTGTCTATGAACCGGGATCAAGTGCACTCTATATCATCGACAAGGGCAACGAGAGCAGGACTGAGATCGGACTCAAGTATTACGCTTTCTACGACTACGAATATGTGGAGTATTGACAGACGGATCTACCGGATATCTATCGAAAAGGCTGAGCCCATCGGGTTCATTTTTTTTGTTCTTTATAAAGGCCTGAAGAGCGGGGTGGTGTCCCTGCGTGCCCTGCGTGCCCTGCGAATAAGTCCCAATAATGGAACGTACCGCAGTGTACAATTAGTGTAACTAACTAATACAAAAGGAGGGACTTACCTATGACATGCCCTAGATGTGGAACAGTTATGAGTGGCGGCGTTTGTCCGGAGTGCGGTTTCCCTGTTACGGTCAGGAGAGTAGCGACCGGCGTAACATGCGAAGTTGTAAGGAGAGGACGGATCATCAGAGTGGGGAAGGCCCCTCGTGCAAAAAGGAAGTGAGAGCATGAGTGTTATCAACGTTTACAGAGCAGACATTACAACATTCCGTGCGGATGCGATCGTAAATGCCACGGACACACATCTCAAGTGTGATTCGGGCGTGAGCAGGGCGATCTCCAAGAAGGCCGGCAAGGAGAGGCTCAGAAGAGCACTTGCCGTATCGGGTAAGCTCCGTGTCGGCAAGCCGATCATGACGGCAGGCTTCGACCTTCCTTCACGCCACATCATCCATGTGGCCGGCCCCAGGTGGATCGACGGGAAGCACAGCGAGATCGAGCTTCTTGTAAAGACTTACAGGAGCGTTCTGAACCTCGCTTATGCCAACGACTTTCATAAGGTCGTTTTCCCTTTGATCTCGACGGGCGCGAAGCATTTTCCGAAGGATGTCGCTTGGGAGTGCGCGCTGAAGACGTGCTGTGATTTCCTGGAATCCGGGAAGGATCTTGATATGGAGATCGTTTTCGCCGTGACGGACGAATGCGGCCTCGAGAAGTTCATTAGGAAGGCGCCGGAAGCTGCGCGCCCTGAGATGAACTGGTAGCTGTATGCCGCAGACCGGGACTTGTGATATAACAGATGTATCTCAATGATCTAAGTGGGGGGCTTTATGAGTTCAACATCTGATTACTACAAGACGCTCGCCCGTGAGTTCTACGACTCGACAGTCGAAGCCGATGTTACGCCGCTCTATGAGCGCGTGCTGGCTTACGTTCCCGCGGGCGGCGCTATCCTTGATCTCGGCTGCGGCTCTGGCCGCGACACATCTGCTTTCCTGAAGATGGGATATAAGGTAGAGGCGATCGACGGTTCTGCCGAACTATGTGCTCTCGCGAGTTCATACTGCGGGATTGAAGTTAAGTGTATGGATTTCAGGGATGTCGATGGCGGTGAGCGCTTTGATGCGATCTGGGCATGTGCGTCGCTGCTTCATGTTCCGACCGCGGAATTGCCCGCACTCCTCACGGCTCTGCGTGATTTGCTGGCCCCGGGCGGCATATCTTATATGTCATTTAAGTTCGGCGACTTTGAAGGTGAGCGCGACGGTCGTTTCTTCAACGATATGACATCCGACAAGTTCGCGGGTGTCCTTGCCGGGATCACCGGATTCGAGAAGATCGATGAATGGGAGTCGCGGGATGTCAGACGCGATAAGGATGTCGACTGGTATAACGTGATATTACGTAAGTTGTGAAGAACTCCGGCGGAGGATGAGATATAAGGCGCTCGGTCGGGTGCTGAAGACGGAGGTTAAAGATGTCTTACTACGATAAAGTTTGCGGAAGTCTTATAGGCGGAGCTGCCGGTGATGCGCTCGGCTATGCCGTTGAGTTCCTTAAGGAGAGGGAGATCACGGCTCGTTACGGTGCGTCGGGAATATCGTCATATGAATACAAGGGCGGCATCGCACGCATCTCCGACGATACTCAGATGACGCTCTTTACCGCTCAGGGGCTCCTGCGCTCTCCCGGGACGGATATTTCATCTTACATAGACTCGATACGCCGGATGTATATTTGCTGGTTCCGGACACAGACCGAGCCTTTCTCTTTTGAGGATACCGGTGCGGAGACATACCTTATGGGGATACCTGCTCTGTATGAGCAGCGTGCTCCCGGCGGAACTTGTTTGTCTTCACTGGCAGACGGCGGGCTCGGGACGCTTGAACACCGGATCAATGACAGTAAAGGCTGCGGCGGCGTAATGCGTGTCGCGCCCATCGGACTTTTTGCCGGACTCGAGCTTGACGATGATGATGCCGCCATGCTGGGGGCTTCAGCCGCAGCGATCACGCATACTCATGAGCTCGGGTACATCCCTGCCGCCGCCATGGTGCATATAATCAGACTCCTGATGAGAGATGATGCCGGCGATGGCGGTGCCGTTCCCGGAGCGGATCCGGGTGCAGGCGCCGACGGTACCGGCGAGTCCGCCTCTGTGTTGCCTGTCCGAGAGGCGGTGGTCGAAGCGGTCGCTGCTTGCGAGAGACTTTTCGAGGGGGCAAAACATTTGGATGAGTTTGTTGCGATAATGAATGAAGCGGTCGAGCTCGCGGCAGATAAGAGCGTCAGCGATATAGACGCGATCCACCGCCTGGGAGAGGGATGGGTCGCCGAGGAGACGCTCGCGATCGCGTGTTATTGCGCGATGCGTTATGAGTCTGATCGCGACTTCGATTCGGCTCTTCGTGCGTCGGTAAATCACAAGGGTGACAGCGATTCGACAGGTGCGGTCACCGGTAATATCATGGGAGCATTTGTCGGGTTCGAATCGATCCCCGATAAGTATAAGGACGGACTCGAGATGTACGGCCTGCTGCTTCAGACGGCAGATGAGCTGTGCGGTGAGGACGACGAAGGAGAAGACATATGAGCGAAGATCTGATACTCGGGCGCGAGGTCCCGAAGCCCGGCACGATCGTCCGCCACTTTAAGCGCGAGCTCGAGCACGAAGGCAATATGTATCTGTACGAGATCGTCGGAGTGGCGCACCATTCCGAGACCGGCGAGAACCTGATGGTCTACCGGGCTCTCTACGGTGAAGGGAAGATGTGTGCGCGTCCTCTCGAGATGTTCATGAGTGAAGTTGACCGGGTGAAATATCCCGAGATCCGTCAACGCTACAGATTCGAGCCGTATGAGACGGATGCCTGATCACTTACGGTATATTTGACTCATCAGGAGGGCGGCGGCATGTTTAAGGCGAAGCGCGGGTACTGGATAAGAGAGGAGAGACTCTTCAGGGCAGATCGGTTTATTTGCTCGGAGTGCCGCGCGGAATCGAAGAAGGCCGGCTCGAAGTGCCCGAAGTGCGGCGCGAAGATGGGACATGCGAAGGCGGACCCGAAGTGGGTAGATGAATTGGAGTTTTGGGATGCGATCACCGATGATTGAGAGAATGAGAACGCGCGCGTGACAGCGGCAGTACTTGTCATCCCGACCATGCTATAGAATCATTCTCAAAAAAATAATATGAGACATCACAGATATCAGTATCGGCGTGAGCTGCAAGTACCCGGGACTTCCGTGAAAAAACCAAAATATAGTATAATCAGTAAGATAACTTATTTGGAGGTTTGGAATATGGGATTTATGGACAAGTTAAAGGAATTCTCCGACAAGGTGAATGAGCAGAAGGCGAAGCAGGATGCTGCCGCTAAAGCAGGCACTCTTCACCCCGGGGCAAAGACTTTCACTACCACACAGAAGGCTGCTGCTCCCGTGGCGCCTGCACCTAAGACCGCACCGCTCGGGGCGGCTGCAGCGGCAAATAATGTGATCGTTCACGGTCAGGTAACTAGGATCAAGTATGGAGTAAAGAACCCGGTTCCTTATCATGATGCCTCAGCAGGCATTGGCGTATATCTCAGATTTAACGGAGCTGCAGAGCTTACGATGATCGAACCGGGCGCTAAGTATAGTGTTGAACTTGCCCAAGCCGTTATTATCGATTCAATAACAGTTAAGTTGTTCGAGTTACAGGAGCAGCAGGTCCGGGTGGATCAGTTACCGGCACACCGTAATGAGCTTATGTTTGCCGCTTCGTCTGCTCTTCGAGCCAAGGGGATCGAAGCTAAGGTCATGCTCAACTCTATTACGCCTGATGAGGCGAGCCACAAAAAACTTGAGGAAATAAAGCGCCAGCAGGCTTTGAATTCTATGACTCCTGATCAGCAGGCCGAGTACTTACGGAAGTCACAGGAAAAAGCGATGGCTGAGATGAGAGCTCAGCAGAGTGCAGGTCAAGCACCTGTTCCCGCTTTCTGTCCTGCATGCGGTGCGCCTACAGGAGGCGCCAAGTTCTGTTCTTCGTGCGGAACAGCGTTGGTTAAAGGTTTATAAACCGTAGTATACAGAACAAGACCAAACATCAGAGGGGAGGACACTACGGGATCATTTAAGGATTATGTAGAGAAGATGAAGAACGACGAGGCTTTACATCATCTCATAGTCATCTTGTAGTTTCTCTTATTGACATACATCCTCTCGTCAGCGAGCTGCATGCATGCGAAGATGTGTTTGGTGTCTCCGCCCTTCAGGTCGCTGATGCCGACACTGGCGTGGATGGGGTACGGCTTGCCCGTGGTCTTGGATACCTCAGACAGACGGCGGCCGAAGATGTCGGCGAATTCTTCGATGCGGTCGTGATCGGGATGGTCTGAGATCAGGACTGCGGAGAATTCATCACCGCCGAATCTGGCACATATCTCTCCGTCGCGGAGGCATGTCTTCAAAACATCGGACAGTGTCTTCAGCGCATAGTCACCGTCGGCGTGACCGTAGATATCATTTATCAGCTTCAGGTTATCCATGTCTATGCTCGCGAGACTGATGGTCTTGCCTTCCGAATAGGAGGCGAGGATCTCGGTGAGCGCGTTCTCGAAGCCGCGACGGTTATAGAGCCCTGTCAGCGGATCGGTCTCGGACAGACGCTTGATCTCGGCAAGCTCCATGAACTGATCCTGATAGAAGAAGTTCTCGATAGCGGCGGCGAGTGCATTGATATACGTGTTGGTCAGAGCGTTGGGCCATTCACCCTCGTCAGGCTTAAGGACAAGATAGCCGTAGGACTTGTTCTTGTAACTGATGGAGAAGACGATATATCCGCCGGGCTTGCTGTCGCCGATCAGCTCGTGCGGCAGGACCTCGGAGCGCGGGAAACGCATATCGACAGTCTCGGCGGCAAGCTGGTCTTCGGTCCTCATTATCTGCATGAGGATCATCTCATCTGAGAAGATACGGTTCTGTTCGACTGAACGGAATACAGGGTCCGTCTCGTCACAAAGACAGAGGTAGCCTGTGCTGCAGCCTATTGTCCAGAGATAGTAGTTAGCGACTGAGAGTGCATTGTCTATGTCATACTTGTTCTGATAGTCGCCGGTGATACGACCGGCCTCACGAAGAAGGATATCTGACTGTACAATGCGCCTGAGACCTTCTGCTTTGTCGTAGAACGGAGTTGCCGTATCGGGACAACCGCAACTCTCGCGGAATATTATATCGGCGGGGATGGTTACGGTCTCGGGGGCAGCTGCCAAAGACGCGTCTTCGGAGAGCAGCTTATCCAACAGCTCGAAAGCTCCGATCGCATAATCCTCCGGCTTTATCTTCACGGTCGTAAGCGGCGGGTCGGAATATTCGCTCTCGAGTATTCCGTCGAACCCGGTAACACAGACGTCATCTGGAACGCGAAGTCCGCGCTTTTTCAGTTCGTCGATAACGGACAGCGCCATATAGTCATTCGCGCAGATAATGGCGTCGGGATATTTGTCTCCGCCGCCGAGGAAGAAGTCGAGGGCTCTGGCACCGCGGTTTGTCCAGTAGTTGCCTTCATAGATCGTGTTCTGGCGGATGGGAAGGCCTGCTTCCTCCATTGCCTGCTCGAAGCCGTGAAGCCTGTCCGGTGAATCCTTGCTCTTAAACGGACCTGACATATAACAGATCGTGCTGTGATCGTGCTGCTCGATGAAGTGCTTTGTCATTCGATACATTGTGTCGCGGTTATCGGTCGACACCAGGTGATGATCCGGGCTGCCGCTCTGAAGACAGATAACGGGACATGTGGCGTTCTTCTTCAGCATCTCGTAGAATTCGCTGTCCATGCCGTATATGTCAAATGAATTCGGCATGGCGATGATCGCATCGAGCGTGGAATAATCGGGGAGGTGAAGGATGTTCTTCTTGCCCATCTCCGACAGGAGATTACGTCCGTAGGGGCACGAGTATGAGCCGAAAGACGAGAAGATGATGACATCAATGTCGCGCTCGGCCGCTAATCTTATAATAGCCTTACCACAGTATTCCTGGAAATACTGTGATATCTCACTCATGAAAAGACCGATCCTGCGTCGCGCCATACTGACTTGTCCCCCTTTTATAGTCATCATTTGGATTATAACAGACTGTTTTTATTTTGTTAATAGTGAGTTCACATTTTATTCACAATTCGATTTGTGAGGTTTATACAATTTCCGATCGGTTAGCATATGATAATTTTTATCTCGAAAAACGTCTCTGCCCACTTGCTTTTCGAGAACTTAGATATATAATGTTAGCGGTTGCTAATCAAATGATGCATTAATGCGAAAGGGGCACTTATGTATAAGGTTACAGTTAAGATAGACGGAATGGCGTGTGGAATGTGTGAAGCGCACATGAATGACGCGATCCGTAAGATCTGCCCTGACGCTAAGAAGGTCAGCTCGTCACACAAGAAGGGCGAGACGACGTTCCTGTCCGAAGCGGAAGTCGATGAGGAGAAGATCCGCGAGGCAGTGACGGAGACCGGATATACTTTCGAGGGGCTTACTCAGGAGCCTCATAAAAAAGGACTTTTCCATTGATCTTTTACGCTCCTGCTTGAAGCGGGTGATAAGGCGTTGGAGGTTAGCGGAGACTAATTATATAGGGGGAAAACATGATACCGATCATAGTAGCGGACATAGGTGAAGAGATGATAGTACGTAAGGTAGGAGGCAGTCCTGAAGTAAGACTTCACTTAGAGAATCTGGGGATCAATCCGGGTGGAGTTGTAACACTTATAAGCGTCAGTGACGGAAATGTGATCCTCAAGGTAAAGGAATCAAGAATTGCCCTTAACAGAGATATGGCCATGAAGATAATGGTCTGATAAACGGTTAACAATTGAAGCCGGCGCGAGGGGCGGCAGGCGGATCGAGTTAGGCAAGGCTCACCGGAATGAACGTATCGCGTCGCCAAAACAAAGGAGGAATAGGAAATGACATTGAGAGACGTAAAGGTTAAGCAGACATGTAAGGTAGTCAAGCTTAATGGCGAGGGAGCGATCAAGAGAAGGATCATGGATATGGGCATTACAAAGGGTGTCGAGATCTATGTTCGTAAGGTAGCACCTCTGGGTGATCCGGTAGAAGTCACAGTAAGGGGATACGAGCTGTCGCTCCGTAAGACCGATGCCGAGATGGTTGAAGTCGAGCTCGTATAAACAGAGACGTTTATTAATTAAGGAAGGTGTAAATACAAGATGAGTATCAAGATTGCTCTGGCAGGTAACCCGAACAGCGGTAAGACCACACTCTTTAACGCACTCACGGGTTCAAATCAGTTCGTCGGAAACTGGCCCGGCGTAACGGTGGAAAAGAAAGAGGGTAAACTCAAGAAGCATCCTGACGTAACAGTCACGGACCTTCCGGGAATCTATTCCCTGTCGCCCTACACATTGGAAGAGGTCGTTGCCCGTAATTACCTCATCGACGAGAACCCGGATGTTATCCTCAATATCGTCGACGGTATGAACCTCGAGCGTAACCTCTATTTGACGACACAGTTGACTGAGCTGGGCATCCCGGTCGTTATGGCCGTCAACATGATGGACCTTGTTGATAAGAACGGCGATAAGATCGATCTCAAGATGCTGTCTGAAGCTATGGGCTGTAAGGCAGTATCGATCTCTGCTCTTAAGGGAACAGGTATCATGGAAGCAGCGGAGGCTGCGATCGAGGCTGCCAAGTCAACAAAGACGGTTCCCCCTCATTCTTTCTCCGGTCCCGTAGAACATGCCCTTGCTCACATCGAAGAAGCCGCAGTTCATGATATGGACGATATGAAACAGAGATGGTATGCGATAAAGATCTTCGAGCGTGACGAGAAGATCATCGAGAAGCTCGGGATCTCCAAGGAGAAGATCGAGCATATCGAGAAGGATATCGTTGCAGCCGAGAAGGAGCTTGACGACGACTCCGAGTCGATCATCACAAATGAGCGCTACGTCTATATCGCATCTATAATCAAGACATGCTACAAGAAACAGAATCGCGCGGCTCTGTCGACATCTGATAAGATCGACCGCGTGGTAACGAACAGGATCCTGGCTCTGCCGATCTTCGCTGTCATCATGTGGGCCGTATACTATATTGCCATTACGACATTCGGTGCTAATCTGACTGACTGGACAAACGACAATCTCTTCGGCGACGGTTTCTATTTCCTGAACATCGGTCAGTCCGATTATGATGAGGAAGTAGACGAGTGGGCAGGACAGACAATCTTTGTTGATGAAGTCAAGACTGTTCTCGAGGCTGCTGACGATGACGATATCACCGGTGCGGATAACCTGCTCGGCGATGTTGAGGACTGCAACTTCGAGCTTTTCGAAGAGGATTACGGATTCTTTGCTGACGAGTTGATCGACAACGGTTATGATATCGAAGCAGTTCTCACTGAGACAGGCGCTCTTGATGAAGAAGGCGAATTCACATCTCCCGACCCTGCCGAAGTAGACGGTGGAAAGTGGGTTCCCGGTGTTCCTGTTCTTGCCGAAAAGGCGCTCGACAAGATGGGCGCAGGCGACTTCGCAAAGGGCCTTGTCATCGACGGAATCATCGGAGGTGTCGGTGCCGTTCTCGGATTCGTTCCTCAGATGCTCGTACTCTTCTTCCTCCTGGCTTTCCTTGAGGCATGCGGTTACATGGCACGTGTAGCTTTCGTTCTTGACCGTATCTTCAGAAGATTCGGTCTGTCCGGTAAGTCATTCATCCCTATGCTCGTTGCTTCAGGCTGCGGTGTTCCGGGTATCATGGCATCGCGTACGATCGAGAGTCAGCGTGACAGACGTATGACTATAATGACAACAACATTTATCCCTTGCGGTGCTAAGCTTCCTATAATCGCTCTTATCACCGCAGCACTCTTCCGCCATTCATGGCTGCATGGTTCATGGATAGCACCTTCAGCATATTTCATCGGGGTCGCCGCCGTAATCATCTCCGGTATACTCCTCAAAAAGACCAAGATGTTTGCAGGCGACCCCGCCCCCTTCGTTATGGAGCTGCCGGCCTATCACTGGCCTACACTCGGTAACCTCATGAGATCCATGTGGGAGCGTGGATGGTCCTTCATCAAGAAAGCCGGTACGATCATTCTTATCTCGTCCATTGCCGTCTGGCTCGGCTCTGTCTTCGGTAAGACAGGCAGCGGATTCGGCTTTGATCCTGATATGGAACTCGAGTCTTCGGTACTCGGCTACATCGGTAAGGGAATTAAGTGGATCTTCGCTCCTCTCGGATTCGGTTCTATCAAGGCTACAGTTGCCACCATCATGGGACTTGTCGCCAAGGAAGAAGTTGTCGGAGTCTTCGGTGTACTCGACTTTGAGGGCCTCACTAAGCTCGCCGGCTTCTCATTCCTGATATTCAACCTGCTGTGTGCCCCTTGCTTTGCTGCTATCGGTGCCATCAGAAGAGAGATGAACAGCGCCAAGTGGACATGGTTCGCCATCGGCTATCAGTGCGTACTTGCTTATGCTTTCTCTCTTATGCTCTACCAGTTCGGTCTCTTGTTCACCGGATCGGTAAATGTCATCGGCCTGATCTTTGCGATCGCTGTCTTCGGCGGACTGATGTACCTCCTTTTCCGCCCGGCCAAGAAGTACAACGGCGCAGTAAAAGAAGGCTAATATAAAAACACGTGCGTGCCCCCCTGACTTTGCTGTCAGGGGGCATGACACATTCTTCCTGAAAAGGAGTTCAACATCGTATGCTTCACTGGCTTACCGACAATTGGGGAAACATCACAGTCATCGCGCTCGTCGCTTTGGCTGTTGTCTTCGCTGCACGCTCTTTGATCCGCGACAAGCGTTCGGGTAAATGTGCATGCGGGATCTCATGCGGAAGCTGTGGCGGCTGCAGCTGCGAGACGACTGCAGTTGACGCAGATGGTGCTGTGCCTCCTCCCGGCGGGTGTCCGTCATGCAGTTCCTGCGCCATGGCAGAACGATGCCCGAGCCGGAAGTGAAAGTATTATTATCAAAGCAATATGGACAGAAGGGGGAGCCCGGGATGAAGAGAGTCGGAATAATCGGATATGGCAGTATGGGGAAGATGCTTCTTGAGAAGTTCAGTGAAGCAGGTTGTGTGAATAAAGACGCGCTGAGGATCGCGAACCGCACTGTCGGGAAGATCGAAGCGGCACCTGATAAGTACAGGATCTGCAGTACGAACATCGAGCTCGCGCGTGAGTCGGACATCGTGTTCATATGCACGCGGCCGCGGGATATCCTGACCGTGCTCGAGGAGATCATCGGGGATGTAAGTGAAGATGCGCTGATCGTATCGCTCAATGGGAGTATTACTTTCGAGACGCTGGAGGGGATCGGGCGAAGAAAATATGCCAAGGTTATCCCGAGCGTTACCGCCGAGATAAACAAGTCACAGACTCTTGTTACATATAACCCGCTTGCAGGCGAAGAGGAACGGGAGGAGCTCCGGAAGCTGCTCTCGTGCATGGGTAATGTCATCGAACTGCCTGAGAACGAGATGGGAATGGGATCCGAACTTGTAAGTTGTATGCCCGGATTTATCGCATCTATCTTCGACGTGATCTGCCGGTCGGCGGACAAGCATACGGCGATCCCGCCCGAGCAGGTAGTGCAGATGGTGCTGAATACACTCTGCGCTACGGGCGAACTGATGCTCCGGAAGGGTATGAGCTTCGAAGATGTTGTGAACAGGGTGGCGACCAAGGGCGGCATCACCGAAGTAGGCGCCCGTGTTATCTATGACGGTTTCCCGGATACGGCCGACGAGATGTTCGGGAAGACGCTCGCCAAGCGCAGGGAGACCGCTGCTATTAAGGAGGAGAATAGGTGAACCGGCAAACAAAAACCCTTGAAACGCAATGGCTTCAAGGGTTGTGGCGGAGCCGGTGGGATTCGAACCCACGTGCCCTTGCGGACAAACGGTTTTCAAGACCGCCTCGTTATGACCACTTCGATACAGCTCCATATCGTAATGAAAACGCCCGATAAGTATAACCAAATCGGGCGCACTTTTCAATATGTTTTATACGTGCTTTTACATCTGGTGCCGCACTGTCTTATACTCATCATCGTCAGGCGAGTAGTAGGGACAGTTGCGATTGCCGCGGTCGAGGAATGAGATCAGCTCGTCCTCATCAAAGTTGACGTCGCAGTAATTGGCATCAGATTCTTCATCATAGTTATAGTGAGCGCATGAATCACAGATCAAATGAAAGGCCTCCTTCCGATACGGCGCATCGATCTCTCGAGCTTCTCTTCTCGGCTGATGAAGTCTTCCTTCGGAACAGTCGAGACGAACTTGTCCTGCTTGTTCTTAAGTGTGATACCTGCCTCGGCATCATAGTATGTCAGGGCTTCCGGCGCCTCTTCTACCATGTTGAGCGTGTTGTTCTTAACGTTCATCAGCTTCGTTTTAAGACTCGCGGAAACGCCTGCAAGCCATTTACGGCCGAGACCCAGGCCGGCATAGAGTAACACCATCATGATCGCCGACGTGTTGCGTGAGATCTTCATGTCGTACTCGGCCTGAGTGAGGGACGCCAGGAAAAGAACCGAGAAGAACAGTGCGGCGGCGATGATCAGGAAGTAGAGACCATATGCTGCGACATAGGCCGCAGCTACGCGAAGACCGCGCTTAAAGGACGAGTAGGGAAGGTCACCTCCCGGCTCGCCGGTCTGACCGTTGATGGCGAAGTCGTAGTTGATGTCCTTATACTTGTAGCGGAGGAACCATATAGGCAGGAGCGCATATGACTGCTTGAAGTCACCTGCTTCGGCCGTTACGCTCGTGATGTCGAACTTGGTGTAGCGTTCGCCCATCGAGGACTCATATAGCTTTCCGAGCTCTGCTCCGTATTTGTTGAAACGTCCGCTGATGTAGTCGATCATGTCGAGTGCTCTCATGTCATATCTCTGGGCGTAGTAGCCGGGGATATAGTTGGGTGAGAACGGTTCCAGATCCTTATAGTCGTAAGGCTCGATCGAACGCATCAGGCGGTTGCTTATCTTCTTGGCTCCGTCAAAGGGGACCTTCTTCAACTTGAACTCTATCGTCCGGTCGACCGCGAACATCATGGATGACGGATTAGTCTCTGTCGTCAGATAGCCTGTGCCTTCGAGCGTACAGTTGACCGTCGAGTCGAGAAGCCAGAAGGGGACATATATGCCGCGCAGCTTCTTGACGTTCTCCCTTGAAGTGAACTTACGCGGAACATATTTATTCTTGCCGGCCCATTCCAGAAAGATCTTCTCGGCTTCTTCGCGCTCGATCTTGAACGGGATTATGTAGTCGGGTCTGAACTGATTAGACAGACGTCTTGTCGACAGCGCCGGCGATCCGCAGAAAGAGCAGAACGAAGCGGACGTATTCTCGTCCGTGATGACGACGGCGCCGCACGAGTTGCAGATGATCTCGTGCTGTGAAGCTTCCCTGTCACCCGCTGCCTCTGAGTCACGGCTGTCGAGACGTCCCATGTTGTCGAGTGAATTAGGCGCATATACGTTGCCGCAGCTTCGGCAAACGAGCTTGCCTATCTTGATCTCGAAAATAAGATTCGCAGCACAGCTCGGGCATTTTATCGTGTCTGCCGATGAATTCCAAAGTGCCATAACAACACCTCCCATATTTATATCTATCCCACAAAGAAGTTTAACATTTTCGATGATAGGGACGCAAGGTAAATCGTACTTGTTACGGCTCTGCGTGCACTTAAATTATTATTTAATAATATTGCTGTAGTTATCAGATGCTAACTCTTGGAAACGTGTTACAATAATCAGAGACGCTTTGGCGGACGGGGTTATCATTGTGGTCTTTTGATCAGATCGGAGAGTGTTTCCGATGCCCTGTCTGTTATATGTCACAATACGATCACATGGAGGAATATATGAGCAGGCTTTCCAATTTAACTGTTTCCATGGCGCAGGAAACTGTTGAAGAGCTGTATAAGGATATTGAGCGTAATATCCAGACCAGCCAGCCAGGTCTCTGTCCTGTCGATCTTGCGGCCGCGTTCATTCACTTGAGCCACGCGAGATCTTGCGGTAAGTGTACACCTTGCCGTGTCGGACTCGGAAGACTGGAAGAACTTATCAATTCCGTACTCGACGGAAAAGCAACACTGGAGGATCTGGACGAGATCGAGATGGCAGCCAAGACCATCTATCGTTCTGCTGACTGTGCCATCGGTGCAGAGGCCGCCAGAATGGCTATCAAGGCAGTTAACGGATTCAGGGATGACTTCGAGGAGCATGTCAGATACGGCAGATGTAAGCTCCAGAACTTCAAGTCAGTACCCTGCGTTGCCGAGTGCCCCGCACATGTCGACATCCCGGGATATATCGCTCTCATTAATGAAGGAAGATACGATGATGCAGTCAAGCTCATCCGCAAGGACAATCCGTTCCCGGCAACCTGCGGCATGATCTGCGAGCATCCCTGTGAAGAGCATTGCAGACGTAACCTCATCGACGATGCCATCAACATCAGAGGTCTTAAGCGTTATGCCGTCGAGCACGAGTCAGAGATCAAGGCTCCCGTTCGTGCAGAGGCAACGGGCAAGAAGGTCGCCATCATCGGCGGCGGACCTTCCGGACTTACTGCAGCTTATTTCCTTTCCGTCATGGGACACGACTGCACGGTATACGAGCAGAGAGATAAGCTCGGCGGAATGCTCCGTTACGGTATCCCGAGCTACAGACTTCCCCGCGAGATCCTCGACCGTGAGATCGAGGGCATCAAGCTCGCAGGCTTCAAGACGATCACGAATATCTCTGTCGGTAAGGATATAACCATGGAGGAGCTGAGAGCTCAGTACGACGCAGTCTACATCTCCATCGGTGCGCATACCGACAATAAGATCGGAATCGAAGGAGAAGATGCCGAGGGTGTTATCTCCGCAGTAGAGATGCTCAGAGGCATCGGTGACGGCAAGATGCCTGACTTCAAAGGTCAGGATATCGTCGTAGTCGGCGGCGGTAACGTTGCCATGGACGTTGCAAGATCCGCAGTAAGACTCGGCGCGAAGACCGTCAAGATCGCATACAGAAGACGTAAGGCCGATATGACGGCTCTCGCGGAAGAGGTAGAGGGCGCAGTAGCTGACGGTTGTATGATCCTTGAGCTCAATGCTCCCACTAAGATCGAGAAGACCGAAGACGGCAAGGTTGCAGCTCTCTGGACACAGCCTCAGATCGTAGGCGAAGTAAAGTGGGGCAGACCCGCTCCTGTCAATGCAGACGCCCCCGAACTCAGGATCCCCTGTGATAAGGTTCTCGTAGCCATCGGCCAGGGCATCGAGTCCGGTCACTTTGCCGACAGCGGCATCCCTGTCAACAGACGTAAGATCGCAGCACGCGACACAGGAGACTTCGAAGGTATCGACGGCGTCTTCTCAGGCGGTGACTGCGTAACAGGCCCTGCTACCGTTATCAAGGCTATTGCCGGCGGTAAGGTAGCTGCAGCCAACATAGATGAGTATCTCGGCTTCCACCACGAGATCACGAGCGGAGTCGAACTGCCGCCCGTAAGATTCGCTGACCGTGAGCCCATGGGTCGTGTAAACATGACCGAGCGTCCTGCCAGCGAGAGGATCAAGGACTTCAACCTTATGGAGTTCCCCATGACCGACCAGGAAGCCTGCCAGGAATCTGCACGATGCCTGCAGTGTGACCACTTCGGTTGCGGTATCTTGAAGGGAGGCAGAGAGTACAAATGGTAAATCTCACTATTGACGGTAAGAAAGTAACTGCTCCCGAGGGCATGACCATCCTCGAGGCAGCGAAGTCGGTTGGGATCAACATCCCGACACTCTGTTTCTGGAAGGGACTTAATGAGGTCGGTGCATGCCGTGTATGCGTTGTCGAGGTAGAAGGTCTTCAGAAGCTCCCCGCTGCTTGTAATACGGCAGTAGAGGAAGGAATGGTCGTAAAGACCAACAGCCGTAAGGTCAGATATTCCAGAAGGACTAATGTAGAGATGATCCTCTCCGAGCATGACTGCCAGTGCCCGTCATGCGTAAGGAGCGGCAACTGTTCGCTTCAGGAACTGGCTAACAGCCTGAACATCACCAGCATCCCTTATCAGAAGAGTATCCCGGAGAATAAGTTCAGCAAGGATTTCCCTCTTGTTCGTACGGATTCCAAGTGTATCAAATGCATGCGCTGTATCCAGATGTGCGATAAGCAGGCATGCAATATCTGGGACCTCATCAATACGGGTTCAAGAGCAACAGTCGGACTGTCCGATGCATATTCCATCGAGACGTCGAACTGCGCACTCTGCGGTCAGTGCATCACACACTGTCCTGTCGGTGCTCTGACTGAGCGTGACGACACACAGAAGGTCATCCATGCGCTGAACGATCACGAGAAGATCGTTATCGCCCAGATCGCACCTTCGATCAGAACGGCGTGGGGTGAGGCCTTCGGACTGTCGCCTGAGGAGGCTACGGTCGAGAGACTTGCTTCGGCGTTGAAGATCATGGGATTCGATTATGTTTTCGATACAAACTTCTCGGCCGATCTGACTATCATGGAGGAGGGCTCCGAGTTCCTCGGAAGGCTCGCCGACAAGGAAAAGAACAAGTTCCCTATGTTCACATCCTGCTGCCCGGGTTGGGTCAGATTCATCAAGTCCCACTATCCCGAGTATGTCGATAATCTCTCGACGGCGAAGTCGCCTCAACAAATGTTCGGTGCGATCGCCAAGAGCTATTACGCCAAGATCCTTGACGTTGATCCGTCCAAGATCTACTGCGTATCCATCATGCCCTGCGTAGCGAAGAAGCACGAGTGTGCGATCCCCGTTATGAAGGATGCGAGCGACGCTCCCGATGTCGACGTAGTACTCACCACACGTGAAGTAGACCGTCTCATCAGATCTGAGTTCATCGATCCTTCCAATATCGAAGATCAGCCTCTCGATATGCCTTTGGGCGTAGGAAGCGGTGCCGGTAATATCTTCGGTGCTACAGGCGGCGTTATGGAGGCAGCTCTCAGGAGCGCTTACTACCTCGTAACCGGTTCCAATCCCGATCCGGACGCATTCAAGGCGGTCCGCGGTCAGGACGGATGGAAAGAGTCCGAGTTCGAGATCAACGGTACCAAGCTCCGCATCGCGGTAGTCAACGGTCTCGGCAATGCAGACAAGCTCCTCAAGGCACTCAAGGCCGGCAAGGTCGACTATGACTTTGTAGAGGTCATGGCTTGTCCCGGCGGCTGCGTAGGCGGCGGCGGACAGCCGATCCACGAGGCTTGCGAGATGGCTGCCGAGCGTGCACCGGTCCTCTACGATCAGGACAAGGCAAGCACCCTGCGTTTCTCTCATGAGAATCCCTCGATCAAGGCAGTCTATGAGGACTTCCTGGGTGCGCCTCTCTCCGAGAAGTCGCATCACCTGTTGCATACTGACCACCATGCGTGGAAGATGCCGAATGAGTAAAATAACTTTTCGCTAAAGAACGGCCGCCTGTGATATATGTCACAGGCGGTCTTTTTTGTATAATAGATAGCGTACAGGAGGTGGACGATGCCCGAGCACAAAGCACCGCGTAACAAGACGATAGACACGACAGTCGAGGAGGGGAAGGCCCTGCTCGAACGCTGCATCCGGGTCGAGCGTGATGTCGCGCTTGGCGATGTGCTCGACCGGCTGATCCTCGGCGACTCTCTCGAAGTCATCCCGCACTTGCCTTCCGGCTTCGCAGATCTCATAATCGCCGACCCTCCTTATAATCTCTACAAAGACTTCGGCGGCAAGAAGTTCGCCCGGCGCGACCCCGCCGCCTACGAAGAATATACGCGTGCCTGGCTGTCGTTCGTCGCGCCTCTTCTTAAGCCTGACGGGTCTATCTACGTCTGCTGTGACTGGGAGAGCAGCCTCGTGATCGGCAAGGTGATGGGAGAGATGTTTAATGTCCGTAACCGCATCACCTGGCAGCGCGAAAAGGGCCGCGGCGCGACCTCCAACTGGAAGAACGGCATGGAGGACATCTGGTACGCGACCGCCGGATCCGACTTCACCTTTAATCTTGATGATGTCAAACTCCGTCGCCGTGTGATCGCCCCGTACCGCGAGGGCGGCAAGCCCAAAGACTGGCAGGAGACAGGCGCCGGCAACTTCCGTGACACCTGCCCCTCGAACTTCTGGGACGACATCAGCATCCCGTTCTGGTCAATGCCCGAGAACACGGCGCACCCGACTCAGAAACCGGAGAAACTCCTCGCCAAGCTGATCCTGGCGAGCTCCAACCCCGGAGATGTCGTTTTTGATCCGTTTGCAGGTTCCGGCAGTACACTCGTTACGGCTTCTAAGCTCGGCCGCTCTTTTGTCGGCATCGAGATCTCTGATCAGTATTGTGTCTGGGCGCAGGAGAGGCTCGAGCGGGCCGTGTCCGACCGGACGATCCAGGGCTATGCTGACGGGGTCTTCTGGGAGAGGAATACTTTCGCGAATCAGAAAAACAAGTAATATGCAGGCGGCGTGACCTTCGAGGCGGGCGGTAAATAAACGATAGCTCGCGGCTGGAAATCGCCGCCGGGTAACGAAAATGGTAACGTTTTTCAAGAATCGTAACCGGAATCGTTACCCGAGGCCGGAAATCGCCGTCGGGTAACGGAAGTGGTAACGTTTTCCGAGAATCGTAACTGGAATCGTTACCCGAGGCGGAAAATCCTCGTCGGGTAACGAAAATGGTAACGTTTTCCCAAGAATCGTAACCGGAATCGTTACCCGAGGGCAGAAATCCCCGTCGGGTAACGGAAGCGGTAACGTTTTTCAAGAATCGTAACCGGAATCGTGACCCGAGGCCTGAAAATTCCCGTCGGGTAACGTCATTGCGACTGTACCACAATTTTCTTGATTATCGCTAATAATGTGGTAAAGCCCAGACTTGGATTACCACACTATCTTCAATTTCCGCCGATAATGTGGTACAGACCGAACGTGGATTACCACACATTTACGGCTTTTCGCTAATAATGTGGTAAAGACCGAACTTGGATTACCACACTTTTCTCGATTTCCGCCGAAAATGTGGTAAAGCCCGGACTTGGATTACCACACTATTCTCGATTTCCGCCGATAATGTGGTAATGACCAGACTTGGATTACCACACTATTCTCGAATCGTTACCCGAGGTCGGGAAATCCTCGTCGGGTAACGAAAGTGGTAACGTTTTCGAAGAATCGTAACCGGAATCGTTACCAAACCCCCAAAAAACAACAGGGGCCGTCTCAAGATCTGAGACAGCCCCGGGGGTTCAAGCTGTAAACATTATCACTTCTGTGCGACCTGGCAGATGATCTCGACGCAGGTGTCGAGGCCCAATGAGCTCGTGTTGAGGCAGAGGTCGTAGTTGGCGGCGGCGCCCCACTCGAGTCCGGTGAAGTGCTTGTGGTTGGCGGCGCGCTTCTTGTCTTTCTCGTTCAGGCGCTTCTCCGGCTTCTGCTCGCTCTCGCCGTAGAGGCGGACGATGCGGTCTTTACGGAATTCCATATCCGCACTGATGAAGACATTCAGGACTCCCTCGCGCTCGCGGAGGATGTAGTCGGCACTTCGGCCGACGATCACGCAGGGCTTGCCGGAGTCGGCGATCTTGCAGATGATCTGACGCTGGACGGTCCAGAGGTAATCGTGCATCGTCATGCCGTTCATGATGCCGGGAGCACCCATTGTCTCGAATCCGTATGAGAGGACGCTCTTGCCGGGTGCTTCTTCGCCTTTCTTGGCGACGAAGTCTTTGGAGAAACCTGTCTCGACTGCGACGTTATCTATGATCTCTTTGTCGAAGTATTCATAGCCGAGCTTCTCCGCTACTGCTTTGGCGATGGAGCGGCCGCCGCTTCCGAACTGTCTGCTGATGGTAATTATCTTGGCGGGCATATAAGTCACCTCCTGACATTTATCAGATCTGTTAATGTTATTTTACAATATAAACCCGCTTCCGATTAGCACAAAAGGAGGCGGGCTTTATCGTGCATTATGACAACAGATCAGTCGTCTGCGGGAAGGACGGCGGCAGTCAGAGAATTACGCCCGTCATCGAAAACGACATTATACTGCAGATATCTGTAGCGGAGCAGTGTGTCGTATTCGGCAGTGTAGAGGTCGTTGCCCAGCGGCTGGAATGCCCCTTCGGACGGAGAATAGAAGCCGGAAGCGTTGATCGCGGGCACGGTCTGCCTGATCTCCGCGATGTACTCGAAGTAAGGCGGCAGGTCGATGCCGGCTGCATTCAGGACATCTATCGCCAGGTAGTTAAGGGACGTGATATCGTCGCGGATCTCCTGTTCAAGAACGCTATCAGGCATGTCGTAATTGCTCCAGATGATATAAGGGATGTACCAAGCGTCGCCGCCCGGGCCCATATCCGTTCCCAGATGGCCGAGCGCCGGCTGATGGTCACCGAATATCAGGAGGACGTATTTCTCGTTCTGAGAGGCGAGGTAGTTGACGAGCATCTCCAGAGCACGGTCACTTTCCCGGACGAGTGAGATGTAGTTGTTGACGCCGAAGTCCCAGCCGTCGTCCAAGTCTGTCACATATTCGGTTATCGGGAAGTTGCTGAAGCTCTCCGAATAGCCGCCGTGATTCTGCATCGTGACAAGGAAGGTGAAGGTCTTCTGGCCCGAAGGCGCGCTCTCGATGTGGTCGATCAGATTCTCATAGGCGCACATATCCGACATGTAGCTGCGGATGAGGTCCGAGTCGTCGTACTCGAAGTCGTCCAGGAATATGTAGTCGTCGAAGCCGAGCCTCGGGTAGGCCGATGTTCTGTTCCAGCCGCTTGATAGATACGGATGCATAGCGCAGGTACTGTAGCCGAGGTTCCTGAGATAGTTCGGGAGCGACGGCATGGCGTCGTCGACATACATGGAGTAGGGGATCGAGGCCGCGGGCAGATAACCTGTCGTGATACCGGTCAGCATCTCGAACTCGGAGTTGGGCGTCCTGCCGCCGTAGACGGACGACAGCGCGATTCCGGAGACCGTATTCCGGTCTTCCGTCAGGCTGTCCCAGAACGGATCGGGATCTGCGGTCATATCCTCGAAAAAGTAATCCGGGTCGCAGTACGACTCGTTCATGACAATAATGATATTCGCGGCGTCAGATGTGTCGACATCGAGTTCCTCCCGGTAGCCTTCAAAGTAACTGTCGCCGACGTAGCCCTCGGGCTTCTCGGGGATCAGGAGCTTGACCGACAATGAGAAGTTCAGGAGGAAGCCGTTAAAGCGCGAGCCCTCATCGCCCCATGTGAAGATCTGATGGCGCTCGGAATAGTTATAAAGGAGTCCGACAAACGAAGACGCCATGACCGAGGCGATCATGAGATTGGCTACCGTCTTAAGATACCACGGCGAAGTGCTCTTGTCGGTCTTGACACGCAGGCACACGCAGATATACAGAATATAAGGCAGAACGATAAACGCGAACGGCTTATACAGATCGAAAACATAATTATCGGCAACATTCATCGCCGTCGTCGTGCCCGTGATATCGGCCGCCATGAATTCCTGACCGCGGAACTGATAAACATAGTAGTCGACCAGTGCGAGAAGGAGGGGGAAGAACGGCATCAGCGCCGCAGCGACCTTGCGCGGGATCGCGAAGATGCGGAAAAAGAAATAGAAGAAGAACACCAGCGGCGCCAGAGTGATAAAGATTTCAGTCGTGCCGTGACCGATATATCTGAAGAGCGAGTCCTCGCCCTTGAAGTAGCTGTGACCTGCGATGTTGATCAAGTGCGTGAAGTAGACCGTGAACGCTCCGCCGAATACGGGGAACAGGATGTCGAGGGCAAGCGATGCGCCTCCCTTGATCTCGTAGTTGGGGATAGTCATCAGGAAAAGGAGGACAAACCAGAATGCACAGGGCGCAAAAAAGGACGCGGACGCGATGACCCCGTACACGGATAGAGCCAGCATGATCCCGAGAAAGATGTAATTGCCCTTCTTCTTACTAAAACTGATATTCATATTGTCCCCCCCGGACAAACTGAATACAGTTTAGCACATTTTCGAGGAATATATATTACTTCTTAATAGTGAAAGCCACTCTGTCGGCTACGACTGTCGCGAGCACGATCTTGGCAAAGTCTGGCAGAAGGAACGGAGTGACGCACCATGACAGTGCGGTGGCATAGCCGACCTTGCCGGAGTCGCCGGCGTAGATGTTGACGAACCAGACGGTGCCGAATGCGTAGAGCAGGATGCTGCAGATCACACATATGACGATGCGAGCGGCAAAGAGGAAAGGCTTTTTGTCTGTGAGCTTCTTGAATCTGACGAGGAGCACGTCAGCGAGCACGAAGTAGAGGAGCCCCATTGCGATGAAGCCGACCAGAAATCCGCCCGTGGGGCCTGTGAGAGCCTGTGCGCCGCCCTTGAAGTTCGCGAATACCGGAAGACCCGTCAGGCCCATAAGGAGGTAAAGGACGATTGCGACCGTGCCGCGCTTGCCGCCGATCGTCATCAGTATCGTAAAGACAGCGAACGTCTGCAAAGTGAACGGAACATCCCCGAAATTGAAAGATATCCATGAGCAAATTGTAATTAATGCCGCGCTGATCGCGATCAAAGCCATGTTATATGTAGTGAAAAACTTCTTTTGGGATGTCATGTCAAACCTCGTAAACTCAATATTTGCAGTACTAAGATACTCTTGTGTCAGTTGATTGTCAACCTGTCCGTAAATTACCTTTACAATGAAACTCTTTACCTATCATTATTCAAGTTATATAATCCGATAGAAAAAATAAGAAAAGTCTGGAGGACAGTCATATGGCTATCAGAGTAGGCATTATCGGATACGGAAATCTCGCGCGAGGAGTCGAGAGTGAGATACGCAAGAACAGCGACATGGAACTCAAGGGTGTTTTCACCCGTCGCGACCCTGCCACAGTAACGCTTCGCACAGAGGGCGTCAAGGTCTACTCGACCGAGGATCTGCCCTCGATGACATCCGACTTTGACGTCATGATCATCTGCGGCGGTTCCGCGACCGACCTGCCCCGCCAGACCAGAGAATACGCATCTCTCTACAATGTAATCGATTCTTTCGACACGCATGCCAAGATCCCCGAGCACTTTGCCGCCGTTAACGAGGCAGCACTCGCAGCCGGCAAGACCGCACTCATCTCCTGCGGCTGGGATCCCGGAATGTTCTCCCTCAACCGTCTCTATGCCAACTGCATCCTGACCGAGGGCAAGGACTACACATTCTGGGGCAAGGGCGTAAGCCAGGGGCACTCCGACGCCATCCGCCGTATCCCCGGCGTCAAGAACGGCAAGCAGTACACGATCCCCGTCGAAGCAGCTCTCGAGGCTGTCAGATCCGGTGAAGGCCCCGAGCTCACAACCCGCCAGAAGCACACAAGAGAGTGTTTCGTCGTTGCAGAGGACGGCGCTGACAAGGCACTGATAGAGAAGACCATCAAAGAGATGCCCAACTACTTCGCGGACTACGATACAACAGTACACTTCATCTCCGAAGAGGAGTTCGAGGCCAACCACTCCGGCATGAACCACGGCGGCTTCGTCTTCCGTTCCGGCGTCACAGGCTTCAATAACGAGCACAAGCACATCATCGAGTATTCACTGAAGCTCGATTCCAACCCCGAGTTTACGGCCAGCGTCCTGATCGCATACGCCCGCGCAGTCTACCGCCTCTCTCAGAAGGGCGACTTCGGTTGCAAGACCGTCTTCGACATCGCGCCTGCCCTGCTGAGCCCCCTCTCCGGCGATGAACTCCGCGCTCACTTGCTGTAATAAGGCACAACTTGTTTTTGCTGACTCCGAGGTGCATATGCCTCGGAGTTTTTTTATAAAGTGGTAAAATCTGATCATAATCCCGAAAGGAGACAACTACTATGGATCTCGCTAATTCAATTCTTAAGAACATGACCTCCGAGTCTTCGATCAGCGCGCTTACGAGCAAGCTGGGCGGCAGCAGCGAGCAGGTCACAAAGGGCATCGAGTCCGCTATCCCGGGGCTCCTGAAGTCGATGAACAAGAATGTCGCATCGGAAGAGGGCGCGAAGTCACTCGTCGGGGCGCTCGATCAACACAAGAACACGGATTCCATCGACAAGCAGATCAAGGATGCCGATGAAGAGGACGGCAACAAGATCATCGGACATATCCTGGGCGGCGGCAAGAACGATTTTATCGGGGCGATCGCCAAGGAGACCGGGCTCGACATCTCACAGTCGGGTGCGCTTCTGGCGAATATTGCGCCGGCGCTGCTGAGTACTTTGTCTTCCGCCAAGAATTCCGCACTCGACAAGGGCGATGATATCGACATTAAGGACCTGCTCGGATCCTTTATCGGTGATAAGGATGAGAAGAAGGGCTTATCGGGAGGTTCGCTCCTGAAGAAGCTTAAGGACGCGATCTTCTGATCTGCTGACATCTGCGGCCCTTGGTCATTGCCACTTGCCCGTTTGAACGACAGATGATATAATCTCACTTGCGTTTGGGGCATTAGCGCAGCTGGGAGCGCATCACACTGGCAGTGTGGGGGTCACGGGTTCAAGTCCCGTATGCTC
>CAMODL010000021.1:0-34279 GCA_946611435.1 uncultured Clostridia bacterium
TCGCAGATGGCGGAACAGCTGTAACTGTAAACAACACATACACATACACAGCACCGCAGCCCGGCTTCGGTAGCCTGCTGATCTCCAAGACTATCAGCGGAACGGAGCTTGACAAGCTCGAGACGATCAGATTCACGATCGTAGGAAGCAACGGAACTAGTCTTACAGTTCCTGATCTGACCATTGAGAATGTTCAGAACGGAACGTGGACGGATGCCGGTAACGGAAGATATACCTTCACGTTTGACAATCTTGCTGCAGGCGAGAAGTTTACGATTACCGAGTCGCTCGACGGGCATACAACCGAGTATGTTCTCAAGCCCGATGCGAGCCGTACAACAGGTAGTGCTACTATCGTAGCTAATGATGAGGCTGTCATCGAACTTACCGATACTTATGAAGAGTCCAACGGTAATCCGACTCCTACGAATACGAATACTCCTACTCCGACGGCAACTAACACGCCTACGCCTACGCCTACGGCAACCAATACACCTACACCTACGGCAACACCTACGACTGCTCCTACGGCGACGCCTACAACTGCACCTACGGCAACACCTACAGCAGCACCCACGCCCGTACCTACAGCTACTCCGGCTCCTACGGCTACGCCTGCTCCCACAGCTCCTGCTGTAACGGTTGAGTCTGTAAGTGTAGATGATCAGCCGCTCACGCCGGATAAGTATACAGTTAATCCGGACGGAAGCGTCTCGCTTAACCGTGACTACTATCTGACATTGTCAGCCGGTCGTCACAGGATCACGGTAACACTGTCTGACGGTACATCGAGGACAACAGAGATCAACATCTCCAGTGACTCCGCAGCAAACGTTACTGCTACCGGTGAGGCTTCAGACAACACTGCTCTGATCGCGATGATGGCACTGTCTGCATCAGCACTGCTTTTCGCTATCAGCATTGCAAGAAGGAAAGAGGAGAACTGATCCGGTAGTATCAGGCAAATGATCGGTAATTGATCTTTACAGGGGGCTGTCTCCGAGTGAGACAGCTCCTTTCTTATGAAACAAAATTCAGGGTTGACAATTAGGGAGGCTGTAAGTAAAATAATTCTTGCTGTTACAAGCGGCCGTGGCGGAACTGGCAGACGCGCACGTTTGAGGGGCGTGTGGGAGACCATACGGGTTCAAGTCCCGTCGGCCGCACCAGAAGAGACCTTGAGTATACTCGAGGTCTTTTTTATGTCTATTTATGCTATAATAGGCGGCAAGTATTATTTTACAGAGGTAACACTATGGCGGATAATAATGTAGGTGAAGGATATCCCCGTATGGAGATCATGCTGGGTAACGAAGCAGTTGCCAGAGGCGCATATGAGGCCGGTGTGAAGTTTGTTTCTTCATATCCCGGAACTCCCAGTACGGAGATTACTGAGACTATCGCAAAGTATGACGAGGTTGCCTGTGAGTGGGCACCCAATGAGAAGGTCGGTGCTGAAGCTGCGATCGGGGCTTCGATCAGAGGGGCCAGAGCTATGACGTGTATGAAGCATGTCGGTATGAATGTCTGTGCTGATCCTCTGTTTACCGCTTCTTATTCCGGCGTGAACGGTGGACTCGTCTTCTGTGTAGCGGATGATCCGGGAATGCATTCGTCACAGAATGAGCAGGATTCAAGACACTATGCCAGAGCGTCAAAAGTTCCCATGCTCGAACCTTCTGACAGTAAGGAGTGCAGAGATTTTACCAAGTATGCTTTCGAACTGTCTGAGAAGTATGACACGCCTGTCATTATGAGACTTCATACGAGAGTGTCTCATTCGAGAAGTATCGTTCAGGTTAATAAGCCGGAGGATATTACGGTTAAGGAATACACCAAAGATCCCGCCAAGTATGTTATGATGCCCGCTAATGCTCTGAAGAAGCATATCGTTGTCGAGGACAGGACCAGGAAGATCATTGAAGATACACAGGCAAATGGCGGAGAAGCCGGTATGCATCGTGTAGAGATTAGAGATACCAAGCTGGGTATCATTACTGCCGGTGCTGCATATCAGTATGTTCGTGATGCTGTGCCGGATGCGAGTGTCTTAAAGCTCGGAATGGTGTGGCCGCTTCCTGAAGGCTTGATCAGGGATTTTGCTTCTAAGGTTGACAGACTCGTCATTGTTGAAGAGCTTGATCCTTTCATTGAGAATGAAGTCAAGGCAATGGGGATCGAATGTGAGGGCAAGGAACTGTTTACTCTACTCTATGAGTATTCCGCTGCCATGATCCGCAAGGCTCTTACGGATCTGCCGTTGCCCGTTAAGTCTATAGATACGGATAAGCTCCCGAAGGCTCCGGGACGTCCTCCTGTATTGTGTGCCGGCTGTCCGCATAAGGGCCTGTTCCTGGCTCTTCACCGCCTGAAGGTCACCGTTACGGGAGATATCGGCTGTTACACGCTCGGTGCTTTGCCTCCGATGCAGGCCGTTGATGCGGTTATCTGTATGGGTGCATCTGTCGGAATGGCCCACGGATTTGATAAGGCGACAGACGGTGAGGCATCTTCAAATACTGTCGGCGTCATCGGTGATTCGACTTTCCTGCATTCCGGTATAACGAACCTTATGAATGCCGTATATAACGAGAGCAGCATTACACTGATCATCCTGGATAACTCGATCACGGGTATGACAGGACATCAGCAGAATCCTTCTACAGGCTATAACATCCGTCTGGAGAAGGCACCTCAGGTAAGTCTCGAGAAGCTGTGTGAGAGCGTAGGTGTGTATCCTGAGAACATCCGGGTCGTTGATCCTGTCGATACTTTCGGAACTGAACAGGTCATCAAGGAAGAACTCGGCAAGAAGACTGTATCCGTGATCATTGCAAGACGCCCCTGTGCGCTTATTCCGACCGGAAGAGCTAAGAAGGGTATCAATGTTGAAGTTGACTATGACAAGTGTAAGAAATGCGGTGCCTGCGGCAGGATAATGTGTCCGGCACTCATTATGGGCGAAGACCGGATGCCCGTGATAGATACAGAGGCCTGCAACAACTGCGGTCTGTGTGTAAATATGTGCAGGTTCGATGCACTTAAGAAGGGGGCAGAGTAATATGTCTGATAAACTTGAAGCTTCTATCGTTCTTGAAGGCGTCGGCGGCCAGGGCACACTTATCGCAGGTAAGCTCCTCGGTATCCTTGCCATGAAGCTCGGATTGGATGTCAAGGTCTCAGAGGTTCATGGTATGAGCCAGAGAGGCGGTTCCGTTATCACTTATGTAAAGATCGCACCGGAGGTCCATTCTCCGATCATTGAAGAGGGAACGGCTGATTATATCCTCTCGTTCGAAGAGGTCGAGGCTGTCAGATGGGCAGGTCTTCTTAAGAAGGGCGGCGTTATGATCGTCAACAAGCAGCAGATCAAGTCCCTGCCTGTCCTTATGGGGCAGATGCAGTATCCTGATAACGTTATAGAGTCGCTTCGCGAGAATGCCGATCCCGATGCGAAGATCGTTGAGATAGATGCCCTGTCACTTGCAATGGAGACAGGCACATCAAAGACCGTCAATATCGTTATGCTGGGTGCTCTCTCTAATTATCTCGGTGTCGATGAGGGATTGTGGAAGGAAGCCATAGAGGAGGCTTTCGCCGCTAAGCCCAAGACTATCCCGGGTAACCTCGATGCATTTGCCAAGGGGAGAGCGAACGGATAAGAAGACCTGATTCAGGTTATGTGAAGACTGTCATTACGCTCGTAGTAGAACATATATTGTTGCATTATGCCGGCGGTGTCCGGATACCGGGAGGTATCGAAGGCGCCGCCGTAGTATTTTTTAAGGATCCGGTCTATCCATACGTCTATCGGGAATCTGGATGTCCTTGCCAGCGCGAAGAGCATGATGCAGTTGGCGACCTTCTTGCCAACTCCGAACATAGAAGTAAGTATCTCGTAGAGCCTGTCATCGTCCGAGGCTTGGAGCAGTTCAGGAGTGAGCTTTCCTGATATGAAGTCGTCGACAGCCGAGAGAATATAAGCCCCTCTGTATCCCGCACCGATCGAAGCCAGTTCTTCGGGAGTTATACCGGCCATATCTTCTACTGCCGGGAAAGAGTAGTATTCGTCGTTTGAAGCTGGTACAAACGGAGGTTCAAGTGCCGGAACGGAAAGCTTATGTCCGCGTAAGCTGCTTAATCGTTCCACACATGTCGTGATCGAAGGAATGGAACGTCTTTGAGATATTATGTAGCTGATGACGGTTTCCCATATATCCTGCCTGAGTATGCGTATGCCGTGCCCGTAACGGACGGCCGCTGACAGATACCGATCGTCCGGATCGACAGAAGCTTCGACCTTCCCGTAATCGCGATTAAGGTCAAAATAATCTTCCCAGATATCCTTGAAATCCTCTTCCGTACAGGACAGGGCAAACCGGTCATCGCCCAGGACGGCGATCTGAAGATATCTGCCATGAGCGACCAGTTCTATATGTTCATTGTCAATCACCTTAAAGCGGAATGCCTGACCGCTGCCTGCGATCTTTACCGGATCGAAAAACCTGTTTGTGAATATATACATCGTAAGACCTGCCTTTTTAATGCTATAATACAACAATCAAATGCAAAAGGATCATATATTATGAAATTGACCGAGATATATTCTAAGCAGGAACGTGTTCTCTCATTTGAGATCTTTCCGCCCAAGCACGATGAAGAACTTAAGAATATAGATGCTACGCTTGAGATACTCTGTGATCTTAAGCCGGCATATATCAGCGTGACCTTCGGCGCCGGCGGAAGCTCCAATAATAACAAGACCATAGCTCTGGCAAGGAAGATAAAGGAACAGTATGGTGTAGAGCCTGTAGTCCACCTTACCTGTCTTCCTTACGATAAGACGGAGATCGATGAATTCTGCAGAAGGATCGAAGAAGCAGGTATCGAGAATATCCTGGCATTAAGGGGGGATGTCAATCCGAACTTTACTCCCAAGGGAGTATTTAACCATGCTTCCGAGCTGATCGAATATATCAAGCCGAGAACTGATCTCTGTATCGCAGGTGCTTGCTATCCGGAGAATCATCCCGATTCCGAGGATACCGTAGCGGAGATGAGGAATCTCAGGAAGAAAGTTGACGCAGGTGCTGAGGTGCTGTTATCACAGCTCTTCTTTGACAACAGTATGTTCTATTCATTCATTCAGAATACAAGAGTGGCGGGCATAGATGTTCCCGTGACGCCCGGCATCATGCCGTGTCTGTCGGCTGCGACGATCAAGAGGATGGTTACGACCTGCGGCGCTTCGCTCCCGGAGAAGTTCGAGAGGATCATACACAGGTATGAGGATAACAAAGAGGCGCTTTTCGATGCCGGTCTTTACTATGCAGTAAGCCAGATAATCGACCTTCTGACGCACGATTGTGACGGTATCCATCTCTATACGATGAATAATCCCGTAGCTGCAAGAAGGATATGTGACGCTATCCGCAACATCATCTGAGATTACAAAGTCGTTGCCGTTGCCTCACAATACCCTAAGAATGCGGTTGAAAGACATTGATCTGTTCTATAATATCTTGTGAGTATCATGAATACGAGGTAGATCAATGAGATTCGGAACGAGAATGATCAAGAATATCGTAAAGACCGTGGCGGTTATATGTATTGCCGCCATGGTATTAATATATCCTTCGTCTGCTAAGACCATGGCTGCTCCTGCAGCGAACGCCACGATCGTTAACGTAACTACATATGTAAATATAAGAGATAAGGCTTCAACAAGCGGCGCAGTCGTAACTACTGCAACGCTCGGTGCCCGTGTGGCTGTTACGGCGACAGTTCAGGCAGAAGCAGACGATACATCCGCTTGCTCGGACTGGTATGCAGTATCGGTCGTTCAGAACGGTAAGACATACTCCGGTTACGTTGCATCCAAATATGTACAGGTTGATATCTCTTCCAATTCGTCGCAGCCTGCCGATGCCGCATTTGAATCGGCGATCGCAGGTTTCCCGGATTCCTATAAGCCGTATCTGAGAGATCTTCATGCTAAGCATCCGCAGTGGGTATTCCATCCCGAGAATGTCGGAAGCACATGGTCTGATTGCCTCGATAAGGAGACAAAGTCCGGCGTTTCTCTTGTCCAGAATACCACTGACGCCACATGGCAGTCCCGTTCATATACCGGGATCGTAGACTCTCCTAACTGGGTCAATGCATCCCGAGCCCTCGTTGCATACTATATGGATCCGCGTAATATGATGTCCGAAGCTTCTGTGTTCCAGTTCGTGGATCTTAACTATACCGACAATTCCGTTGATCCTTCTGCGATCGGAAGAGTGCTTAACAACTCGTTTATGGCACCGCCTAATACCGCGACGTTCCTTGATGCTACGCCTATGCTCTATCAGGATATCTTCGCTATAGCGGGAAACAGTGCCAGATCGGATAATACGGGCATTAACCCCGTGTTCCTTGCCTCTCATGCGCTTCAGGAGTGCGGACGTAACGGAAGCAATTCCTCGAACGGTACTAACGGTGTTTACAACTTCTATAACATCGGGGCTTATTCAGATGCCGTCAATGCGTCAAGACACGGACTCGAGCTCGCGGCGAACGGTCTGGACGCCAATTTCAATTCAACATACCATATCCCGTGGAATACGCAGGGCTTATCTATCGTGTTCGGTGCCAAGTGGATATTCTACAACTACACCATCAACGGTCAGGACACGCTCTATTATATGCGATTTAATGTATCTCCTGACCGTAAGTATTCGCTTTGCCGTCATCAGTATATGACCGCTACCCAGTCGGTCGCATCAGAGGGAAGACGCATGTATGAAGCATATAAGGCTTCGGGGCTCCTTGATTCTGCACTGCACTTCTATATCCCGGTCTTCGATCAGATGCCGGGAGTAGCATGTGAACTGCCGTCAAAGGTAAATGCTTATAATGACTATATCAATATGCTCTATGACAGGCTGCTCGGAAGGACTCCCGCTGCCGATGAGGTAAGCAATTATTCGACCATGCTGTCGAACGGCTCTTCGGCAGGTGACATCGCGATCAATTTCATCAATTCAGGTGAATTCGCTGCAGCTCATCTGTCTGATTCCGACTTCATCAAGCTGATGTATACGACTTTCTGCAATCGCGAAGCGGTCAGTGAAGAAGTCGATAATATGCTCAAGTTCATAAGAGACGGTTACAGCCGTAATTATATCTTTACACAGGTCATCAACAGTAAGGAGTGCCATGATTTCCTGAGCTATTACAGCGTTAATCTGGCAACCTTCAAGAACCCTGATCTTGTTGATAACAATATGAACATCAAGCCGCTTGTAGTTCAGCTCTATAACGGCGTTCTCGGGCGCGATCCTGACAGAGACGGTCTGCGTAACTGGATCAGCCAGCTGGCAAGCGGTACGATGAGCGGACCTCAGGTTGCTGCAGCCTTCTGTATGTCACCGGAGATGGACAGCTATGACTTAAGTAACGGAGAGTTCGTTACAAGGCTTTATCGTGTATGCTTAGGAAGAGAGCCTGATCCTGCCGGATTTGCCGACTGGACCGGGAAGCTTGAGCAGTTCTACACGCGCGAATTCGTCGTATCCGGATTTGTTAACTCGGAGGAGTTCGCTATACTTTGCGCCCGCTACGGTGTAGGAGATGCACAGTTCGAATCTGCCACCACGATCGGCTTATCACCCAGCCCTTCGAAGATAAAGGCATTCGTAACCCGCCTTTATAATCTTGCTCTGGGCCGCGAACCTGATCAGCAGGGACTTGATAACTGGTCTAACGGACTTATCGGCGGATCTCTTAACGGTTATGACGTAGCATACGGCTTCATCTTCAGCGAGGAGATGAAGGTCTTGAATCTCGATAACAGCGAGTTCCTGACGAGGATGTACAGGATATTCCTCGATCGTGAACCTGATGACTACGGCTTCAACTATTGGACAGAACGTATGAACAACGGTGCTACGAGACTTGAGATCTTCGAAGGATTTGTTTATTCGGATGAGTTCACGGACTTATGCGTACAAGCAGGCTTCAAGCCGAACGCTGAGTATAAGATAGGATAATATCAGCGCCTGTTAAGCTTATAGTAATTATTGAGCTGGCACTTGATATTGCCGTTATAGAGCTTTGTCCTCTTATCGGCCTTGAATCCTGTCGTCTGCTCGAAAGTATCATCCGGCGTGATAACAGACAGCCTTATACCCTTACGGCAGAGTCCGTCCGGTGTGAGATATGTACGGGCGATCATCTTATAGATCTCATCAGCCTCTTCTACAGTAAGTAGACGTCCTCCGTAAGGGGGATTGGTCAATATGAGTTGACGGTCTGATCCCGTAAGAGACTTCAGGGCTTCAGGGGTCCTTGTAGCCGCATCGGCAACCGAGAATCTGATAAAGTCTGAGACGCCTGCGGTCTCTGCATTCTTCCTTGCATCGGCAACTGCACGTCTGTCAATGTCCGAGCCGAAGAAATAGATATCATCCGACGGCGTTGTATCTTCTACTGACAAAGCTTCCTCACGGGCATTATTACGCGCCGATACTCCGATATAGGGAAGAGACTCATATGCAAAGTGTCTGTTTCTTCCCGGAGCCATATTGCAAGCCATCATGGCTGCTTCGATCAATATGGTTCCGGAGCCGCAGAAAGGATCGACAAGCGTCTCGTAGCCATAAGGTACGAATCTTGCTATGCTGACCATACCGGAGGCGAGTGTCTCGCGGATCGGCGCTTCATGTGTGAGAGGTCTGTAACCGCGCTTATGAAGGCCGTCACCTGATGTATCGATCATCATGCTTACGTGATCCTTAACGATACCGAACTGGATCCTGACTTCACCCTTATTCCTGTCTTCGGCGATAAGAGCATCTTCGGGAAGTCTTCTGCTCCTGCAGATAGAACGGACGATCGCCTTTTTTGCCAGGCTCTGGCAGGCGCTGATGCCGAAGAGTGCCGATTTCCTTGAGTACCCGTTAACCGTGATGGCAAATCCGGCGGGGATATATTCATTCCAGTTGATGGAAGCTGTCTTCTCATAGAATTCGTCAAACTCTTTTGCATCGAAGTCGGCGATCTCGAGGAGTACTCTTTCTCCGCGCCTTACCCACATATTGGTTCGGGCGACATCAGATGCGAATGAGGCATCTGTTGTGGCGACGGTTACGAGACCGTCACTGACGGTAATGGACTCCTTATCAAAGCCGTGTTCCGTGAGATCGTCACGGACACAGCTCTCCAGTCCGAATAGTGTAGTTACTGCGATTTTCATATGTGAGATTATATCAAAATTATGTTCTTATACAAATATGCGTTTAGCAACGTGTCAAGAGGAATTTTCAGTATTCTTGTGTCCGCTGTACATGGACATGGTCAAGCGCTCAGGTTCTGCTATCGTATACGAAAGCCAATAAAACAGGGCGTTTAATATTACTGTAAAAATTGTGTAATTGTTTTGTCATAAAACACTTGACAAAGTGGGAGGCCAACAAATTCAAATGTTTTGGGTATGCCAAAATCAAAAAGGTTTGTTTTGTAGTTATCTACAGACTTTTGAACATTTTGAACATTGTTTTCACTCGAAAACCGCTTCATAAATAGTGCTTTCATTTATTTAATCAAAACTGTTTGATTATTTGTGTTCAAAACTTCTTTTCGAGATTTATTACGGAAATATGACAGAAAAGGTTTAATAATCATGAAGTATTGGTATAATCTTAAAAGAAAAAGAAAAGGGGTATTCTATGTCTGATCTTTCAATACAGGCTTCAGAAGCCAAGAAGGCTTCAAGGCGATTAGCCATAATCGATACTGATACCAAGAATGCCGCTCTTGCTAATATTGCTAAGCGACTTATGGATAATTCCGATGCTATCTTTGAGGCTAACGATAAAGATATTGCTGAAGCTGAAGCTGTGAATCTCGAGACTCCGCTTCTTAAGCGTCTTAAGTTCCGTGAGGCGAAGCTGTCTGATGTCTGTGACGGTATCAGGAGTCTTATCGATCTTGAAGAGCCGGTCGGTAAGATGAGCCTTCATACTACTCTTGATGACGGTCTCGAGCTTTACAGAGTTACGTGCCCGATCGGTGTTGTCGGAGTTATCTTTGAGTCAAGACCTGATGCACTCGTCCAGATCGCGACACTTTGCCTTAAGAGCGGAAATGCTGTCTTTCTTAAGGGCGGAAGAGAAGCTAATAATACAAATAAGATACTTGCCGAGATCATCAGTTCTGCAGGTATCGAGGCGGGTCTCCCTGAAGGATGGCTTCATCTTCTGACGTCAAGGGAAGACGTTGCCAATATGCTCTCGCTTAATGAGTATATCGATCTCATTATCCCGAGAGGATCCAATGATTTTGTTAAGTATATTATGAGTAACACATCTATTGCTGTCCTCGGACATGCTGACGGTGTATGCCATACATATATCGATCGTGACTGCGATCCTGATATCGCAGTAAAGGTTGCGGTCGATGCCAAGACTCAGTATGTATCCGTATGTAATGCTACAGAGACATTCCTGATCGACAGGGCAGCCGTTCCCGCCGTACTCGACAGACTTGTCGCTGCACTTAAGGATGCCGGCGTTGAGCTTTACGGCAGTGAAGAAGTCAGTAAGCTTCTCGGAATACCCGAGGTCTCCGAGTGGCATCATGAGTATCTGGATTACAAAGCATCCGTTAAGATCGTTGAGGACGTCAACGAGGCTATCGATCACATCAACCGCTACGGGTCCGGACATACTGATGCGATCATTACGGAGAATGAGCAGACGGCGGATCTGTTTATGTCAGCCGTTGATTCCGGCAGTGTTCTCGTTAACTGTTCTACGAGATTCGCGGACGGATTCAGATACGGATTCGGTGCTGAGGTCGGAATATCCACATCGAAGATACACGCCAGAGGCCCTGTAGGGCTTGAAGGTATGGTGTCATATAAGTATAAGCTCATCGGTCATGGTGACATTGTCGATGATTATGCAACTAAGCGTAAAACATTTAAGCATATAAGGAGAGACGTAAAGTGAAGATCACGATAGCATCTGATCATGCGGGATATGACCTTAGACAGCAGGTCATCGCACATCTTAAGGAACTGGGACACGAAGTGATCGACGGAGGTGCCGAGAGCGCAGATGTTCCCTTTAATTATGTCGAGGCAGGACAGAAGGTCGCAGAGGATGTTTTGTCCGGTAAGGCCGACAGAGGCATCGCTATCTGCGGAACCGGAATCGGTATCTCGATCGTAGTTAACAAATATAAGGGCATAAGGTGCGGTCTCTGCACCAATGAGTATATGGCGCGCATGAGCAGACAGCATAATGATGCCAACGTTCTTGCCTTTGGTGCAAGAGTCGTGGGTCGTGCGCTTGCATTCGCGATGGTCGATGATTTCCTGAGCGAACCCTTCGCGGGCGAGAGACATGCCGTCAGAGTCAATGATATCAAGCAGCTGGAAGAAAGATTATTCAAATAAAGGAGAACGACCATGGACCAGAATGTTTTTATTTTCGATCATCCGCTTATTCAGCACAAGGTATCGCTTCTGCGAGATAAGAATACGACTACCAAGGAGTTCCGTGAGCTCGTATCCGAGATCGCCATGCTGATGGCTTATGAAGTTACGAGGGATCTGCCTCTTAGGGACGTTGAGATCGAGACTCCCGTAGCTGTTGCACACACAAAGATGCTCGCAGGCAAGAAGCTCGCTATCGTGCCTATCCTTCGCGCAGGTCTCGGTATGGTCGACGGCATGACGCAGCTCATCCCGAATGTAAGGGTAGGACATATAGGTCTATACAGAGATCCTGTTACCGTCGAGCCTGTCGAGTATTATTGCAAGATGCCCGAGGATGTCGCAGACAGAGACGTTATCGTTCTCGATCCCATGCTCGCTACGGGCGGTTCGGCTTCTGCAGCTATCGGATTCCTTAAGCAGAGAGGAATAAAGAATATCAAGTTTATGTGCCTTATCGCTGCACCCGAAGGTATCGCCAGACTGACAAAGGATCATCCTGACGTAAAGATCTTCTGTGCTGCTAAGGACGAGAAGCTCAATGATCACTCCTACATCGTGCCGGGTCTCGGTGATGCGGGAGACAGACTCTTTGGAACTAACTGATCGATAGGAAGTGGTGAAAGTGTTGCTCTTATCCGTCTCATCATGGTTCTCTGAATTCGGAAGGTCATTTTGTGACTCTTTCGTTGATGAGATCAAGGTCGGAAACATAGGCGAAGACATTAATGAAGGAATAATGCAGTGGAAGCAGAGCTTCAGACTCGGAAGCGTCAAGCTCATGCTTACGGATGCCATTATCGTAACATGGATAGCCGTATTCATTGCTGCCGTTATCTTCGGTCTGATGGCCCGTAAAGCCACGATAAGACCCGACGGCAAGCAGAATGTTCTTGAAGCTCTTGTGGGCCTTATTATCTCGGTCGGGATGAGCTTCGGCATGACACGTAAAGAGGCGGAGCATGTTATGCCGATGATCGGCACAATGGGTATCATGATCATGTCATGTAACGTGATATCCGCCTTCAAGGTGGCTCCGCCTGCTAAGAATATTGCATTCCCCGTAGCGATGGCTTTGTTTGCCATCATATATGTTATATATGCATCCATACGCTTTGTCGGAGTAAAGGGCTTCTGGGCTTCGCTTACTTCGCCATTGCCGTATCTGTTGCCGTTTAAGGTTCTGGATTATCTGATAAAGCCGGTATCACTTGCACTCCGACTTTTCGGTAATGTATTCGGTGCATTTGTTTTTATGGAATTCCTTTATATCGTTATACCGTTTGTTGTTCCCGGTCTGTTCGGTCTGTGGTTCGATATAGCCGACGGAATACTTCAGGCTGTCGTCTTCTCTTATCTCACGATGTCTTACATCGGTGAAGCCGTAGAAGTCGGCCATGAGTATTGGGAGCATCCCGAGGAGTTCCAACGTAAGAAGAAGGATAAGAAAAAAGACAGCGATGCGGCTGCAGTTGCAGCCTGAGACGCTAATACAGTATGAGGAGGTAGATCATGAACTACTTAAATGAATTAATGCCTGTTATGCTTTCCATCGAGCCCCGCACGACTGCCGTGCTCGGAGCCGGTATTGCCATCGGTCTCGGTGCGCTCGGTTCATCCCTGGCTATGGGTAATGCGGCCGGTAAGGCTCTTGATGCCGGTGCCAGACAGCCTGAGATCTTCGGTAAGCTGCAGGCACTGCTCCTGACGGCTATCGTTTTTATCGAGTCTGTATGTATCTACTCTCTCGTTGTTGCACTTCTGCTTATCTTTACAGTCAACTGAGCAACAAGAGAGAACACTAAGGAGTTGTATATATGACACCCTATTTTTACAATGCGTTCAGGGCAGTTCTCGAAGCGGATTCCGAGTCCGGTCTGTTCTCTGCGGACCAGTTCGGCGGCTATGCTGTCACGGCTCTGTTTACGCTAATTAACCTTCTGGCGGCGTTTATCGTTCTTAAGACGTTTGTCTTCAAGCCCATCATGAAGGTCATGCATAAGCGTGAAGAACAGATCAACAGTCAGATAGATGAGGCGGAGAAGAGCAAGGCTGCAGCTAAGGTGAATGAAGAAGAGAGCCGTAAGGCGATCGACGATGCGAGACTTGAGGCAGCGGGAATAGTCGATGCTTCCAAAGAGAATGCCGATAAACAGGCTGAGATAATAATCGCTTCTGCGAAGGCCGAGGCTTCCGAGATCATCAAGAGGGCAGAGGAAGACTCCAAGAGGATGAAGAAGGCCGCTCTGGAAGATATGAAGGATGAACTGTCTGATCTGGCTGTTGTTATCGCCGGCAAGATCATCGGTGATGCTCTTTCTACCGATAAGCTCAAGGCTATAGCAGATGAACAGGCTGAGGCAGTTATCAAGGACGAGGTGAATAAACTTGGCTAAGGTTAGCGATTCCATTGTTCTTCGCGTCGTGTCCGCGGGCGATATCTCGGATGACAGTGTCCGTTTGATAGCGGCCAAATTTGCCGAGAGCCGGAATATTACCAACTATGAGCTCGTAATGGAGACAGACGGATCACTGATCGGCGGATTTGTTATCTATACGATGGGCATCCGTTATGATTACAGCGTCAAGGGGCAGCTCGACAGGATGGGAAACTTCCTGAAGAAGAACAGAGACGCGGATAGTCAGACTGACAGCGAAGGCGAGTATGTTTTCGATAAAGATAAGCTCGGGTCGGAGCTTCGAAGATCCATCGAGAGCTTCCCAGAGACACCTGCGGCCAGTATCGACAGCGCCGAACTGGCCAACATGGACGATGAAGAGATAATGCAGAGGGCACAGGCTGCCTTCGGTTCCGGTAACACGGTCGAGGAAGTCGGTATCGTAAGAAGCGTCAGCGACGGCGTTGCTTATTGCTCGGGCCTTGAGAACTGCGTTCTGTCGGAGCTGGTGGAGTTCACGAGCGGCGCATACGGTATCGCGCTCAATCTCGAGAGAGACAGCGTCGGTGTTGTATTGCTTACCGATCCTGATACGGTCGTTGAAGGCATGGTATGTAAGAGAACGTCGTCCACGGTATCGGTACCTGTCGGTAACGGACTCTTGGGAAGAGTCGTCGATCCGCTCGGTCATCCTATAGACGGCAAGGGTATCATAAGGTATCACGATACACGTCCGATCGAATCACCGGCCCCCACTATTGTTCAGAGAAGTCCCGTAAATAAACCGATACACACAGGTATTACGGCAATCGATGCCCTGACACCTATCGGAAGAGGGCAGAGAGAACTGATCATCGGTGACAGGCAGACCGGTAAGACTACGATCGCCATAGATACCATTATCAATCAGCGTGGCAAGGATACGATATGCGTTTATGTTGCCATCGGTCAGAAGATGAGTACGATCGTCAATACTGTCAATCTCCTCGAGAAGAACGGCGCACTTGACTATACGGTCATAGTAGCTGCGAGTGCGACCGATTCCGCATCCCTGCAGTATATCGCTCCGTTCTCGGGATGTGCTATCGCAGAGAAATACATGTATGACGACCATAAGGATGTTCTTATCGTATACGACGACCTGAGCAAGCATGCTCAGGCATATAGAGCGATCTCACTGCTCCTGAGAAGACCTCCGGGACGTGAAGCATATCCGGGTGATGTCTTCTATCTGCATTCGAGACTGCTCGAGAGAGCTGCCAAGCTCAATGATGAACTCGGAGGCGGCTCTATCACTGCTTTGCCGATAATCGAGACACTCGGAGATGATATCTCGGCATATATCCCGACGAACGTCATCTCCATTACGGATGGTCAGATCTATCTTGCCCCCGAGTTGTTCTTCTCGGGTCAGAGACCTGCCATAAATGTAGGTCTGTCGGTATCCCGTGTAGGCGGTGCAGCACAGACAAAGGCGACCAAGAAGGTCGGAGGCCCGCTTAGGATCTCACTTGCTCAGGCACGTGAGATGGCTTCTTTTGCCCAGTTCGGATCTGATCTTGATGAGAATACACAGCTTCAGTTGAAGCGTGGTATCGTCCTGAACGAGGTGCTGAAGCAGGAGCCCAATTCCCCGCTGTCCATGGAAGAACAGGTCGTTGTCCTTTATACGGCAACTAAGGACAAGCTCAATTTCCTGGCTAAGGAAGATATCAGGGAGTTTTGTGCAGGTCTTCTGGACAATGTCCATATTACTCATCCTGAGCTTATGGAACGCATTGCATCGACAGGAAAGTTCGAAGACAGTGATGCCGAAGAACTGGACAAGGCCTGTGAGGATTACCGTCTCACATATGTTGCCGAACACAGCGAATACAATACCGATATCTGATGAAGGCTTGATATGGAGAATCTTAACGCCATCAAGAAAAGGATAAAGAGCGTAAATGACATAAGTCAGATGACTAATGCCATGCAGCTCGTAAGCGCCGCCAAGAAGAGACGTTCTATTGCGATGCATGATGCCATGTATCCGTTCTTCTCGCTCTGCCTTGAGAGTATGAGAGAGCTTAGGAGCAGGAGCGGCAATCTGGACAATCCCTTTTTTGATATCGAGCAGAAGAGTGCAGGCGATACATGGAAGATCGGATACTTCGTATTAAGCGGAGACCAGGGGCTGGCAGGCGCATATAATAACAACATGGTCAAGATAACCGAGGAACATGTCAACCGTAAGATCCTCGAGAATACACGTAAGGGTATCACGACCGATTACAAACTTTATGTCTTCGGTAAACTTGCCAGAGAGAAGCTTGCCCGTAACGGTATGAACGTTGATGACGAGTTCTCTTTCCCTATCTCCGAACCAAACTTCTATCAGGCCCGTAATGTAGGTTCCATCATCAGGAGCAAGTTCCTGAATAATGAATTCGATCTTGTATATCTTATCTACACGAAGATGGAGAAGGCCGCGAAGATGGTACCCGTTGCTTTAAGGCTATTGCCGGTCGATGATAAGTCATTGGCCGCTATCCTTCCCGAGTCTCTCGATCACCCGGGAATGGCAGTTCAGGGCGAGGATGCGATCGAATACTGGCCTAATCCGGGCTCTGTATTCAATTATCTCGTGGATACTTATCTCAATGCGATGATATACGGTGCCATGGTGGAAGCATATGCAAGTGAACAGACGGCAAGACTCACGGCGATGGATAATGCCACGAGTAATGCCGAAGATATGATGAAGAAGCTGATGCTGATGAACAATCGCGCGCGTCAGGCCAAGATAACAAATGAGCTGACCGAGATCATTAACGGTGCTCAGCAGGCAGATAATCTGTAGAAGAGGTGTAAAATGGCGATCGGTAAAGTAGTTCAGATAATAGGACCTGTTATAGACTGTGAATTCCTTAAGGGCGAAGTACCGCACATCAATGATGCGGTCAGGATAATCAAGGATAAGAACGGCGAGCACGGGGATGACGATGTATTTGCCGAGGTGCTCCAGCAGAGGGGTAACGGTATAGTAAGATGTGTTTCCTTCAATGCCACCGAAGGACTCATGAGAGGTCTTAAGGCCGAGTGTGACGGATCTCCTGTCAAGGTTCCGGTAGGTGAGAATATTACCGGCAGGCTTTTTGATGCTCTTGGTCGTCCGATCGACGGACTCGGTAAGGTTGAAGGCGAGGATAAGTGGTCCATACACAGACCTGCACCTTCTTATGTTGACCAGTTCCCCACTGCAACGATGCTCGAGACGGGAATCAAGGTCATAGACCTGCTCGTTCCGTTCAGCCGGGGGGGTAAGATCGGTCTGTTCGGAGGTGCCGGTGTAGGTAAGACGGTCCTTATCCTTGAGCTGATCCGTAATATCGCTTCCGAGCACGGCGGTTATTCTGTTTTTACCGGTGTAGGTGAGAGAAGCCGTGAGGGTAACGATCTGTGGGGCGAGATGAAGGAATCGGGAGTCCTCGACAAGACGATAATGGTCTTCGGTCAGATGAATGAGACTTCCGGTGCACGTATGAGAGTACCGCTTACCGGACTTACGATGGCGGAGTATCTGAGAGACAAGAAGAATAAGGATGTTCTCCTGTTCATAGATAATATCTACAGATTTGTTCAGGCAGGTTCCGAAGTATCGGCTCTGCTCGGAAGGATCCCTTCTGCCGTAGGTTATCAGCCTACGCTCAGTAATGAGGTAGGTGAACTTCAGGAGAGGATCACATCTACCCGTAACGGTTCCATAACTTCCATACAGGCTGTCTATGTCCCTGCTGATGACATCACCGATCCCGCGCCGGCTACCACATTTGCTCACCTTGATGCGAATATCGTACTGTCGCGAGCGGTTGTTGAGCTCGGTATCTATCCGGCTGTAGATCCGCTTGAATCATCATCGAGGATCCTCACCGAAGATGTCGTAGGCAAGGAACACTATCATGTTGCCAGAATGGTCCAGGAAACGCTTCAGAGATATAAGGAGCTTCAGGACATCATCGCCATCCTCGGAATGGAGGAGCTGTCGGAGAATGACAGACTTACGGTATCAAGAGCACGTAAGGTTCAGAGATACCTGTCGCAGCCGTTCTTCGTTACTGCGGATTCAACGGGTTTTGCTCCCCGTTACGTATCGGTCGATGATACGGTCAAGGCCTTCGGCGAGATCATATCGGGTTCCCTCGATCATATCCCGGAACAGCACTTCTTCATGAAGGGTAATCTTGACGATGTTCTTGAATCCTACAAGGCTTCTAAGTAAAGGAGAGTACTGATGGCAGGATCCAACAAGGTCAAGCTCACGGTCGTTACACCGGTACACTGTTTCTATGAGGACTATGTATCGTCGATCACTTTGCCTTCTTTGGACGGTGAGATCGGCATCATGGCCGGTCACTCTCCGCTTGTCTTCGCTCTGTCGCCCGGGATCGCCCATATCAGGATCGATTCCGAGTTGCGCCATTTTGTGGTATCTGAGGGATATGTCGAAGTAAACCCGAAGATGGTGCTGGTAGTCTGCGACTCCGCCGAGTGGCCTGAAGATCTTGATGTACAGCGCGTTGTAGAAGCTCTAG
Organism: uncultured Clostridia bacterium; assembly: GCA_946611435.1. Taxonomy (GTDB): domain Bacteria; phylum Bacillota; class Clostridia; order Saccharofermentanales; family Saccharofermentanaceae; genus Saccharofermentans. The sequence goes on from CAMODL010000021.1 coordinate 18,459, forward strand.
TCGAATCGCGGGATAATCTTAAGCGTGACCGCGAGACAGGCGGCAGAGGCATAGTCGCCGACGAAGGCGCCAGGACGGCAGGTTACGTCGAGGACAGTGTCAAGTCCCTGAGCAGAGCCCGTGCCCGTGTCCATACTATAGAAGTCTACGGAACAGATGCCCAGAAGGCCAGACTTCAGAAGTGTAAGGCTAAGTACGGCATCTGAAGTATCATGCTCCGAATCCGACCTTGAGTTCCAGCTCTGTCTCGCCGAGCGTAAGCTTCTGGCCGCTTTTCAATTCATAATCATGTTCAACATCCAGACGCCGGTCCTCGAGATATGTGTGTCTGCTCGCGGATAAGGGCCTTACATAGTATGTCCCGTCCTGCTTGGATATCTCGGCGTGTATTGCCGCTACATCTTCCGTGTCTATGAACAGATCTGACAGGAATCTGTCGGAGCCGATGATGATCCTCTCAGAATACATTGCATACTTGATCTCATTACTGTCAGGGCTTCGACCTCTCAGTATCAGAGGTGATCCGGTCGATGCTTTAACGTGACCGTTGTCATCCCGTTCATAATCGAAAAGCGCTTCGCGCCGTCCCTTCGCCAGGTTGATCTCTTCCTGAGTCCTGATCCTGCCGGGCTGCGTTCCTTTATTAGATGCAGAACGGGGGAGCGTCAGCCTGCTTCCCCTGACTGACATATAGATAAACGTTACTGCAGCCATAAAGAAAAGTACGGATACCGGAATGAGATCAAGAACAGAAGCATATAGGGAGGCAGATGCGCACATCAGACCGAATACAGTCTCTGAACTCGGTAATGATATCTCTGAAGATCCGGTCTTATGCCGGAGAGTCCTTTTCCAATTCCCGTTCTCCATACTGTCGCAGAACTCCCGTAGCATCCTGTTGTTTCCCGATGATACGCAGTAAATGATCTGTTGTATCTCGTCCCGGGTCAACACTTCCGCGAAGAAGGGATGAACGAGCAATTCTTCGATCCCGTCTTCTCCGATCGCTGACAGCGACATATCCTCCGGTTCATATTGAAGCGGGAAAGAACAGAATCGTATAGTTTCCCCTTGCGGATCGGTAAAGATGAAGGCGGTGTCTCTGCAGACGGAACAGGGGAACAGGAGCACATCTGTCATATCTGACAGCATAGTCAAAAAGGCCCTTACGGAATCGCGTCTTTTGAGCAGATGTCTTCCCGGGTGTTTTTTGTGATCGGATAAGGAGATGAATTCGTCTATGGACATCATACCCGAGAAATCAAAAGCCATCTCGAGAGTGCCGCTGCGCTCATCGGTATAGACCGAGAGCAATCCCTTCATAAAGTCGGAATTTATCATTTGCTCGGCATACTTATATATTCCTGATGTTATATCGGCTCTCTCGATCGCGTAGTGGCCGTAAGGACCTTTTCTTATATGCATATCTACCTCGTTGATCGATTACTTGAATGCGTTAGCTATCTTACTGTCGTCAAAGCAGAATTCCATTACTCTTCCGCCGAATGCCATAAGGCTCTCCCTGAATACGAGAGCCAGTGCGACGAGTACGGCTATGATGATGACTACTTCAACCGTACCCATACCTTTTTTGTTTCCGTTCTTGCTGATCATTTGTTACCTCCTTTATGTTATATGCCGAGCGAAATAATAGCCGGTGCTGTTGCCACAAGCAGAACGCAGATAAAGTCAAGCGTCATAGGGAGCAAGAGGCTTAATGCTTCACGTTCCTGCTTCTTCCGTGCGGCGTTGCGGCACAGGTTCCAGCAGGCGCCTGACTGAAGAGACAGGAGATTCAGCACTTCAGGCGTGCCGAGCCTTCCGTATCTTGCCATCAGAAGAAGCGCTGATTGTGCCTCCGGGATCTGTACCCGAAGAGACATCTTCTCGACCGCGTCGGAAGCTGAGATGCCGCTTATCATCATTGCCCGAAGTCCGTTGATCTCTCCGGACAGACTGGGATTCTTACGGAAAGCCTTCGAGCATATCTCTATAGCCTTCGGGAGCTGTATTCCGGCCTCCAAAAGCGTTGATACCAGACAGAAGAAGAGCGGGATATCCTGCATCAGTTCTTCTCGTTTAAGCTGTGCAGTCATTCTTACGTCGTGCAGGTTAAGCATGCCTATCAGTATGGCAAATATGAATGCCGGGACTACCGGATTATGTGTGGCCAGGAGTACTGCCAGGGCTGCTGCAAAAGATAGCGGAACAGTCGTTATCTGTTTTCGCAGATATGCTTCGTAGGCCGAATCGGGATCGATGGACAGTTCATTAAAAAGCTCGTGCCGTGATGACAGGAAACCTGAAGGCAGGTATCTTTTGGCCAGCTTCGTAAGCTTATTGTCACCGGCGACGGTGCGTTTACTTTTCCGGTCCGGATGATATGTCCTTATTCCTGTCGATTCTGTATGTGACATGTACCTGAACAGCAATGCTGCCGCAAGGATACAGATCCCGAATGCGATCGCCAGTATCATCGAGCCTGTCTGTGTGTTCCGGCAAGCCTCCAGATATCCTTTGCCGGTCCTGTCGAGAGCCGCCGTCATTGCAAAAGGCATAAGACATAGGATCCCGGCTTCGGCATTCTTGCCTGCATTCTGTGCATTGATCTCGTTCTGAACCGCATTAAGCTCGGACAGCATCTGACAGCTGCTCCTAAGAATAGCAAGGCTGTTGTTTCCGATCCTTCCGGATATTGCCAGACTGTGAAACACCGGTGAGATCTCAGGAAAGTCTATCGAATCCGAGAACCTTATCAGTGCTTCTTCGAGGCTCATATGCATCTTAAGGTCATTCTCGAGCGTGACCAGCGGCTTTATCAGCATGCATTTATGTCCGAAAGTGTGCTCGATGACAGGCCTTACAAGCATAAGTGATCTCTCTATGGAGTATCCGCTGCTGACACTGGTACATAATACCTGGAGCAATACCAACAGCTGTGTCCTGAGGTGCTTACGTTCTCCGGCGTATATCTTGTTCACTGCTTCACGCCAGGGAAAGTAACCCAGAACAGCTGAAATAATAAGCCTCGGGATCTGCGGATCAATGAACATTCCCGAGAGCAGATATAATATCCCGCACAGCAGCGGATACAACCAAAGCATATTGATCCGGAATTGTGACATCGTGCCGGATCCCGCCTGATCAGACGCTGTAGATGCATGCTTGTCTGATCGTATCTTCGTCACATAGTCTTTCAAGTTCGTTCCCTCCGTTACATCCGAAGAGCTTCCTTAGCCTGAACTCTCCGTCTCTTGCAGGCAGGACCTCGGATATCTCATCTACATACCGTCTTCCTTCACGATCTCTTGTGATGTGAAGGATGATATCTATACCCATCGCGAGTTGTGTCACGATCGCTTCAAAGGGCAGCGACGATCCTGCCATTATCATTCCCGTAAGCCGCTCGAGCATCTCTATACACGAATTGGCGTGTCCGGTGCACATGCTTCCCGGGTGTCCCGTATTGAGCGCGTGCATCATGTCGGCGCTCTCGCTTCCTCTTACTTCTCCGACTATTATCCTGTCAGGCCTCATCCTCAGTGCGGCGCGTATCATATCTCCGATATTTACTTCTCCGCTCCCGTCAGGCCCCGGAAGTCTCGCTTCCATTCTTACGAGATTGTCTATCTCCTTGAGATTGAGTTCTGCCGAATCCTCTATCGTTACTACTCGCTCGTCCTTGGGAATAAAGGCCGAGATCGTATTGAGAAATGTTGTCTTGCCGCTCCCGGTGCCTCCGCACAGGAAGATGGTCTTACGGTTCCTGACACATTCACAGATGAAGCGGGCTGCTTCCTCGCTGATAAACCCCTGACGGATCAAAGACACGATGTCGTGTGAAATGCCCGTAAACTTACGAATCGTGACGATAGGTCCGTCAGGGGCGATAGGAGGGAGGACTGCATTTGCTCTTGAGCCGTCGGGAAGCCTCAGATCCGATATGGGATTGGCTTCGTTGAGCGGCCTGTTCTGATTGGCGAAGAAGCATGATATTACCGTCTGGAGCGTGTGAGCATCCTTAAATCGTATATCGGACCGGTACAGTTTGCCTCCGCGCTCGTAGAAGATCTTATCCGGTCCGTTCACCATGATCTCCGTAACTGACGGGTCCTGCATAAGCGGCTCGATAACATCGAGCCTTCTCAGGCTGTTAAAGACCGCTGATGCCAGTTTCCGTTTCTCGTTAAGATCCATACCGAGTGAAGTTGTCTCTTCACTGACAACATCGGCGATGATATCCTTGAGACGGTCTTCAGACGGATCTATCTCATTTCTCAGCGAGTTGAGTACGTAATATGTCATCTTCTCCTTGATGTCTTCAAGATCGTATATGTCTTTCACTTTGTAATCCTCTTCATAACAGGTTCGGTGTGATGAACGATCAGGTCTGCTTCGCTTGTCAGACACTTTTTTAAGGTCCTTATGAACTCATCAAACCCTTCCGTATTACATTTGTCGGCAGGGAGCAGGACATGCAGTTCATCTGCAGGTTCTATCAGCTTCTTAAGATCGTCGAGTCTGTATCCTTCGATCACTGCAAGCGCGTTGAATGCTCCTTCTGTGTCACATATCAGAGCCTTGAGCTTCCAGAGCAGACATACGGCTGCATCGGTCCCCAAGTCGTAAACGTCATCATTGAGATCGGGCATTCCCGGTGTCAGATATCCCATACTGTCAGGATTCAGATAGTCGAGTATGTCCCTCGGTAAGAATGACGGTGACCTTACGTGTTTGAGCAGGGTCGTAAGAGATCCGTCCGTAAGGTCTGTCCTGAACGATGAAGGCATTCTGGCTCCACTCATAAGGTCTATGCGGATACACATCGAATCAGCATCTCTCATCCCGTCGAAAGCCGTCTTTATATATTCCTCGCGCTCGTCGGCGTAGGTAAATGGCAGGACCACCGCGAGCTTCCCGTATTTGTGTTCTCCGGGGCCGGTATGTGTTATGTAAGACGGGTCCTTCATCTCCGGATCGTTCCTTATCCTCCGGATCGCATCTTCGACCGATCTCATATCCGCGATCCATGTTCCGTCCTTGAATGTGTATATGGGTACGGGATTGGAATAGAGACCGCTGATATCATTCCCCGCCGCTATCCTGCGCTTTCCGAGGCGCGAGTTATCATAAAGATCTATCGTATATTTACTGATGCTATTGTCTTCGGGCAAGTCAGTATCACGACAGATATAAGCATCCGGGAACCCGGAGCGTAACCTGTCTGAAATGAGCTGATACATATATGTATCCTGTTCGTGTACACTTATCGTGAATGCCATGATATGACTCCTTTCGATATGAGAATCGGTTTTGTTACCGCGTATTGTATTCGGATGCAAGAGATAATTGGCTCACAATTCATAACAATTCACGACAAAACCCGACAATTCATAACAATTGCTCGAAAAGCATTGATTATGAGATCCGGCAATGATACAATCATCTGGTTAAAAATAAGTTCACTGCTTATCAAGAGAGGTGGAGGGATACGGCCCTGTGAAGCCCGGCAACCGCGGAGAGCAGCGGTGCCAATTCCGTCAGGGAAACCTGAAAGATGAGAGGAATGCCATATAAGATCAATGTGCCTTCCTCACGGAAGGATTTTTTATTTATAGAAAGGACAAGACTATGAGAAGCAGACAGGGAAAATGGTTATTTACATCAGAATCGGTAACAGAGGGACATCCTGATAAGGTATGTGACCAGATATCAGACAGCGTCCTCGATGCAATACTGGAGCAGGATCCTTCGGCAAGAGTTGCATGCGAGACTTGCGCTACCACAGGTATGGTAATGGTAATGGGCGAGATCACGACATCTGCTTATGTTGATATCCCTGCCATCGTAAGATCGAGACTTAAGGAGATCGGTTATGACGGAAGCGATGCCGGATTTGACTACAACACGTGTGCCGTAATGACTTCTATCGATGAACAGTCTCCCGATATCGCGATGGGTGTTAATAAGGCGCTCGAAGCAAGGCAGGGAGATAAGAGCGATCTTGACACCGGTGCCGGTGACCAGGGCATGATGTTCGGTTATGCCAATGATGATACGGAAGAGCTTATGCCTCTGCCGATATCTCTGGCTCACAAGCTCGCATTAAGACTTACAGAGGTAAGGAAGTCCGGTGCTGCTCCTTTCCTGCGTCCCGACGGCAAGAGCCAGGTAACGGTCGAATACCACGATGACAAGGCCGTAAGAGTCGAGACGGTCGTAATCTCCACACAGCACGTTGCGGACATCTCTCATGACGCACTTGAGAAGTTTATCAAAGAGGAAGTCATAGGCTATGTTATCCCCAAGGAGCTTATTGACGATAAGACAAAGATCTTCATCAATCCTACGGGCAGATTTGTTATCGGCGGCCCTCAGGGTGACTCAGGACTTACAGGCCGTAAGATCATCGTTGATACATACGGCGGATTCGGACGCCACGGCGGCGGTGCTTTCTCCGGTAAGGATCCGACAAAGGTTGACAGATCTGCAGCATATGCTGCCAGATATATTGCCAAGAATATCGTTGCATCAGGTGTAGCGGCCGAGTGTGAAGTACAGCTTGCTTATGCTATCGGTGTTGCACACCCTGTCTCCATCATGGTCGATACATTCGGTACGGGTAAGATATCCGATGAGAAGATCGCAGATATCGTAAAGGATATGTTCGATCTGAGGCCTGCCGCGATCATCAAGGATCTGGATCTGAGAAGGCCTATCTATGCCAAGACCGCCGCATACGGTCATTTCGGCCGTACGGATGTCGAGTTCCCCTGGGAGGTTACGGATAAGGCTTCGGCGATCAGAGAAAAAGCCGGGATCTGATGCCAGCTGTCGATCCCAACGGGGCGCTTACAGGGCTGTCAAGGGATGACCTTGACACAGTCATAGACAACAATGTAGTTACCGCTGTCAAATTGATATATGGCAGCGGCGACTTTGTTATTTTCGCCTGTAAAGGAGGCTTTACCGTTAAGGGAACGACTACGGACGAGATCGTTGCCGACGCTTCATATAAGGTCTCGGGCAAGGTTACTCTCTATAGCGGTAAGCCTCAGCTCAGTGCGACGTCGATAGAGAGGATCAGAGATGAAGAATCAGACAAGGCAGTCATCGCGGCATTTCTTGCATCTAATCTTAAGGGAATAGGCAAGGTTACTTCGACATCTCTCGCGGAAAAATACGGGAAAAAGGTGCTCGATGTATTGCTCGAGACCCCCAAGAAGGCTGCTTCTGCCATATCAGGCCTGTCGGTAGGCAGAGCACTCCTGTGTTCACAGGCAATAGATGCCGATGAGAAACACTTAAGGCTTCTGATGGAACTGAGACTCCTGGGACTTACCGAGGAACAGTCAGAGAGAGCATATGATACCTTCGGCTTTACGGCCGCGGAAGAGATCGGGAAGAATCCGTATGTCCTGCTCAGGATACCGGGCGTAGGATTCGGGACATGCGAGAAGATCGCCGTGAGATCATCGGTGGATCCTCTTGATGAACTGAGGCTCGCAGGGGCTGTCAGATATACGCTCGAACAGCTTCATGCGAACAGCGGAAGCAGTTGTTTTGAGCCGGAAATCGTCAGAAGATCGTGCGATGACATCATCCGTTCGGGCGCGGCTGAGGGACTTGAGATAAGTGAGACACTTCTTGATTCGGCATATGACTTTGCGGTCGAGAACAGCGTTAAGAACGGTGACGCTGTCGTGTTCAGGTTTACGGGAGATAAGTGTGAGGGATGCTCGGTCTATGACGAAGGCGCGATGATGGCACTTAAGCCGTTCTTCACGGCCGAAGCATCGATCAAGCGTGAGATAGACAGTTTCCTGTCTGCGCCTTTTGTAGAAGTTAACAAGGATAAGGCAAAGGAGGCGATCGACAAGATCGCGGAGGCGTCCGGTATCGTACCTGATAAGGCTCAGACCGAGGCCCTTCTTATGTCCCTGAGCAGACCGGTCAGCATAATCACGGGCGGTCCGGGAACAGGCAAGACAACGATAGTGGGGATCCTGGCAAAGTATTTCGAGAGTAAGGAGATAAAGTGTGAGTTCTGCGCTCCGACGGGAAGGTCGGCAAAGAGGCTGTCTGATGCGGCCGGCGTAAAAGCATATACGATCCATCGCCTTCTTGAGATGACAGCTGATGAATCAACGGGAGAAGTCTACTGTAACCGTAACAGAGAGAATCCGTTGAATGCCAGAGTCGTCGTGGTCGATGAGGCTTCAATGGTCGATATCATGATGTTCAAGTCGCTTTTGTTTGCCGTTAAAAAGGACGCATCTCTGATACTTATCGGAGATCCTGATCAGCTACCTTCAGTAGGCCCCGGAAATGTACTTGCAGACCTGTTGTCATGCAAGGCTATCCCTCGCGTGGAACTCAGCTATGTATTCCGTACACAGGATGAATGCTCGATAGCGTCCAACGCGTACAGGATCCTCAAAGGGGAGCCTCTCAAGGGCAATGACGGCGATTTTGTCATCATAAGCTGCCCGAATGACGATCTGGCATCTGAAGAAGTCAGAAGACAGTTCGAGGCCTGCGGGGGCGGAGTCGAGGACACTGCGATCCTTTGCCCGACCAAGCAAAACACGCTCGGAACCTTAAGGCTTAACCGTGAGCTTCAGGAACTGGTAACAGGCGGGCAGGAACTGCAGTTCAAGCTCAGGGAAGACTGTGTCCTCCGTATAGGTGACAAGGTCATGCAGATGCATAACAACTATAAACTCGAGTACTATGACAGCTCGGCTATGGAGACGCAGAGCGGCGTATATAACGGTGAGATCGGCGAAGTCGAGGATATCGATAATGCGGATAAGACCGTGACGATCCTGTACGATGACGGGAAGCGCGTCGTCTATAACAAAGAGGCGCTGGAAGACATAGATCTCGCATATGCCGTTACGGTCCACAAGTCCCAGGGCTGCGAGTTCGATACGGTCATCATAGCTCTCGGCAAGATGAACTACAGACTGTCTTCCAGGAAGCTCCTGTATACGGCTGTTACCAGGGGCAAGCGCAAGGTGGTAATAATCGATTCGGCCGGGCGGCTCAACAAGATGATCTCATCTCCCGTGGAGACGGTGCGCCATACGGCGCTGGCAGGGTTCCTCTCGATAGTAGACAAAAGACATTCCGAGGTGTGATATGTCGTTCGCGGGAGATATATTCGCAGCGCTTTTGCCTCCTAAGTGTACCCTTTGCGGTTCTGTTGCTGACGGACACAAAGTGATACCCGATATCGTGCCCTCAGGTGCCAATATCTGCTGCCGTTGTGCCTCGTCATTTGTACCTTCGGTGCCTGACAGGAGATGGTTCCTGTGTCTGTCCGAGCCTTATGAGGGCGATCCTCATCCGGAGCTTAAGCTCTATATGCCATATGAATACGACGGAAGGATGGCATCGATGATCCATAAGATCAAGTTCGGAAAGCAACGGGAACTCGCGGTCTTCGCGGGAGGCCTTCTCGGAATGATAATGAAGGAAGACCATATCACGCCGGATTCATATGACCTGATCGTACCTATACCATTATCCTATAGGAGGCTAAAGGAAAGAGGTTTTAATCAGGCTGAGTCGATCGGAAAAGCGGTCGCCGGCAAGGTCGGGATACCCATGGCGGGTGATGTCCTTGTCAGGACGCGCCATACCGAGAGGCAGGCTGAACTCGAGTACGGAGAACAGCGTGCGGGAAACGTCAGAGGGGCTTTCGATATGGATAAACACTGGGATATCGGGGGATTATCGATACTTTTGATCGATGATGTTGCCACAACGGGACACACACTTCACGAGGCTTCGGAAGCTCTTTACGAAGGCGGAGCCGGACGGGTCGTCTGTGTCGCTCTATGCGGCAATCGTATGGTAAAGAATGTCGAGCCCTATTAATACTTTTCTGTGGTATTATCTCTCGAAAAAATATATAATATAAGTGACCTGAGATGGGTGGACTCTTTGTTGAACCTTCATGACGTTAAATGGAACCCGGGTCAGTCGACGTAGGCAAAGCCTTCGAGAATGGACTGTTGAAATCGATTGCAGGGTACCGCCCTGGAGAGACAGGGTGTCAAAAAGGGACATCCATGTCAGGCTTTCTATGTCTAGGGGTCCCTGATAAAGGGACCTGAGAAGGAGTTATATTTAATGAAACTGTTCAATACGCTTACCCGCTACAAAGAGGATTTTGTTCCGATCACAGAAGGCCATGTAAAGATGTATGCATGCGGCCCTACGGTCTACAATTATTTCCATCTCGGCAATGCCAGACCGTTCGTTACCTTCGATACACTCAGAAGATATCTTGAATACAGGGGATATGAGGTGGAATTCTGTCAGAACTTTACCGATATCGACGACAAGATGATCAATCGTGCGAATGAGGAAGGGATCACTGTTAAGGAACTCGCTGACAGATTCATCAACGAATACTATATCGATGCGGACGGCCTCAATTGCAAGCGTCCGACATATCAGCCGAGAGCCACCGAGACGATCGATGCCATAATCGACATGATACAGGCTCTGTATGACAAAGGATTTGCATATGTTATCGACGGAGACGGCGTATACTATGATGTTTCCAAGAAGGAAGACTACGGCAAGCTGTCTCACTATAATCTCGATGAACTGAATCCCGGAGGAGGAGAGAGAGGCGCTTCTTACGACGGTAAGCGTAATCCCGGTGACTTCGCGCTCTGGAAGTTCAAGAAGGAAGGCGAGCCCTTCTGGGAGTCGCCGTGGGGCGACGGCAGACCAGGCTGGCATATCGAATGTTCGGCTATGAACAAGAAGTTCCTTGGCGATACCATTGATATCCATTGCGGAGGGCAGGATCTTATCTTCCCTCATCACGAGAATGAGATCGCCCAGAGCGAAGCTGCTAACGGGTGCAAGTTCTGTAACTATTGGGTACATAATGCTTTTGTTAATGTGGATAACGAGAAGATGAGTAAGTCCCTCGGTAACTTCTTTACTATCAGGGATATCGTTGCCAAGTTCCCGTATCCAGTTGTAAGGTTCTTCATCCTGAGCGGACACTACAGGATGCCCATCAACTTCTCTGATGAACTCTTAAGATCTGCTCAGACGGGACTTCAGCGCATATCGACTTCAGCTGCGAACCTCAAGTTTGCACTGGAGAAGCACTCCGCTCAGGGCAACAGCGGCGCAGCCGACGGGGAACTCCGAAGCGCTGTAGTAAAGGCGGGCGAAGATTTCATCGCTCATATGGATGATGATATGAATACGGCTGATGCCATAACGGATATCTTCAATCTTGTAAAGGCAGCAAATACTGCACTGGCTTCGTCCGAGGCATCAGAACAGGTTCTCTCCGAAGCTTATGACAAGCTCCTGGAACTGACTGACGTATTGGGGATCGTTCTGACAGATGAGGGAGACGATGTTCCTTCGGAGATCACGGAGCTTGTTGAGCAGAGGGCTGCTGCCAAGAAGGCAAAGGACTGGGCTGAGGCAGACAGGATCCGCGATCTCATCAAAGAGAAGGGATATACTGTCAAGGACACACCTAACGGTCCTCAGGTCGAGAAGATATGATAATACCTTTTATCGCCGTTGATTCGAGAGAGATACAGCCGTCGGTGTTGGCTTATATCGGTGATTCCGTTTATGAGCTCTATGCGAGATGTCATGTAGCGGCGAGAAGCGCTTCACAGTCAGGGAAGATGCATAAGAAGACCATAGGATATGTCAGTGCGGAAGCTCAGGCACATGCTGTCAGAGAGTTGATGCCGGAACTTGACGAAGAAGAGACTTCATACTTTACGCGGGGCAAGAATTCCAATCCGCCTACAAGGTCTAAGAACGCTTCTCCGGCCGACTATATGTATGCGACGGGATTCGAGGCGCTTATCGGTTTTCTTTTCCTTGATAACAGAGGAGACAGACTGGAGTATATTATTAACAGGACCTTCGAGATTATCGATTCTTCGGAAGGTCCTGTCGGAGGTAACAGTGAAGGATAAGAGCGGTTACAACGGTAAGAACAGAGATCATAAGGGCAGGAGAGACAGAAACGTCCCTCAGGCTCGCGAACGCTCCGCATCGGCACCTTCGCATAATGACCATGAGGAGATGTCGCCTGACAGATTAGAAGGCAGGAATCCGATAACCGAGGCACTCAAGAGCGGACGTGAGATCAATAAGATATGGATCCTTCAGCCTTCAGACGGAAAGAAGCTCGAACCGGCTCTGGCTGCTATTCTGAATGAGGCTCTTGACCGTAAGATCGTAGTTAACAGAGTGAGCAGGACAGTCCTCGATAACATGAGTCAGACGCACAATCATCAGGGTGTCATAGCCGCTGTTGCAAGTCACGAATATGTTGACATCGAGGATATTATCAAGAAGGCTGAAGATGCCGGACACGCACCGCTCTTGGTCGTTCTTGATGAATTGAAGGATGCATATAATCTGGGATCAATACTTAGGATATCCGATGCTGCCGGAGTTGACGGAATAATCATTCCGAAGCACCGCTCGGTAGGGCTTGACGCGGCTGTTGCCAAGGCTTCGGCGGGAGCGATCGAATATGTACCTGTTGCAAGAGTTACCAATATCGCCCAGACGCTGAGAGAGCTTAAGAATGACCACGGATTCTGGGTGTGCGGAACTGCCATGGAAGGCAGTGTCGATTACGATAAGGCCGACTATAAGGGTGCTCTGGCGATAGTTATAGGAAGCGAAGGTGACGGTATGAGGAATACCGTAACCTCAGAATGTGATTTTCTCGTATCGATCCCCATGACGGGGCAGGTCAACAGTCTTAATGCGGCAGTAGCTGCAGGCATAGTTATATACGAAGCGGTAAGACAACGTAAGGAATGAATCAGAGGAGCTCCGGGACAATGAAGTGCGCGGGTCGTAAGAGAAGTATTATTATCAGAGTGACGGGTATGATGATGATCACGATCATGCTGATGTCTATCTGCTCCTGTAACATCAAGAACCGGATAAGAGAGATAAGGGCTGATGAGTATATCAGTGCTCCAGAACTCGTAAGGCTTCTGATCTCCGCAGTAGATGACGAAGATGAGCTGTCTGACGCTTATGCACAGATACCCGAGCAGCAGAGGGGAGATGTCTCCTATTCATATCTTAAAGAGTATACCGATATCCTGAGAGAATTATCCGAGCCCAACGGAGAGATCAAGTCGTTCAGACTGCTCGGTGAATATGAGACAGAGGTATTGCTCGATGACTGCTTGAGCAGCATCGGAGGAGCTGAGGCCGGAACGGAGTTATACGGGAAGCTCGGATGTGCGGAACTGCTCTTCGACGAAGAGACCGATAATCCGGTCTATCTGTTTTTCGCTTATGACAAGGATGATCATGCTGTCCTGTCTTCTGAGTGGATCAGCGATGTGATCGGGATCTATAGTTACGCCGGACACTATTTCAAGCTTCTTGAAGACGGGAAGATCGATGAGGATGAAGAAGGATATGAAGAGAGAAGGGCAGCGTCTCTTGAGGGCATCTATACGCTCCTCAGGCCTGCATATGACCCTGCGGAATACAGTGATGCTGTGGTTTATGCGAAGGTACAGGCGCTCTTTGATTATTATGTCGGCGACAGTAAAAATGATCTTCTTGAGTATGAGATACTGTCACTGTCTCCGGCCGAATACGAGGTAGCTGTCCCGGATAAGACGGATCTGTTGCCGGACGGTGAGATCGTCACGCACAGTCTTACTATTGCACGTGATACCGATGGCGGATACCGCATATACGACAAGATCCCGCAGGTTATCGATGCATCACTGTCGTGGGTCTATGAAGGCGATGCAAGACGTATCCGATGCGGAATGTCCTATAACGATGTCTCACAGGAGATGACATCGATAAAGAGGACTATGGGCAATCCAATGTATACTTCCCGCATTACAAATGAGCGCGGTAACTTCTACCTTATGTACTATTCCGGATTGTGTCTGTGGTTCAGGATAGTCGAGGAAGATACAGCTGCCAACACATGGTCCGTCCAACTCGTAGAGGTGAAGCTTTACGGTGATACATATTCGGTAGGTATCGGATTAGTAGTCGGATCGACGACTGACGACATACTTATCAAGTACCCGTTTATCGATGATTCCGACTATGATCTTACTTATGAAGGTTCGGATACGAAGGTAAGTCTAACCTATGACAGTGACGAGAACGGTACGATAACAGAGATCAGATTGGACGTTGTCTGATCTTATTCGATGATCCTGTCCCGGAGAGTGTTAATGTCGTGTTCTGTTAGTCCGGTGTCGAGAAGAAAAGATACGATATCGCCCTTATATTCTTTATCAAGCCAGTCAAGAAGGATCTCCATATTCTCCGCATCTGACCGAAGCGTATGCTTGAGTTCGTCTTCGCGCTTCTCGATAAGGGGATCAAGAAGGTATGCCGCATACTCGTAAGAGACCTTGTAGTTGAGAACGATATCCTCGCGTGTTGCCCCGGCAAGCAGATAGAGGATAGCCGTAATGATCCCGGTGCGGTCTTTGCCGTGTGCGCAGTGGAAGAGACAGACACCGTCGGTGTTATTGATTAGTATCCTCAACACGTCAGCGAGTTCATCCTTATAATCCTTGAGAACTGAAATATAGTAGTGACCGAGTTTATGAGTCCTTAAGTAGTTCATCATGGCATCTTTATCAAGTGCGTCAGGATCGCCCGTAAACAGAGGAATGTTGTAAAAGCTAACATCTTTATCATGCTCAAACGGATTTCCGAAACGCTTCAGTTCAGCAGACGATCTTAAGTCGATTACCGTATTTACGCCGTACTCTTTTATGAGACGACGTCCTTTGTCGGTGGCATCTACGGGTGATCCGGAACGAAGAAAGACACCCTTCCTGAATGTCTTGCCGCCTTTAAGGGGCATACCGCCGAGCTCTCTCAGATTAAGAGTATCTCCAACGAATAATCGCTGAGCTGAAGGATCATACACTGACATAAAGTAACCTCGCTGAATGAAGCATGAGTTCCTTGAGAATCCTGCTGTTTTTGCCTGACAATTATATAGATTTATCGGTTGACAATCAAATCACGCTGTAATAATATATTTGAGCCGTCGGAAACGATACGGCAAAATGCGCCCGTAGCTCAACTGGATAGAGTGTCTGACTACGGATCAGAAGGTTGTGGATTCGATCTCTGCCGGGCGCGCCAGATGAAGCTCCTGAAATCGTTAGGTTTCAGGAGCTTGTTATTTGTGGTAATTTCTTGCGAAAAAAGAAATGTGTGCCAATATGTGTGCCACCATAATCTAAAGGAATATAGGGGTTTAAGCAAACGGCACGGAAACGACACTGCCTGGTAGGGAATCCGTTGTCGTTTTGTTGTCGCTTGTCTTAAGGTGCTATAATAAAAACAGCTAATCTATATAATAGGGGATACAAAAATGAATAAGCGTTTCCGTAAGCTGATGACGAGCTTAGTAGCTTTATTAATGACTTTCTCTTTTATCACAGCTTCGGCTGTTGCCGAAGATAAAGCTCCTGTAATCGATCGCTCACAGATCACAGTCAATCAAGGCATCTCCGACTTTGTGACAAGATTATACGATATCTGCCTCGACAGAACCCCTGATCCGACAGGCTTTAAGACCTGGACAGAACAGCTCTCTAACGGAGAGAATACGGGTGTTGGCTGTGCCTACGGCTTTATCTTCTCGAATGAATTCCAGAATAAGAATGTCAGCAACGATCAATATATCGAATTAATGTATAACTGTTTCTTCGGCAGAGCATCGGATTCCGATGGTAAAGCCAATTGGCTTAGTGCCATGAACTCAGGTATGACAAGGGAAGAACTCT
>CAMODL010000022.1:0-33485 GCA_946611435.1 uncultured Clostridia bacterium
GAAACAAATAACGGCAAATTCGGATTTGTCGGGATGAACGATAGAGCGTTATCTCTTGAATATAACCAACCAAGACATGAGTTCTATTCTGCACAGAATCGGACATGCATCCAAATTGGGTCACCTCTACAAAAACAAACAGATACCGCTCAATCTGAATGGGTCGGGCGGTATTATTGTAGTGACATCAAATATAATAGCATCGATTCTCTATAATTGTGTGCGTAGCATAATTGTGCTACAATTGTGCTACGGAGGTGGATTATATGCCTACTATTATGCCAATAAGAGACTTAAGAAACACGAGCGAGATATCTGAGCTGGCCCATAAGATGCAGGAACCGATCTTTATAACTAAGAACGGTTATAGTGATCTTGTAGTCATGAGCGCAGAGTTGTATGAGAAATTTGCCCAAACCAACCGAATAGATCAGGCGATCTTCGAAGCTGAAAAAGAAGTTGAAGATGGAGCCGAACCCATTCCGGCAAAAGCAGTAAAGAAGCGATTAGACGAGAAATATCATGGATAAGTATGAAGTAATGCTTTTCCCAAGAGCATATCGTGATCTGGAAGAAATATACTCGTACATAGCTCTGGAAAAACTTGAACCTGGTATAGCTAAAGGGCTTACAGATAGGATCTGGGATGCTATAGAATCACTTGATTCATTCCCAGATTCTCATCAGGATCGGTTAGTCGGAAGATATGCAGGAAAGGGATATAAACAACTCATTGTTGATAACTATATTGCTGTATACAGGATCGATGAAGAACTGAAACGTGTATATGTAGTTACGATCCAGTATGGCGGACGTAACTTGTAGTTTATCTATTATATTGAATATGCTATCATAGGCTTAAGATAAGGCTCGACCCACTGCTGGAATTAGCGGAGGGCCCAGAGCCTTTTTCTTATGCTTGTGATTAGAAAACAGGAGTTTGATTCTCCCCGGAATCGGGCATGCATCCCAATTGGGTCACCTCTACAAAAATCGACAGATACCGCTTGATCTGCATGGGTCAGGCGGTATTTTTATCATGGTATAATACGGGTGTTAGTAAGATAAATCATCAGTTAATAAGGTTAGGAAGTAGCCATGAATGATAGTGATTGGAGATTAAGCGGACAAGAGAAATATCTCAAGGGAATAGCATTTGAACTGAAGACATGGTGTTCTTATAAGCCTGGCTGGGATCATGATCACTGTGAATTCTGCTATGATAAGATTTCATCTCTTGATGATTGTATTCACGAAGCGTACGCATCAGCGGACAACAAATACTGGATATGCAAAAAATGCTATGAGGATTTTCGTGAATTGTTGTTATAGACAGTTTTATCCAGAATTAGGTTGACTAAGACCTCTGAGAAAATCAGAGGTCTTTTCAAGTTAGGCTTGAATATTTTGTTGTATCTTCTATCTCTTCTCGCTAAAATTTATGTGTAGGAACCTCTATCCTATTACTGGAAGGAGGTATTACACATGGAAGATGAAGATCGCAGATATAACACTTTCGTGGACTTTGTAAATGCGAATAGACCAAAAACGGAACTTGTTCCACCTATTCAGAATGAGGAGGAACGTAAGCTTTTCGATAATATGGTCAGGGATCTGGCTGAGTTACGCATGACGGATCCCCAAGCATCCTTTGCTCATTATGATTCTGAGTGGGGTTTTTATGATTGCGGCTATGACTTGGATTAAAGTGAGGTGCATTGCATGGACGAAGTTATTTACTATTTGATTAAGGAAAGAAGATTGGGTAAGAAAGATGGTGGCAGATACTACCTGTACACAGATGGAACTTGGGTTCCGGATAGTAAGAACGTAATTATGGATCGCCTTATGGGATATGATCCCTATGATAATTCGCCATATGGCTTTGGAAGTCTTAGCATAATGGATGAGATCGAAGAGATTCCGGAAAAACTGGCAAAACAGATAATGAATCGATAACAGGAGACAATCATGAGTATCGGAAGTAACATTAAAACATTTCGCGAAGAGCATAAGCTCACTCAAGAGCAGGTTGCAGATAAGATAGGCGTTACCTTTCAAGCGGTATCATCCTGGGAACGTGACGCGTATAAACCAGATACAGATAAGCTTCTCCGATTGGCTGAGCTCTTTGATGTTTCATTATCTGCATTGGTTGAAGATAAGCCAAAAGCTTTCAAAACTAAGGACACAATCTATAACTGGGAGCATATGAAAACATATGTAAAGACTTCAGCCAAAGCACTCGGCCTGACAAATACTCTAAAGGCTTTAGATTTCGCTGTCGAAGCTCATAATGGTCAAAAACGCAAAAAGTCCGATATTCCTTATATATATCATCCGCTGAATCTGGCCTGTCACGCATTAGCAATGAGTATAAACGATGACGACATCATTGCCGCATGCCTGCTGCACGATGTAATTGAAGACTGTGAAAAAAATGCTGATGACCTTCCGGTCAATGAAAAGACAAAAGAGCTTGTTATTCTTCTCACCCATGAGAAAACTAATCCCGCAAACCGCGACACAGTAATGAAAGCATACTATAAGGCAATTAAGGCTAACCCCAAGGCCGCGCTTATTAAGTGCCTGGATCGTTGTAATAACATGACTACGATGTCATGGGGATTAAGCAGAGACAGGATATTTCGGATGATCAGAGAAACTGAGACCTATTTTCCGGCTTTGCTAAAGTCTATAAAAGCAGTGCCAGAGTACAACAATGCGGCATGGCTGTTACAGTACCAGATTGAGAGCACATTAGATATTTATAAGCGATTGATGTAGGAATAGTGTTTACGCCATAGTATTTGGCAGCACATATTATCAAGAATATTACTGACCAAGACAGGAGTTCGATTCTGCACAGAATCGGAATTGCAGCCAAATATGGTTTCGGTATATTTGTTGACGATATGGCGGTATTTCCAATCTCAGTATTTTTAATCTGCAGATTGGAAATTGTAGGTTTGAAGGGATTATAATATCCTTAACGGGGTTTTCTGATCCCGCATATTTCAAAACGAGGAAGTGACTGCATATGAAGACAGCAAAAGAATTCTACCGGAGACTGAGTTCTGATGAAGCATTTACGAGGGAGTTCGCTGATAAGCTTACGGCAAAGAGAGAGGCTGGCGCTTCGAGCGCATATGAGACAGTCATCCCCGTTGCAGCGGAATTCGGTTATGAACTCACGAGATCGGATGTCGATGACATGAACAATGCTTCAGAGGAGCTCTCTGAGGAGGATCTCGGTAAGATTGCAGGCGGTAGCGCATGCGTGACATGGATATTGGCTACGGTAGCAACGACCGTATCTCTCTGTATCTCGCTGGAAGAGACGCTTTCTGTTCATCCGGACGGGGAATGATCCCCACGGTTTTCCGTACGGCAGATTGCTTACATTACCGCGTGATCCGATAGGGTCGGGCGGTATTTTGATGGTATAATCAGGAAACGATCACAGATCGAGTTGATCGAGCTTTTGAGAGCCTTGGATGACGAACTTATTCAAAAGGTGCTTTCGAAAAAGAATGTAATAGACTATATTCTGGTTAACGGTAATGACGTTCAGTTATCGGATTGGATCAGGAAATCGTCAGAACGATAGGGCGGATACGGAAACATGATAAGAAAAGCAGAACAAAAAGACATATCCAGGATTGCCGAGATACTTGTGTTTACAAAAAGAATGAAGTACCGGTCGATCTTCCATAACGATGAATACTCTTTTAACGAGTTGCAGGTAGTTAAGGTAGCCGATGAATTCAAGGATCCGGAACTCCTCGATAAAGTCTGGGTATACGATGACGGTATAGTTAAGGGAATGATCCATCCGGATGGAAAAGAGATCGTAGAATTATATGTAGATTACTTCTTCTGGAAAGAGGGCATCGGATCTAAGCTGGTAGAATTTGCAAAAGAAAAGTTTGATG
Source organism: uncultured Clostridia bacterium (assembly GCA_946611435.1). GTDB lineage: Bacteria > Bacillota > Clostridia > Saccharofermentanales > Saccharofermentanaceae > Saccharofermentans. Next base: position 3,936 of record CAMODL010000022.1, read on the forward strand.
TTAAGTTTGTATGGACCCTGGAGAAGAACGAGGACGCTATTCGTTTTTACGAGGCGCATGGTTTTAAGTTTAACGGGAAAAGACAATTAGAAGAAGGTACACCTGAATATATCGTGATGTTGGAGCGGGACTGATAACAGAGGAAACATATGAGTTGTTTTAAGTTTGTACTCTGCTCCGGATCGATCTTCCGGCAGCTACGGGTATCGAATGTCCGGAGAACTGAGCATGAAGATAGAATATAGACAAGCGGTTATAGAAGACGCAGAGCTGTTAGTTAGTATTTATAATGCTTCTTTTTATGACGATTATGTGAGATTTGGTTCGTGCCCGGGATATGGTCAAACCAAAGAAATGATGGAAGCATCGATCAGCAAATATCTGAAACACATCATACTGTGCGATAATGAACCTGTCGGTTGTGTATCGTGTATAAACCTGGGCGATGGAGTGTATGAGGTCGGTTGTTTGTGTGTGATTCCTGAGTATCAGGGCAAAGGGATCGGGACTCAGGCAATACGATTCGTAAAGGATTACTATGAAGATTGGGTGAGACTTACTCTGGTAACACCGATAGACAAGAAAGAGAATGTTAAGTTTTATACCGAGAAATGCGGATTCCGTATAGTATCAACTGAAAGAGACGGCAGTGTAGAGCTTATTCGCTTTGTTGCTGAAAGCATCTAAAGGAATAGAAATGTCCATAGGATTAAAGAAAGACAAAGTTATACTTGAAGAACACCAGGAAGCTTGGGATATTGAAGGTGCAAACACCTGTAAGAAACTCAAGGATATCCTTGGTGATGATATAGTCGATGTCCGGCATGTCGGAAGCACATCGATCCGATGGATCTGTGCTAAGCCGATAATAGATATAGCTGTGGCTGTAAGAGATTTCCGGGATATTATGAAGCATAACGAAGAGTTGGCAGAGAACGGAATTGTCTACAGAAGACAGGATGTCCCGGGACAGCATCTCTACCGCTGCGGTGATCTCGATAATGATGTAGTTACTCATTTTATTCATGTAGTTATAGCGGATTCTCAGGCGTGGCATAATTATATTAATTTCAGAGATTATCTGAATGAACATCCTGAGGATGCAAAAGCATATGAAATTCTTAAAAAAGATCTGTGTGCCAGATTTCCGGATGACAGAAACTCTTATGTCAAAGGTAAGGAAGAGATGATCGATGACATATTGGATAAAGCTAATCGCTGCCTGCAGTCCCGAAGACTCATGTTTTAATGCAGTTTTTACTGACATGAACATTACCGAATGTGCATGGAAACCTCACGATGGTCAACAGCCGGACTGAAACAAATCTGTTAAACATTCTGACCGATCCGCCTGTTTACATAATGCATTACTCCGTGTGCCACAAAGAAGTTCGCTATCATAAGGATGATCCCGGCAGGAACTGCGATAACGAAAGCAATATCAGGATCTGTTAGTAATGCACATCTGATCAGGATATAAGCGCTTATCGGGACGCAAATCATGCTCGTTAATGCACAGGGAATGTATTTACGGATATATATCGTGTGTCCGATGTGAATAAAGAAATGACCGAACAGCGCCAGGAAGATACCATACCAGAGCCCGTAGAGGACACTGCAAGGGAAATAGTATGCCAGTAGACTAACACCGAAGAAAGGTATGAATTCTTCATATACGGCTAATACAAATCCTTCATTGGTAAAACCGCGATAGGTATCCATGACCTTGGGGAATCTGTCGAACAGATAAGGATTCAACCTGAAGAACCGGCCGAATCCGGCCATCTCCTCCATATCGTGGAAAATGAATATCAACGGCAATAACAGTATGTAGTCTCTCATTATTTTCTCCTTCTCGAAAAAGTGACACACTTGTGTATTTCGTTTGGGATGGTACTATGGATAAAGAACAAAGTAAACAAAATCGGTCAAAGATACACAGATACGTGTTTTTGTGTATCTTTCGAAAGGAGACAGACATGAACAGCACTGACCATCCTTCTGCTGTACGCTCAAGAAATGAGTTCGCCGGAGCACTTCTTAAACTTATGGAGAGATATCCATATAATGAGATCTCGGTAAAGCAGATAGTACTTGAGACTGATCTGGTAAGAAAGACCTTCTACAGAAATTTCACTTCCAAGGATGATGTGCTCTTATACATAACGAGGAAAGTTCTGAAAGACTATTTCAGAACGATCAATTCAGGGGAGGGAGATGTTCTTACTGTTATCTTCCGGTTTGCGGATAAGAACAGAAGATTTCTTAAGCTTCTTGATAAACATTGCATGATGCATATCGCTCTGCAGTGTATAAATGAGTATCTGCCAACGCTTCGTGACAACGAGCTTTCTTCTGACAACCCTTTCACGACTTTGTTCGATGGTCTTGATTCGGATTATCTGATAGCACTTAATATCGGTGCGGTATGGAATGTGATCAGTCTATGGGTGCATCAGGGTATGAAGGATGATCCCGGGCATATTAAGGATACCGTAAGAGAATATATAAACAGGATACGATATAATCAGTTACAGTAGACTATCCGTTCTGAAGGAAGCATTGAAGTGATCATGAGATACGATGTTGTTGCGTTAGGAGAATTGCTGATCGATCTTACGGAAGCGGGGCTAAGTCCGAACGGTATGAGACTGTTTGAGCAGAATCCCGGAGGTGCGCCTGCCAATATGCTCACGGCTCTGAGTCATTCAGGTTATAAGACGGCGTTCATAGGGAAGGTCGGGGATGATATGCATGGCCGTTTCCTTATAAAGACGCTCAAGGATGAGGGGATAGATACACGGGCAGTCATAAAGGATCCCGATTGTTTTACGACACTTGCCTTTGTAGGTCTGGATGAGAACGGTGAGAGGAGCTTTTCTTTTGCAAGGAAGCCCGGGGCTGATACTATGCTCCGTAAGGAAGAATTGGATCAGGATCTGCTCTCGGGTTGTAAGATCTTTCACTTCGGATCGCTGTCTATGACGGATGAGCCTTCAAGAAGCGCAACGCTCGAGGCTGTGAATATCGCCCGAAGTGCCGGAGTCTTGATCTCTTATGATCCTAATTATCGGCCTTCACTATGGTCGGATCAGGATGCTGCAATAGAGCAGATGAGTTCAGTCATAGGCCTTGTTGATATGCTGAAAGTCTCTGATGAGGAGAGTATTCTTCTGACAGGATGTAAGGATCTTACTGCGGCAGCTGACAGACTGTTGTCTATGGGACCGCGACTCATTGCGGTCACGCTTGGACAGAAAGGTGTGCTTATTGCAAGATCAGACTTTAAGCAGATCATAGAAGGGTTCAATGTGAACTGTGTCGATTCGACCGGAGCGGGGGATTGTTTCTGGGGCGGATTCCTAAGCTGCTTCCTGGCATATGATCAGCCTGTTGAAGCGGTGTCCGCGGAAGATCTGATACAGTGTGCTTTGACGGGAAATGCTTTTGCGGCATTATGTGTAGAGAAGAGGGGCGGCATTCCGTCCATCCCGTCAACAGAGGAAGTTAAGCAGTTTATATCTTGCCATTTCCGATAACCCGTAAGCGGACAGACAGTCTCTTTGTGTTATAATCTTTATGTCTGATCGACAGTTTCTTACAGGGGAGAATGTCTATGAAGGATGACTATAAGAACGCTACACAGGGGGACTACAGTATGAGTATCGTTGAGAAGACATTTAAGAGCGGCGAGGTTATCATCAAAGAAGGTGATATCGGTAAGAGCTTTTTCAGGCTGATGGGTGGAAGCGCATTGGTCTACGCAGGATACGGAAAGAATGATCAGATCAAGCTATCTGCTATCGAGCCCGGAGAGTACTTCGGCGAGATGGCAATGATCGAGGCGTATCCCAGGAGCGCCACTGTAGTTGCCAAGGGGACGGTAACCGTTATTGAGATCCCCGAAGATGATATAAATGAATACTTTGAAGAGAATCCCGATATGATCAGCGATCTTATGCGGTACTTGAGTGACAGGATCACCGCCACTACAAAAGATCTTAATGAAGCTGAAGACCTGTTGAAGCAGCTTCGTGAGGCGGATGCGGGTAAGAAGCAGTCTCTTTTCTCCAAGATCAAGAAGCACGTTAATGTTTATCAGTCCAACAAGAGTAAGATCGGGGATAATGCCGATGATCCGTTTAAGGGAGACTTCACGGGTATCACCTATGATGATTCGAATAACGTGAAGAATTACAGGAAGGGAATGATCATCTATAGAGAAGGCAAGCCCGCTGACTGCATGTATATCCTTCACAGCGGCAGCGTCGGATTCTATACCGATTACAGAAGCCGCGATGAACTTAAGGCCTCTGAACTGTCTGCGATATCTCTATTTGGTGAGGCGGGCTTGATCTCGGAGGATGCCAGGATCAATACTGCCGTATCCGAGGCCGATGATACAGTGGTTGAATTCATCACTCAGGATGATCTCGTGCCGTTGTTCCGCAGCAGCCCTACAAAGGTCGTTATGATCCTTCGATACCTCTCATACAGCCTGAGAAGCTGCAATAACAGATTCCTCAGCGTATGTAAGGAGATAACTGAGTCCTATGGTGATCAGCTGTGATCGGAACGGAGTATCTTCATGTTAAAAGATCTATATTCAAAGTATTATTTTGAAGGAAACTACAATTGTGCTGAGGCGATCCTCAGGGCAGCCAACGAGTACTATGACCTTGGACTTCACGATCGGGACATGATCTCCTTCGGCGGCTTCGGTGCCGGGATACAGAGCGGCAACACATGCGGAGCGGTTCTTGCCGGCGTCGGCGTGCTGTCGATGAAGTATGTCGAGCAGAAGGCTCATGAGAGTAAGGATATCAAGCCTGTTACGATGATGCTCATCCGTGAGTTCAATAAGCAGTACGGTTCCGTGCTCTGCAAGGATATCAAGCCGCAGTCATTCAAGCCTGAGTACAGATGCAAGAATACTATCGAAGTCGCTTGCGATATCATCGAAAAGGTTATTGAAGAGTACGAAGCCAAAAGGTGATCGCTTATGGGGATCATTGCCGCATATATGGTGCCTCATCCGCCACTCATCATTCCGGAGGTAGGAAGGGGCGGAGAGTCTGTAATATCCGAGACCACAAGAGCCTATGAACGTGTTGGAAAGGATATCGCGCACCTTGAGCCTGATACTATAGTGATATCAAGTCCGCACTCGGTAATGTACGGCGATTATTTCCATATATCCCCGGGAGATATGGCAACAGGTGACTTTGGAAGGTTCGGAGCGCCACAGGTCCGGTTCAGAGAGCATTACGATACCGGATTTGTATCCGAACTCGAGAAGATGATCTCAGAGGAGCATTTCCCGGGCGGAACATCGGGGGAGAAAGACAGCAGTCTTGATCACGGAACAATGGTCCCGCTTTACTTTATCAGGAAGCATTACGACGGCGGCAGGATCGTCAGAGTAGGCTTATCCGGACTCCCGTTAGCCGATCACTATAAACTCGGAAAGCTTATACAGAGAGTGAGCGATAAGCTCGGCCGACGCACAGTATTTGTTGCAAGCGGAGATCTGTCCCATAAGCTCAAAGAGAGCGGACCATATGGCTTTGATCCGGCAGGGCCCGTATATGACGGGAAGATAATGAAGGCTGCTTCAGAGGCGGACTTCGGCAGTATGCTCAAATTTGACGAGGACCTCTTGGATCAGGCGGCGGAATGCGGACACAGATCATTTGTTATCATGGGCGGAGCACTGGACGGATATGACGTGAAGGCTGAAGTCCTGTCGCATCAGGATGTGACGGGAGTGGGGTACGGAATAGCTGTTTTCGATATAAAAGAGAAAACGAGACAGTCACCCTCTTCGGCATATGTCAGGCTCGCGAGATCTACTATCGAGAGTTATGTCAGGACAGGCAGGAGACCTGCCATTCCGGACGAGATCCGGAAAGATCTTCCGCCGGAAGCGTTAACTGACAGAGCAGGAGCCTTTGTATCAGTCCACAAGAACGGAATGCTCAGAGGTTGTATCGGTACGATCGGTCCGGTCCGGGATTCGATAGCAGAAGAGATAATCAGCAATGCGATAAGCGCAGTGTCACGGGATCCGAGATTTGATCTGGTCAGGGAAGATGAACTGTCCGGGCTGGAGATAAGTGTCGATATCCTCGGAGCTCCTGAATATATCGACGGACCTGATGAGCTCGATGTAAAACGGTATGGAGTTATAGTGTCATGCGGAATGAGACGCGGACTCCTGCTGCCGGATCTCAAAGGGATCGATGATGTTGCCGAGCAGATCGCCATTGCCATGAGCAAAGGCGGAATATCACCTTACGAAGACTACCGCCTGCAGCGGTTCGAAGTGATCAGGTACAGATAAGATGGCCGTCTGTGAAGTCTGTTTCAGACATTGTAAGTTGAATGAAGGACAGACCGGTGCATGCGGTGCCAGAGTGTGTTCGGGCGGGATCATTAAGGCCGGCAACTATGGACGCATTACATCGATAGCTTTGGATCCGATAGAGAAGAAGCCTCTTGCAAGATTCTTTCCGGGTTCGAAGATCCTCTCCGTAGGATCCTACGGATGTAATCTGTTTTGCCCTTTCTGTCAGAACTATGACATATCCCGTTCTGACGGACGGGAGCCGGGCGAAGAGATACTGCCGGAGCAGCTCGCGCAGATCGCCCTTAAGTATAAGGATCGCGGGAATATCGGTATAGCATACACATATAATGAACCTCTTATCGGATTCGAGTTCGTTCGGGATACTGCTAAGCTCGTAAAGAGTATGGGAATGAAGAATGTTCTGGTGACGAACGGAACGGCAGAACTTCCCGTTCTGGAAGAGATCCTGCCTTATACGGATGCGATGAATATCGACATCAAATCCATGTCAGACAAGACTTACAGAGATACTCTCGGAGGTGATCTTGAGAGTGTAAAGCACTTTATTGCAAGAAGTGTCAAAGCTTGTCATGTGGAACTGACTATGTTGATCGTTCCCGGAATGAACGACAGCGAAGAAGAGATGAGAGAACTGACAGAATGGATCTGCTGGCTTACCGGTAAAAACGGAGAGAAGATCGGAGATAAGATCCCGCTTCACATATCAAGGTTTTTCCCGAGGTACAAGATGTCCGGCAGAGCCGCGACGGATGTGGATGTGATCTATCATCTGGCAGATGTCGCACGGGAAAGGCTCGCTTATGTATTGACCGGGAATTGTTAGAATGATGCAGAAGTCAACGCTTCATTATGACTATAATTGTGTTATCATAAGTGAACTATCAAAAAGGGGACTATAATATGAAGCACGTTTCTTTCACACCTCAGGGAGTATGCTCGAGAAAGATAGACTTTGACATCGATGATGACAATAAGATCCATAATCTGACCTTTATCGGAGGCTGTAACGGCAACCTTAAGGCAATCGGAAGACTTGTCGAGGGGCAGGACGCTACGGCTATTGCGGATCTTCTCCGCGGTAACGACTGTGCAGGCCGCGGAACTTCGTGTGCCGATCAGTTCGCTCTGGCTATCGATCAGGCCTGATCCGCAGTTTTATAGTATTCATTCACGAGACTTCGAAGACCATAGTCTTTGATATCTTTGTATTTGACGCGATATCTCGCTTTGCTCCTTGTTGAAGTCAGCAGATATCTTACGCATTCCTGTGCATAATGATCTATCTGACGAAGCCCTGTAACCGTATTGATGACCGGGAAGTACCATTTGCTCCAGGTCAGGTCATTGTCAGAAGGCAGATCGTTATCGCTCTCCTGCTCGAAAAGCTTCCTGTCGAAGATCCTGATAAATGCCGCCGCCGCCCTCTCCGGAGCCTCGCCGCTACGTTCCTGCCATCTCTTAAGAGCTCTTGTCTTACGACGCATCTTTGCTTTGATCTTGATCAGAGAAGCCGGTGCTATGTCTATGACTCCTTTATTGTAGGAGAATCCGAGAAATACCCAACCGTCAGCAGGTGTACCGTACGACTCCTTGTCCTGATTGACCGACAGACCATAAGAACCAAGTTGTTCACGAATGATATCCGCATATTCTTCGATCTTCTCGCGGGAGTCTGCAAATACTATTATGTCATCGGAATATCTGGCATAGGGTATGCCTCTGTCGTAAAAAAAACGATCCATATCCTTCAGATACAGATCCGCATAAAACGACGCCTGCGGGGTTCCTGCCATGATGCCTTTGGATTCCTCTATGACGGCACCTTTATCTGTTACTCTTGTCTCGATCAGAAGCCCTGACAGGAAATCAAATAGAGCAGGATCGTCATTAAGAACGCTCTTGAGTACCGGTAACAGCCTCTCAACCGGGATCGAATTGAAGTAATTGCTGATATCGACCTTGTAAGAATACATCCGGTCTATGCCTTCGACTGATGTCAGATACCGGATTGCATCCTTAACTGTCTTGTCAGGCCTGAAAGAGTAGAGATTAGGCGTGTATATGCTGTCGTACTTACGAAGCATGAGGTGCGTAAGGAGTTTGAGCGTGATATTCTCATCGTCCGGATATGTATAGACAGTCCTTTTCTTGAGAGTAGACATCTTGCTTATTACTTTTCTTGACGGTAGCGGAAACGGTTCTCCGTCACGGATCCTTTGTACTACGTCAACGTATCGATGCTCGTCAATGTACGTCCTCAGAGCGCCTGAGAACCTTTTGGTGCATGACAGGGAGGTCTTATAGTCATAGAACTTTTCCCAGCATATAGGATCAGAGATGTCATCGATCAAGGACATTTTTACTCCATATAAAAACAGAAAGAGAAATCATTAAATTCCGTAAAATTACGGAAAGTACCAGACCGTACACGGACCTGCTGCCTGCGAAGCGATAAGATGGTCCGTGCCGGGTCCGCCACAGGCGCCCGAAGGCATCCTCTTTCTGTTCTTAACAATTTATTGTAGGCCCAGGGTCTTGCTCACGCGACCGACCACGTAGTTTCGTGTGTTCCACCAGCCGTTCTCGCTGTAGTCGTAGTAGAAGCGAAGGTAAGGGATACCCTGCGCCTTGCAGTTGCTTCGAACCTTGTCAGGAGAACTTCTTCGTGAGATAAGCTCTACGACCAGTGCTTTACGTCCGGCGGGGTCAGTGAGCGAGATAACAGTCGAGTTCTTTGCAGACCCCGGTTCCTGATAGAGAACATATGACGGGAAGTCTTCGGCAAAGATCTTAGCGAAGTAATCGACGTAACTGAGTCCTGAATTGAACTGATTCGGTTCGTCAGGCATGATATCAGACCAAGCGCCTTTATCTGATGATCTGCCGGGTGTTGCCTGTGAAACGTATCCCTGATCGTTCGTCCTGCCCTGGAATGCCTTATCAAGAGCTCTGTCGATCTCCCGGTTCTCGGCATCTCTTATGGTGTCCTTGATAGCGCCTTTTAACAGATCCTTGAATAAGCCCATGATCTGAAGCTCCTTTCTTGTTGATTATTCTATTATATCAGATAACATAACTGTGTGTTTTTACGGGTGTTGTTTTTAATGCTATACTTGGATTGGATCTTTTCGATGTGCTTAAGCGGACACATGGAGTTATAGCGGAGGTGCAGATACGTGGGCAGACCGGTTACGGACCAGGAACGACAGATCATGCTCGATAATCCCGAGCTTGTTATGTTCAACCCCTACAGGGGGCTGAAGGCACACAGACCGTCGATCCTCGTTGCCTTTATCCCTATTCTGGCATCGCTTATCATCATTCCGATCCCGTATCTTATCGCTCCTGATCGGGTGCGCGATCATACGGATCTGTATGTGGGATTTGTGTGTACGCTGTTCTTCATCTCTATTGCTATGATCCCGCTTGTCTATATCAAGGCTGAAGATCGAATATACGATAAGGACAGGAAAAGCCATTACATTGCTTTTCTTCACAGGCTGCTTCCGCAGGCGCTTAAATGCACAGTCGTAACTATTGATAACCTGACGGTCGAAAAGGCAGAAGGAGAATGGATCTTTGAAGGAAAAAAAGAATTCTTCGGCTACGTTCCCTATGTGAACGCCTTCAGGATGGAGCCGGGTATGGAGATGGCTGTTGTTTACGACGGCAACGGATTCGAGGCATTCATTAAGCGAGATCCGAGAACAGAGACCTTCTATATGCGATAATGATAATAACAAAGAGGGCATAGGATATGGATTATAAAGTTCTGATGATAGATGATGACAAGGTGATCGCTGAATCGACCGCCGAGTATTTCAATATGTTTGAAGTAAAGACCGCATATGTGACGGATTACGACAGTGCGGTGAAGTTCCTCGATGAGAATACAGTGTCGCTCTTGCTTCTCGATATCAATCTCGGAGATAAGTCCGGATTCGACCTGTGCAAGCAGATCAGGCAGCAGTATGATATGCCGATCCTGTTTGTCAGTGCGCGTACCAGTGATGACGATGTCCTTATAGCCCTCAATATAGGCGGTGACGATTATATCAAGAAGCCCTATACGTTGAGCATACTTCTCGCTAAGGTCAAGAGCGTCCTGGCAAGATATGAGAAGGCAAAGGAGGCTGCAGAACTTGCCGGAGCCTTCGGCGGACAGCGCAGGACCGGCACAACTGCACCGGCATCATCGATGATCGACATCACCGATAATATAAAGCTCGATACAAATTCACATAAACTTGTCACGGCTGACGGCAGTGTTGCTTTGAAAGATATGGAGTATAAGCTTCTCCTGTATCTTCTTGAGAATTCCGGACGAATCGTTACCAAGGATGAACTGCTCCGTGAAGTCTGGGATGACGAGTTTATCGGAGAAGGGACCATTGCTGTTCATATAAGGCACCTTCGTGAGAAGACGGAAAACGATCCAAAGAATCCGGAGATAATCAAGACCATCTGGGGTGTGGGGTATATCCTGAATGAGAAAGTATATTAAGGTATTCGTTATCCTTGCTCTGGCATATATTGCCGGCATCGTGCTCTACGCGCTTATCCTTGATCACTACACTGACAGTGCAGATGTCAGTAATGACAGGATAGTCGCACTTAACGAGATAACCAATAATGCGGCTGAACATTGGGATGAGACGGATCTTATCGATCAGGTCGACGTCGGATATGATTATGTGATCACGGATAAACAGGGGATGATCATCTGCGGAGACAGAGGTGGCAGATTCTCTGTTGAACAGGCCATCAAGAACGGATATCCGTATACCTATGTTGTAAAGGACGGTTGTATCGTCGGAAGTGTAGTCCTGCTCGAGAACGGCAGTGAGATGATCGATTCTATGAAGATCAGGATGATAATCGGATTTGCCGTTATCGAGGGTGTGATCCTGATCGGCCTGCTCGCCATCGGTATTTACATATCACGTAACATTGTTACACCGTTTAAACGTCTTGAGAAGTTCGCGCATAAGGTTGCAGAAGGTAAATTGGACGACCCTCTGATGATGGATAAGGATAATATATTCGGATCCTTCTCTGAGAGCTTCGATATAATGAGGGAAGAGTTGAATAAGTCCAGGAAACGCGAGATCGCCCTTCAGAAAAAGGAGAAGGAAATGGTCGCGTCTTTAAGCCACGATCTGAAGACGCCTGTTACCGGGATCAAGGTCACGACGGAACTTATGAAAGCGAAGATGAGCATGGAGAATGAAGGTACCGTCTGTGCAGACGACTACGTTAATAAGCTCGATAACATTTACATGAAGGCCGATCAGATCGATACCCTCTTGAGCGATCTTTTCTCTGCTGCCTTGGAAGATCTCGGTGAATTCAAAGTGAACCTCAAGGATGAAGAATCATCAGAGATCAGTAATATCCTCAGGCGCTATGATGACCGGGACCTCGTAATCGAGGAGAAGATCCCCGAGGTTGTTATCAATACCGATATAAAGCGTTTGAGCCAGGTAATAGGAAACATTATCTCCAATTCTTATAAGTATGCGAATACGAAGATCGACGTAAGCTATAAGATCATCGATCGGTTCCTTCAGATGCAGATCAGAGACTATGGACCCGGTGTCCCCGAGAATGAACTGAGTCTCATTGCCAACAAGTTCTATAGAGGCAAGCAGTGGGAGAACAGTGATGAAGCCGGAAACGGCCTTGGTCTGTATATAGCAAGGATATTGATGGATAAGATGAATGGCGAGATGATCCCCGAGAGCGACGGCGTCGGACTTACGATAATACTCCTTATTCCGCTCAGTTAATAATTTGATAAGAATTTGATAGTAACCCGTTAAAGAAGTCCTTCTCGAAAACAAATATACTGCACTTGTAAGATGAATAAATCGCAAAGGAGCAGTATAAATGGCAAACACGATACTTAAGACTGAGAAGCTTTGTAAGTCTTTCTCTAACGGCGGAGTTCAGCAGCACGTTATCAAGAACCTTGACCTTGAGATCTATGAAGGCGACTTCACAGTTATCATGGGTTCATCCGGTTCCGGTAAATCAACACTTCTTTATGCCCTCTCCGGAATGGATAAGCCGAACATGGGTAAGATCCTTTTCGACGGGAAGGATATCTCAGGGATGAATAACGACAAGCTTGCTGCTTTCCGTCGCGGCAATTGCGGATTTGTTTTCCAGAGCGTATATCTGATCGACAATCAGACAGTTCTCGATAATGTAATGACAGGAGCTCTTATCGTTCAGAAGAATTCCAAAGAACTTGTCGACAAGGCAAAAGATCTTCTGCGTAAGGTCGGTCTTAATGATAATGACTTCAAGAAATATCCCAATCAGTTATCCGGAGGCGAAGCAGCCCGAGCAGGTATCGTTCGTGCAGTCATCAATGATCCGAAGATCCTTTTCGCTGATGAGCCCACCGGTGCTCTCAATTCTTCTTCGAGCCGTGATGTACTCGAGATATTCACTGAAGTTCACAAGAACGGTCAGAGCATAGTAATGGTTACTCACGATCTTAAGACGGCGCTTAGAGGAACAAGAGTGCTTTACTTAAGAGACGGCGGTATCGTTGGCGACTACAGGATGCCTGTATACGGCACTGATGACAACAAGACAAGAAGAGCGAACCTGTCAGCGTTCCTCGACAGTATGGGGTGGTAATATGAAGATCTTCAGATTATCTTTGTTCAATATCAGGAAGAATAAGACAGAAGCATTTGTGATCACTTTCCTGACATTCATAACGACTCTTATGCTGGGTCTGTTTGTGATCAATATCACCAAGTTCCAGGAGGCTTTCGATACGAGCTTCGAGAGTACCGGCTGCGTTGACAACATGATAATGATCGCCGATAAAGAGTATAGAGAAGAGTATCTTGATATACTAAGAGACGAATATGGAGTTGAGCGCCTGTCTGCCGGCAAAATGCTCTTCGGTCTGAGTGCGAGTGTAATCGAGGATGACGGGGAGAAGGTTGCATATAATCTTGATTTTGTCACTGAAGAGACGGAGCGACAGTTCGAGGACTTCAACATAACGGACAAACTCTCTGATGAGGAGATCTCGGATCTCGAGCATCCGATAATGCTGCCTGTCTGCTACAAGTACATAAACGGTTACGATATCGGAGATCACATGACGATCCTTACCGGTGTTGATGAGGTAGATTTTGTGGTCGCAGGGTTCTTCGAGGCCGGTCTCCTGGCCAATGACGGATCTGGCAAAAAAGTCATAGTTACGGAGCAGGATTACGAGCGTCTCTCAGCAGGCTTCGATCAATATACCCTGGTCGGATTCGATTACGGAAAGGCTTTTGACAAGGATAGTTTTATCGATCTGATCTATGACAGATTCGGATTGAATCTGACCAATGCCGACTTTGTCAATGTTGACATCGAAGAGGAAACAGAAACATCATTTCTCAGTATGTTTACATACTTTATCGCCTTCATGTCGCTCATTACTTTCATTATGTCAATCGTTATGATCAGACGTAAGATCAGTAATGATATTGAAGATCAGATGGAGAAGATCGGAGTGCTTGAAGCTCTGGGGTACAGTTCTGAAGATATCTCGATGACTTACATAATGGAGTACACGTTCCTTGCCGGTATCGGTGCGGTTCTGGGAATGATCGCAGCCATGCTCATGAATATCCCCATGGATACGATCATCCGTCAGGTAATAGGACGCGAAGTCCACGCTGACAGCGGTCTTATCAGAGCGGCGATCGTTGCCTTGCTGGTAGTGCTTATCATCCTTGCATTCGCACTCGGCAAGGCGAGAATGGTGAAGAAATACCCGCCGGTCGTTGCTTTCCGTAAGGGCATAAAGACGCATCATTTTAAGAGCAATATCATGCCGCTTCAGAAAACAAAGATGAGCATCAACCATCGTATTGCGATCCGTGATTGCATCAAGAATGTTCGAGGGAATATAGGGATCATGGTATGTATCATCGTAGCATCGATAGGCTTCCTTTTTACGGGCCTTAACTTCTACTTCTTCAAGGACGGGTCCGACAGTATTATGAAACTTATGGGAATGGAGGCCCCTGATGAGTCTGTATTGATCAACGAAGGTGTCGATCCTCAGCAGATGGCCGATGAGTTCCTCGCTATGCCTGAGGTTGATGAAGTCCTGTTGACATACAACTGGGGCCGTGTAAAGGTCGATGGTTCGTCTAATGACGGTACCGTTATGGTTTATGAGGATTACTCTCAAACACGTAACATCTTCGTCAGTTCAGGAAGAACTCCCGAATACGCTAATGAGGTCGCGATCTCTCTGGCAAGAGCCAAGCAGGAGGATATATCTATCGGTGACAGCATCGTTGTTCAGTCTTTTGAATATCAGGAATCATACATAGTAACCGGTATAATCGGAGCGATGAGCAACGGACAGATGAATATCTACATGACTATCGACGGTTACATGAGGATCAACGGCGGAAAAGGGCCGGATGTGCTCAATGTCTACCTCAAAGACGGTGAGGACAGTTCTGTTTATGAGAAAAAGATATCCGATATCTACGGCGATGACGGCAGGATCGTAAGAGTCACGGCATTGATGGATCTTGCCAAGGTACAGGTCGATCCGATCTCGTCGATCTCAAGGCTCTTTTGCTTTGTAGCATCGATCTTCATTGCAGCGATCGTGGCTGTAATACTAAGTATCATTGCAACTTCGAACGTCAAGAGGAAAAGACGTGACTTAGGCGTTATGAAGAGCCTGGGATATTCATCGAAAGATCTGATGACCCAGATCGCATGGAGCATTATCCCTGTATCGATCATCGCGGTCATCATCGGAACATTCCTGGGTATCTACGTTAACAATGTATTCTGGCTGTTGTTGTTCGGTGCCGCTATGAATAACGAGACATGGCTTATCGTAGTTCTCGACATCCTCCTTGTAGTCTTCTGCTATGTATCCTCCTACATAGCAGCCGGTAAGATCAGGAAGATATCCGTTACTGAACTTATGACAGAATGACATTTCTCCTCTGACGGAGTGCCCTCCTATAAGCTTTGTCAGCCTTTATTCCACATAGCCCGCGGGAAATTGTTCCGCGGGCTTCTATTTGTGTTGAGATCCAACTGAAGTGATGAGCTCTTTTATCAGCTGCTCGAGAAGTCTATAATCCAGAGGGAAAGTTTTTATCCCGGGGGGCAAGAAAATGACGATCACAGAAGAGATCAGGAGCAGATTCAAGGAACAGCAAGACATCGGATACCGCGAACTTCAGATCAGGACCACACCTTCGGTAGAGGCGTCGCGCATCGTCGGAGTCAGGACACCTGCACTTCGAAGTCTTGCCAAGGAACTCGGTAAGCGTGAGGATGTAGGTGAGTTTTTGAAGATCTTGCCGCATGAGCTTTTCGAAGAGGACCAGCTTCATGCGTTCATTATATCGGGCTATAAGGATTACGGCCGGGCGATAGATGAATTAGAGCGATTCCTTCCGTATGTTGATAACTGGGCGACCTGCGACCAGATGTCTCCGAAGGTGTTTAAGAAACACAGACAAGAATTGATGGAGCATATCAAGAAGTGGATCAGGTCTGACAAGACCTACACGGTAAGGTTCGGAGTCGGTATGCTGATGGAACATTTCCTGGATGAAGACTTTGACGTCAGATATGCGGAGATGGTCGCTGAACTGCGTTCTGACGAATACTATGTAAACATGATGATCGCATGGTACTTTGCCACCGCACTCGCAAAACAATATGACGAGATACTGCCGTTTATCAGGGAAGAACGGCTTGCTGTTTGGACCCATAACAAGACAATACAGAAGGCGATCGAGAGCTATCGTATAACACCTGAGCAGAAAGAATATCTGAAGACACTTAAGATCAAAAAGAGCCGCTGACCGGACCGGATGCAACATTCATGCGTTGTCGATTGTATTAACGGTATCAACAAATTGATACCGACAGGGAGGATAACAATGAAAAGACTATTGGTAACGTTTATGACAGCTGTAATGGCGATGGGATTTCTTACTGCATGTTCAAAGTCAGACAGCAAGAATGATGAGACGACAAGAGGGACAGAAGATACTACTGTAGTCGAGATATCTTCAACGGCACATGAACCGATGTTTACTGTCCGAAGCGGCAACGCAGGTGAGTACAGTATCGATGATGATGTTTGGACGTCTGTCACATATACGGTTTATTACGACGGAACGATCGAGCGTAAATGCAGCTATACTATCTCTGATGATGATGTTACTTCTTCATATATATCACCGGATGATTATCAGTACATTTATCTTTTCGCTGAGAATACTCTCGAAAGCGATGAATTTGACTCCTATCGCGAGGACGCATGTGACGGTACGACATACACCTTTGAGTACTACGACAGTGAAGGTCTGTGCAATCGGATCTACAGCGGCTACTGTTATGCAAATGAGTCCTTGCAGAGCATTCTCGATATCGTGACTTCGTACTTCGAATAAGAGACGTTTTTTACTCATTTTATTGACGTATTTTTGTGTTAATTATAAAATCAGAATTACAAACACAAATCTTATCTCACGGAGGGAAGGATCATGGCAGAAGCTAAGAAGACAACAGCTAAGAAGACAACCCCTGCTAAGAAGGCAGCACCTGCTAAGAAGGCAGCTCCTGCAGCAGCAAAGGCACCCGCCAAGAAGGCAGCCGAGAAGGCACCTGCAGCTAAGGCTCCCGCAGCCAAGGCAGCAGCTAAGAAGGCTCCTGCCAAGAAGGCAGCAGCAAAGAAGCCCGCAGCAAAGAAGGCCGCAGCAAAGAAGGCCGCAGCTAAGAAGCCCGTTAAGAAGCTCGGCAAGATCATCTTCGAGATCGACGGTCAGAAGATCGACTACAAGGTTATCGAGAAGAAGGCAGCTAAGCTCGGCGGCGACGTTTATGTAGTTGCAGGCGAGAAGAAGATCTACGACGCAGACGGCAAGTCAGTTGACCTGTTCTGATGATCTTAAACTGAACAACAGAAGACCGCTCCGCCGGAGCGGTCTTTTTAATGGAATCAGTTATGCCGGTTTGCTATAATATCCGAGACGGCAGGGATGGATCGTCGCCTTGAAAGGAGATCGGGATATGGGATTGGGAATGAAGCTCCTGAAACATGTTTTCGCTGATGATAAGAAAAAGACGGGGGAGCGTAAGCACCTTCTCGACGGAATAATGGAAGAGTCTTACAGAACGTCTGATAAGAGCGGCGAAGATCCTGCAGTCAGATCCAGGCGCGAAGCGATGGAGAGACTTAAGGCTTCCAATGCCGGGGCGTTGGCTGCGAAGAAAGAGGAAAAAGCAAAAGCTGCTGCGCCCGCATCGCCCGAGCCGATAGTCATCGTCGTTGAACGTCCTCAGAAGAAGGAGACTCCCGAACGGGTCGAACCGAAGGAAAGCAAAGTCTATGACATGAAGTATACCAACACCGCTCTTGCCAAGTTCGCTATGTGCAAGTACCTGGCAGGACTTGATGATTCGATCGGAGAACTTGAGCGGATCGAACTGGGTTACATCATTGATAACATCAACAGGAATCCCAGGATCCCTTCAAAGTATAAAGGATACTTCACGAACGGAACGTTTGATGAGCATATGTCGTTCGCTGATGCCAAACTCTATCTCGATAAAGCAGATGCTTCAGATCTCCTGGAGTTCGTAGGCGTCGCCGACTGGTTCGCACGCAGAGACGGTATTACCGAAGCTGAGAAGGCGGGCATAGATGCATTCAAGTTGTATGTTGAACAGAGGACCGGCCACAAGTTCACCAACCTCTATATGGATCCGGAGAGTCTTGATCTCACTTGTCCTTCCTGCGGAGCGGTAATGAAACTCGACGAGAACAAGGAGAAAGCGTGTTGCAGTTTCTGCGGTATGACCAGATTGCTGGACGCGAATCGGCGGTTCTGATAAAGCCTTAGATGCCGTCTGTGTATTCGATACTATTTAGGATATAATACTACCATCGAAAACAACATCAGGAGGACCGATATGGATACCAAGACTATGTACAAGTTAAGCTACGGACTGTTTGTGATCACGGCAAATAAGGACGGCAAGGATAACGGATGTATCACTAATACGGCAATACAGGTGACTGGCCAGCCCAACAGGATATCGGTCACTCTGAACAAGCAGAACCTGACATGTGACATGATCGCTGCTACCGGCGAGTTTACGATATCGATATTAAGCGTGAAAGCTTCGTTCGAGCTGTTTAAGCGATTCGGCTTCCAGTCGGGAAGGGATGTTGATAAGTTCGAAGGCTTTACTTCTGCAAAGCGTGCTGCTAACGGTACTATGATAATCACCGAAGGGACCAATTCCTATATATCGGGTAAGGTGATCGATTCGATCGATCTCGGAACTCATATTATGTTCATCGCGGATGTCACGGATATGGAGACGCTTAATGATGCTGCGTCTGTTACATATGCTTACTATCAGGACAACATCAAGCCGAAGCCGGTTGCCGTAGGAACGACAGAAGACGGACAGACGATCTGGCGCTGTACTATCTGCGGATATGAATATGTCGGAGAAGAGTTGCCTGATGACTTTATCTGCCCGATCTGCAAGCACCCCGCGTCGGATTTTGAGAAGGTCGTAAAGCCTTCTTCGAAGGCGGAAACCGGCAGCAGTAAGTATGCCGGGACAAAGACGGAGAAGAACCTCAGAGAGGCCTTCGCCGGAGAGTCTCAGGCCAGGAATAAATATACGTATTTTGCATCTGTTGCCCAGCAGAACGGATATGAGCAGATAGCTGCTCTCTTCCTGGCGACGGCGGAGAACGAGAAGGAACATGCAAAACTTTGGTTCACCGCTTTGGGCGAGCTGGGTGATACCAGTGAGAACCTCCTTCATGCCGCAGAAGGCGAGAACTTCGAGTGGACAGATATGTATGAACGTATGGCAAAGGAAGCCGATGAGGAAGGTTTCCATGATCTGGCCGAGCAGTTCCGTGCGGTAGGTGCGATCGAGAAGCATCATGAAGAGAGATATCGTGCTCTGCTTAAGAACATCGAGACACGCGAGGTGTTTGCCAAGGCAGGTATCACGATGTGGGAGTGCCGCATCTGCGGTCACGTTGTAATAAGCGCAGAGGCACCGAAGGTCTGTCCGATATGCATGTACTCGCAGAGCTTCTTTGAGGTCAGAGCCGAGAACTACTGATAAGGAGTTACGAGCGTGGCAATGAATGAGCAAAAGACTATCAGTCTGTTGAGCAAAGACAAGTCTCAGCGTGAGAGTTATAAGACCCTGCCGCAGATTGCTATCCACGATCTCGGATTAGACGCCATTATCAAGAAGGTGACGGACGACCCGAAGGAACAGCAGATGATGTTAAGGATATTAAGCGAGATGTCGGATGATCCTGAGATCAATTGCTATCGGGGGGAAGTTTTCGATGATGTATATAATCTGCCTGATGTCAGGACGAAGCTCCTGGAACTGATGGATCAGATAGATTATCTGAAGGATTACGGTACATGGAAAAAGAGTGCCGATGAGAAGCCCGGACTGTGGGATCTGCTCCACCGCCTCGAGGAGATCGATTCTTATATCGAATGTGTGGAGAAGATGCGTGAGTGCCTCGATGACAGCCGTATAAGGTCGGCCGGACTTAAAGCGCTTAAGAAGTATCTGGACGAGGTATATGAGGATTCGCATTTCGCTGAGATGAAGAATGATATCAGGAATCTTAAGGCGGATACATCGTCGATAAGAAGTATCACGGTCGGGATCAATGTGAATGAGAGATTCGAAGCAGAGAGCCTGGGACTCGTGTCTGTCAATGACAAGCCTTTTAAGAAGTCCGGTATCATCGGCAGCTTTGCCGACGCAGTGGCAACAAAGGATAAGATCAGCAACGGTACCGAGTGGGACGGTGATATGCGTTACGATGTCGTGAATCAGTCCTCGAACGGTGAGGGCTTCGATATGGCTCAGAAGATGGTCGAGTTCACTTCGATGAATACGGCGATGATGCTGACGACAGATCCCGGAGCTAAGGGAAGTACGACAATAGCCCAGGTGCCGGAGGGCGACGGATCGACCAATTCGACCTTTTATCTCTCGGGAGTTACGACTAAGCTCGTAAGTCACCTGGTCAAGAAGTTACGTAATACTCTTTCTGCTTATACCGATATTTCTGTCGCGACTATATCCGGACTCATACCGGAACTGATCTACTACACGAGATTTGCCGAGTTCATTGGCAAGGCAACGGAGCGTGGTAATCATTTCTGCAGGGCTGAGATAATAAAGGCTGAAGAGAAGGCTTCTATGGAGGCCCGGGGATTCTACAACCTGAAACTGGCTGTTAATGTCAGCGATCCTTCCGAGATAGTCGATAATGACTTATCTTTTGACGATAAGCATACTGTCTATATCCTGACAGGAGCCAACCGCGGAGGCAAGACTACTCTGACCCAGGGGCTGGGCATCCTGTTTGTCCTTGCACAGGGCGGGATATATGTTCCTGCGGACAGTTTCAGATATAGTCCGGCAGATCGTATCTTTACCCATTTCCCGGCTGATGAAGACAAGACCATGGATCTGGGACGACTCGGTGAGGAATGTGTCAGGTTCAAGGAGATCTACGCAGATGCTACTGAGGAGAGTCTTATCCTGCTTAACGAGAGTTTCTCGACTACTTCGTTCGAAGAAGGTTATTATATAGCGAGGGATGCTATCCGTGCGATAGAGAGCAGGAAGATACGGACTGTCTACAATACACATATGCATAAACTTGCCGAGGATATATCCGAACTCGGATCTTCCGTGTCATCGATCGTAATGCGGAGTGATAAAGGCGAACGTTCATTCAAGGTCGTTGAAGCGCCGCCTGAGGGATCGAGTTATGCAAGGGATATAGCGACCAAATACGGCGTTACTTACGAGATGCTGACAGAAGGATGATCATGATGAACGACATCAATAACTACAAGTTCTACGGGGCAGAAGACGCATTTGTTCCCAAAGCGACAGACGGCTATCCGGGGATCGAGAACCCATATGACCTTTATGATGCGCTCTCGGAACTCTGGTGTGCCGATACCTGCGCTCCGAGGATGCGTGATGAGTGGAGTCCTGAGAATAAGACGCTGGGGCAGTGCTCGATCACGGCATTCCTGGTCCAGGATATCTTCGCGGGCGAGGTCCGCGGGATACTAAGACCCGGGGGAAACTATCACTGCTATAACGTCATCGGCGGAAAAAGATTTGATCTGACGAGTGAGCAGTTCGGTGATGAAGTGTTGGATTATGAGGATAATCCGATCCAGAGCAGGCAGGTCCATTTTGCCAAGGAAGAGAAACGGCTCAGGTACGAATATCTTCGCCGTGCACTGATGGAATGGTGTGAACAATACCACTCTTTGCCGACATAACGATTCTATTTTTTATACAAATTTTGACCTCGTTTTTGTGACATCGTCAAAAAGTAAATCATATTTGTTATGTTAATCTAATAAAGATGATTTACGTGAGGTGAGTGTTATGGACCAGGATGAATTGGACAAGATCAGGAAGATCGCGGGTAGATTCCCCAAGGAGTTCAGATTGACTCAGGCTGTTATAGATCAGCGCGACAGATTGATCGAGACTATTGAGAGACTTGGTGAGAACCATGACAGTCTCGTATCCATGACGCATTACAATTTTGCACAGTCCCTCGAGAATTGTGACATGATGTTGAGACGTGTGTTCGGAACGGAGAGCAAACAAAATGAAACTGTTTTTAACTTCATATCCATTCCTGAAGGAAGGCGGGATCAATCCGGAGAACGACTTTCTGTGGAATATAAAGTACAGTCTGCCGTATGAGACAAATGCGCTCTTTGTAGCGTCATCATACAAGGATGCCATGGTCAACGACAGAGTTGCATCCGAGATAAAGAATGCATTTAACAGTGCGGGGATCTTCTTTAAGACTATGGATATCCTTGACTTCAGAACTGCAGGAATGAGTAAAGAAGAGATCTGTTCTCACGATCTTATCGTACTGGCAGGCGGTCATGTGCCGACACAGAATGATTTCTTTAAGGCTATTAATCTTAAGAGTAAGCTTGATGGATATGAGGGGACTGTCCTCGGTATCAGTGCCGGTTCCATGAATGCCGCAGAAGAGGTTTATGTCCTCCCTGAACTTGAAGGTGAAGCGATCGATGATTCGTTCGTAAGATTTATGCCCGGCCTGGGACTTACCAAGACGCAGATCATTCCGCATTACGAGGACACGATCGATCAGACGATAGACGGCTTCTCTATGTTAGAGCGCATCAGGATCGACAATAAGAACCGTAAGTTCCTCGGACTTCCCGACGGAAGCTATCTCATGAGTACAGAAGGACACGAGCTGATCTACGGACCGTTCTATAAGATCGAGAACCGTACATTTACCAAGGTCGAGGCCGGCTTCATGGCAAAGTCATTTGACTGAGATCATGCGTAAGATAATAACTCTGATCACAACGGCGGCGATGGCATTGAGTCTTGCCGCCTGTTCTGTGTCTGACAGTAATGGTCATAAGCCGTTCGGTGTATTTCTCGGTGCTTCCGGGGAAGACGCAGAGAAGATGACTGAGTATGAGGTCGTCGTTATCGAACCTGAGACTTTCGACAGGGAACAGATAGATGTCCTTCATGATGCAGGGTGTTTTGTATACGGTTATCTCGATATCGGAACGCTCGAGGTCTATCGGGATTACTACGAGCTTTTCGAGGATGAAGCTCTTGCTGTATATGATGACTGGCCTGACGAGAGGTGGATGGATTGCTCGTCTGCTGACTGGCAGGGATATATAACAGATGTTCTCGCGCCTTCGTATCTTGAACTCGGACTCGACGGTTTTTTCCTTGATAACTGTGATGTCTACTATATGTATCCGTCAGATGATATGTTCTACGGTATGGTCGGTATCCTTCGCGGGCTTGATGAATATGACGTGAAACTGATGGTAAACGGTGGTAACGACTTCGTTATGCGATGCGTAGACGAGGGGATATCAAGCGGTTTGATAGATGCGATATGTCAGGAGACAGTCTTTACATCTATCGATTTTGATAAAAGGACCTATGGCGAACAGCCTGTCGATGAGTCGCTATACTATCAGGAATATGTTGAGTCTGCCTCGGAAGCCGGGATCGAAGTCTATTTGATCGAGTATGCGGCTGAAGGAGACGTTCTGGAACGCGCAGAAGACTACTGCGAAGAGTGGGGTTTTATACTGTATAATGCCGCAGGACTTGAGCTCGTTTGTGAGTGAATCCCGTTGCCGGACGGCAGAAGTCTGTGGATTATTCCCGGATAAAAGTATATCCTTATATCAGACCACTATGGAGGTGAAGATCATGCAGAGAATTTTGGATTTCCTTAAGAGTGCCGGAACTTATTATCTTGCAACGATCGACGGAGATCAGGCGAGGGTAAGACCCTTTGGTACTATCAACGAATTTGAAGGGAAGCTCTACATCCAGACAGGTAAGGTCAAGGATGTCTCCAAGCAGCTTCACGCCAATCCCAAGGCTGAGATCTGTGCTTTTAAGGACGGTACGTGGCTCAGAGTGGCAGGAACATTTGTTGAGGATGACAGAAGAGAGGCTCGTGTGGCGATGCTCGAGTCCTATCCGGAACTTAAGGCTATGTACAGCCCCGATGACGGAAATACCGAAGTCTTTTATATCAAGGATGCTACCGCGACGTTCAGTTCGTTTACTGCTGCTCCGGAAGTAGTAACATTCTGACGGGATCACATAAACAGGTCAATGGCGTTTCCGCCACGGTCCCTGCGATCGAGGCGAACGATATGCCCTGAGTATCCTAAGCCTGTTCGTTTATACTGTTTACGACTTACGCTGATGTCGTAGGTCAGTCCGTCTTCGTCCTTCAGAATAATAGAGTAGATCACATAATAAGTCCTGTAACCGTGATGTCTTATGACCTCGCGGTTATTTACCGTGGCGGACCGTATCTTGTACGCTCCTTTGTAAATGTCGCAGGAAGCTGTGATTACTCTTTTGTCAGGCAGAAGAACGATGAACAGATCGGAGATCATGCCGACAACAACGGCAGCTGCCCGGACAGTAACTGACTCTGTGATCAATGCGGATCCGATGAATATAAGTGAAAGTCTTAAGAGTAACCAGACCCCCCATGGAAGAAGCACCGAAAGGCTTGTAAGCATGGCAAATCTCGCATATCGGTTCGTTATGATAACGAACATCAGGAACGTAACGATGACTGCCGCAATATATAGATCGTATAATGATCGCGGCAATGAGATTGCCATTATTATCATGGCAGAAGACAATAGTAGAACATCGATCAGTATAGAACCGATGATCTCGGACCTGATCTCATTGTATCTTTTGGCGATCGACTTTGCTTCCGAGTCTGACGGAGAAGCGTATTGACCGGGAGACAGTGGATCTGAATCGGAGGTTGACTGATCGCCGATAAATCTGAAAGGATTACTTAATATGGTCTTACGTTCACCGTTTATTACTGCCATGATCCCGTGAGAGCCTATGCGGAGTTCTTCGACAAAGTCCTTGTCGACCCGGAACCTGTATGTCTCATTGTTATCAGACAGTACTTCAAGATAACAGTTACCGCCTTCGACGGGCTTCCCGGTTATCGTGATGTTTAATAAACGGAAGTCACCGGCTTCGATTTTGGACAGATGCCGTTTATGTATGTTGATAGCAGGTATTGATAGTCCCATGATCAGGGCGGAAGCGATGAGAGTAATAATCAGGACGGATAGATTGCTCCTGTCGTCAATGCAGAGTACAACAGAGGCAACCGTCATGATAAGCGCAGTAAGTATCAGTCCGCGTGCAGCGCGAAGATCTCTCATGTATCTTTTTCCCTCAAGTTGTACTAAGAGCGTCTTTTCTTTGTCTTCGGCTGTTCTCAGTATTGAGTTATACAGATTGTCACTATACTCTCTCATAGACGTCATTCTATCACATCGGGGTTGCTCATAGTGGTACAATCCTTATTATGACAGATCTGTGGACATATCTTAAGAACAGCAGTAAGCCCATCGCTTTATACGGCAGCGGGAACGGGGCGGATAAGATACTTGATAAGCTTGTTGAGGACGGGGTGTCCGAACGGGTGGCAGGTGTCTTTGTCAGTGACGGATTTGTCAGGAATAAGACTTATCGCGGATACAGGATCGAATCATACGACAGTATAAGAGAGCGTATAGGAGATATGACAGTCCTTGTCTGCTTCGGCTCAGCAAGGCCTGAGGTCCTCGCCAATATCGATAAGATAGCATCTGAACAGGAACTATTTGTCCCCGATGTCCCCGTATACGGTGAAGAGATCTTTGATATCGCTTATTATAAAGAACATGAGGATGATCTTGGCAGGGTCCGCGAGATGTTGTCTGACGATCTGTCGCGCAGGACTTTTGATGACACCATAAGATATAAGCTCACAGGAGAACTGTCTGCGCTCCGTGATTGTGAAGTGAGCGCAGATCACGCGGATTCGCTTATCACTTTGCCTGATAACAGTACATTCGTCGACCTTGGTGCTTATAACGGAGATACGGTTCTTCGTTACACATCATTTTTCCCTCAGATTAAAAGAGTCTACGCGGTCGAGCCGGACGCCCGTAATCATCGAAAACTTACCGACAACACCGCCCGTCTTGCCGCTACACACGAGCTTCACCTGCTCCACGCTGCTGTCGGCGAGCAAGAGGGTGAGCTTCTCATTCCGAAGAACCGGGGACGCGGTATATCACCTGATGCAATGCCTGCATCTGAGGCCCTGAGTCAGGGGCAGGACAGCAGGGTCACGGTTCCGGTAGTGACAGTAGACGGTATATTGGCAGGCAGTAAGGCCGACTTTATCAAATTTGATGTCGAGGGCGCAGAGGCGGCTGCTATAGAAGGGGCTAGACAGACCATCAGCAGATACAGACCGGAGATGCTCCTGTCCTGCTATCACAGAAGCCGGGATCTGTTTGATCTGCCGCTTCGTGTAGCGGGGATGAGAGATGATTATAAGCTGTATATGAGGCATCTTCCTTGTGTGCCCGGATGGGACACGGCTTTTTATTATGTTTGAGCAGATGTCAAACGTCTTTATTATTTCTTAAACATTTATTGGTTTTATATTTACCATGTATTGATAACATCGTCACTGTAAGAATCTACAGGAGGATGAATCATGCTTACAGTTAACGGCGTTACCAAGAGATATAAGAATACACTGGCTAACGATAATCTGAGCTTCCAAATCAATGACGGCGAGATCGGAGTCCTTCTCGGACCGAACGGAGCCGGTAAATCAACTATCATCAAGTCCATTGCCGGACTTCTTCGCTATACCGGCGATATTGAGATCGACGGACTGTCAAATAAGTCGATCGAAGCAAAGAGACTTCTGGGATATGTTCCCGAGATGCCTGCACTCTATGACACTCTTACGGTCGAGGAACATCTTGAGTTTATCAGAAGGGCTTATAAAGTAGATGATATCAGTATCAAGGATAAGCTCCTTGAGAGATTCGAACTTGCCGACAAGCGCAAGAAGATGGGTAAAGAACTGTCCAAGGGTATGCAGCAGAAGGTCTCGATATGCTGTGCACTGATACATGATCCTAAGGTTGTTATTTTCGATGAGCCTATGGTCGGCCTTGATCCGCATGCAATAAAGGAGTTGAAGGACGTGTTCCGTGAGCTCAAGGAGGCAGGCAAGACAGTGCTTATCTCTACACATATGATCGACACGATCGAGAATTATTGGGATGTTGCTCACATCATGATGAACGGCAGGATCGCTGCCACGAAGCACAACAGGACTGATAAGCCCGATGAGAAGAGCCTTGATACATTGTTCTTCGAGATAACAGAGGGAAGCAGGGGGGAGTAAGAGAATGCTCAGCACTTATTTGTACAGGGTCAGGAAGTCACTGATCCATTCACCCCTTAATCTTATCCTGATCGTCTTGGCAGTCGGCTTATCTGCATTGATGGTTGCCATCCCCATGATGGAGTCCGGAGAAGATGCCATAGTCGTCAGTGATACGATCAAGGTCGGAGGTATCAATCTGCTCCTGACTGCCATATCCGCCTTCATGTTCTATACCGGTCTGTTCTCGGGTGTAACCGGGTACAGCTTTGCCGATGTGAATTTCCATCTCGCAGGGCCTTTCACGGAGAAGTTCAATCTGATCATCGCTGCGGTTGCATCTTTTAAGATCAGCTTTGTATTCCTGTTCGTTCTGTCATGCCAGTCGGCAGTGATCTATATGGCGCTGGGCATCCGCGGACTTGCTTTCGTTTTGTTGCTCGCAGGTGCGTTTGTTGCGATGCTTCTCAGCTATGTTCTCGGAGCATTCCTCGGGGCCGTTACATGTAATAATGACAAGCTCCGTAAGATAATCGCGATCGTTTCCGGATGCGTTATAGCCTTCTTTGCCGGTGCATCTGTTATCAATGCCATCCTTGATGAAGGATCGATCAGTGCATTCCGTGCACTCGGTACCCGCGATATGGTAGGAGAAGTCGGATCCTCGGTATTCTTCCAGATGATGCCTGTTGCCGGATGGGTAGGAATGATCTGCAACGGTATCCTTATCGAGGATATGATATTTGTTGTCCTTGGTTCATTACTGTCAGCCGGTACGCTTGCTATCATGATCATGCTCTATGCCAATCAGGACTTTGATTACTATGAGACGGCCATGGAAGGCGCTCAGCGCATCTCCGATATGAAGGCCGCAAGGCGTGCCGGAGTTGATGCCGATTCAGCTAATATCAACCGTAAGATCAAGGTCGGTAAGGAGACGCTTACCAGAGGATGGGGAGCAGGTGCCTTCGGTGCACGTCATCAGCTCGAGAATGCAAGGAGCACCCGTTTCTTCTTCATCAATAAACTGGCACTGCTCTACAGATTCATGTGTCTCATCTATACCATGATCATTGCCAGAGATGCAGATAACGTTGCATCTGCGCTTGTTCCTACAATGACGATGCTCATCATGATGGATCTGATCGTTTACGGCGGCGGCAAGACGATACTCGAGTTCAATCGTCCGTTCATCTTCCTTGTACCCGAGAAGTCATCATCCAAGATCTTCTCCTGCCTGAAAGGTGACTTCGCCGAGATGATCTTTGACTCACTTATGTGTGTAGCCGTACTTGCAAGTGTTGCAGGGTTTGATATTCCGATACTGGTTACAGGCTTTGCTCTCTGCTTCGTTATGGCGGTCATCTGCCAGCTTGCGGCGCTGATATGTCTCAGGATCTTCAAGAACCTCGGAAGATATGCTCTGATGTTCGTCAGATATTTCTTCATCATATTCGTCCTGATGGTAATACTTATTCCGGGGCTTATCATCGGTTCTTATGTTCTCGATGGCGGTATCGCGATGGGATTCATCGTAAGTGCGGGCATAGGTGCCGTCCTGTCCGGGCTCCTGCTCCTGCTGTCCAGCAATATCATCGATAAGTTGGAACTCAATACCTGATAATGTACCGTTTGTCATACGGTATCTCCATTACAAAAAGATCGTCCCTCGGGGCGAACCCCCAAAGTGAACAAACTTTGGGGGTGTTTATGTGCGGTGATGTGGGCGGTGGGGCGCGGGGCCGGGCGGGCGTGCTTTTTGGATCGCCTTTACCACATTTTCGGCGAAAATCGAAGATAGTGTGGTAATCCAAGTCTGGTCTTTACCACATTTTCGGCGGGAATCGAGAATAATGTGGTAATCCAAGTCCGGTCTTTACCACATTATCGGCGGAAATCGAGAATAGTGTGGTAATCAACGTTCGGGCTTTACCACATTTTCGGCAGAAATCGAGAATAGTGTGGTAATCCACGTTCGATCTTTACCACATTATCGGCTGGAATCGAGAATAATGTGGTAATCCAAGTCCGGGCTTTACCACATTATCGGCGAAAATCGAGAAATGTGTGGTAATCCAAGTTCGGGCTTTACCACATTATCGGCGAAAATCGAGAAAAGTGTGGTACAGCCGCAATGACATTACTCGATCGCCGGGTGAGGGAGCTTCGAGAAAACGCCGTGAGTGTTGATGAAGACGCGGGCAAGAAAGGCAGTCGGAGAGGATGATCTCGTTTGACAGATAAATCCGGATAAATCTTCTGAAAACTTCAGCCACTGTAAAGAGGCTTCACTGCGTATGTGGAAAGG
>CAMODL010000023.1:0-32397 GCA_946611435.1 uncultured Clostridia bacterium
CCGACAATACTTGGCTGGAGACGGCCCGGAAAGATAGGTCGCTGCCGGATTATATGAACCCTTTCGCGAGTAAACGCGGAGGGGTTCTTTTTTATAAAAAAATATTAATATATGAGTTGCCTATAAATTATTTTATTGTTACCATAAATTGTAATATTACAATTTTGGCGTTGAGAGGGTGACTATTATGGCAAAGATTTTGATCATTGATGATGAAGCCGAGATTATTGCTTCAGTATCAGATATCCTCAGCAGTTTTGACTTCGATACTATCTCTTCAACAGACGGTAAGACAGGCCTTAAGATGGCTAAGGAACAGTCTCCGGATCTGATCATACTTGACTGGATGATGAAGGATTATAACGGTCTTCAGTTCACGGATGATTTCCGTGCGGCAGGATATACAACGCCGATCCTTTTCCTGACAGCCAGAGGCGATCTGCCCCTCTACCAGATCGAAGCTCTGAGATCGGGAGCAGATGATTATATGGCAAAGCCTTTTGACCCCGGACTTCTTGTCGAGAGAGTCAAGAACCTTCTTAAGAGAGCTTCCGGATCCGAAGCTGCAGGCACTGATGCCGAGAGCGGATCCAAGCATATATACGGCGGCGGAGAACTCGTTATCGATTTTGATGCCATGCAGGTCTTCGTAAACGGTGAGAGCTGCGATCTTACTTCCAATGAGTTCAAGCTCGTTCAGTACCTTGAGAATAATGCAGGACGTGTCTGCACGAGAGACGAGCTCCTTACCAAGGTATGGAACTATGCCTTCTCGGGTGACGTCAGGACTGTTGATGTTACCGTAAGACGTACGAGAAAGAAGATCGAGCCTAATCAGCCTAAGTACAAATATATCCTTACAAGGAGAGGTTCAGGATACTACTTCCCTAAGGACCTCACGTAAAGGGCGATCACATGTTGTTATCCGTCAGAACGATCATCAGCGAGAACATTGCACTTGCTCTTGTCGCTGTCGGGATCCTGATACTGATATCGTTATTTGTCGGATATCTTATCGGGAATGTCCTGCTTCGTAAGCGTGTCGACAGCGTAGTCAGAGAGCTCGAGCATGCCGGTCTCATCAAGGGTTCGATAATCGATAACGTCAATCTCGGCGTTATAGCTTATGGCGCCGACGGAGCGCTCTATTCCAATCAGACCATATATGAACTTCCCGGTTTTCTCGGCAGGAGCGGAAGCATCCCCCGTGATATCAATGCTTTTCTGGAGGCATATGACCAGGATAATCATCTTAAATCAGGTTATCTTCTGAACGCGGAGAATGATGATAATATCATCCGCGCCAATTACTGTGTCGGCCGTAAGATATATGAGATCAAGATCTTAAGAAGGGCACTCGGATCCGACATGCTCGATATAGTCATTGTTGATGACATTACTCAGATCAAGGATGATGAGAGAAGGCAGAAGGATCTGGCGGCAAATGTTTCTCACGAACTTAAGACACCGCTGACGGTAATAAGAGCTTCGGAGTTTTTCGTTAATAATATTACTCCGGACAATGTCCCGACATATGATGAGATCAAGAAATGGGGAAACAGGATCGTATCGAATGCCGTAAGGATGCAGGATATCGTCCAGGACTTCCTGATCCTGTCCATGTGTTCGGCTAATGTACCCATGAGCATCCTGGACCTCGGAGACATCGTAAACAAGGCTGTAAATAACATAGCTGATTATCCCGGACGCGACCGGGTTCATATCAATCTGCCTGCGCCTGATGCTTATCCGCTCGTTTACGGCAATCCGAATCTGGTGATGCGCGTGATAATCAACCTTTTGACGAACAGCGTTAAGTATATCGACTATGAAGGGAAGATGCAGCCTCATGTTATCAATATCAGTATCGCGCCTATTGATGACCGAGTTGCCGTACAGGTTGAAGATAACGGGCGCGGTATACCCGAGGATTCGATCGATCACCTTTTCGAGAGATTCTATCGAGTCGATAATTCCGGCGCGAGGGACGTAGGCGGTTCAGGGATCGGTCTGGCAATTGCCAAGGAAGTTGCCGATATGCACGGAGGAACGATCAATGTCGTATCGAACTTGGGGCAGGGGGCGACATTCACTTTCGTATTGCCCTCGGCACAGAACGTATTCAAGAGTGTATATGATGATGCTGTCGCAGGCGTGGTGAGCGACAATCAGTATTATCTTGGAGCAGCAGATTTTATGGGGCTCCAGACTGTCGAAGCGGTCAGATCGATGGGATATGACGATGTGACGGAAGAAGCAGACGCCTTCGAGAACTGTGTCTCGGGCGATAAGGAAGCGCATGATAAAGCACTTACGGGCCTTCTGACGAAGATCGGTAAGGACAGATACAGGGAGCTCGTCGAAGAGATGACCATGCTCGATGACGAATTCTACGATGAGGATGATGAAGACTTCGATGAAGAAACCGAGGGGATCGAGGCTGAGGACGAGACATCCGAAGCGACGGCAACCCCGGAGGTTACAGTCGATCCTGAGGCGGAGCAGGCGGCTCTCCAGAAGGAAGAAGCCCGTAAGATCCTGACCCAGACTATCCTTCCGAGGAGCCCGATGTACAAAAATGAAGAAAAAATCCCCGATGAATCCAAAGAAATCATCAGGATCCACCCAAATACTCCTCGAAAAATGTATAATAGTAAGAGCGGGAAGAAAAAGACATCGCTTTTCGAGGGCTTTACGGTCAGAAGACAGAAGTCCGAAGAACCCGCCAGGAAGTCGGCGGTCAGGCAGGTCCTTGATGAAGCAGGTCCGATCGTGACACCGGCTGACAAGATTTACGACGACAAAGGGGAGAATACGTGAGCCCATATTCTTATAAGATAGTCGGCGGCCATCCGCTTCGCGGAGACGTCAATATCAGCGGCAGCAAGAATGCTGTATTGGGAGTCCTTGCCGCTGCCATGATGATAGACGGACCATGTGTCCTCGAGAATGTACCAGATATCTCGGACGTTAAGGTAATGGTGGAACTCTGTCGTTCCATCGGAGCGACGATCGAGTCTGAGACTGCGCCCGAAGGTTCGGTCATCCTCCATATCGATCCCAGAACGATCAATACATATAAGGCTACGGGTTCGTCCGTATCCAAGATCAGAGCATCCTACTACCTTCTCGGCGCGATGCTTGCCAGATTCGGCAAGGCATCCATCCGTATGCCGGGTGGCTGTAACTTCGGTCAGAGACCGATCGACCTTCACCTTAAGGGATTCTCCGCAATGGGTGCCAAGGGCGCCGATCCGAGAGAAGTCGAGGGCGGTATCATTACGCTTACGGCTGATCCGCTTAAGGGTGCCAAGGTCTTCTTCGATATAGTCAGTGTCGGTGCGACTATCAATGTAATGCTCGCCGCGGCAAAGGCTCAGGGGACCACGACCATAATCAACGCGGCCAAGGAGCCTCATATCGTAGATGTAGCAAACTTCCTTAATGCCATGGGGGCCCGGATCAAGGGTGCCGGTACCGATACTATAAGAGTAACGGGTGTTCCGGTATTGCCGGGCAACTTCTCATATTCGATAATCCCTGACCAGATCGAGGCAGGAACATATATGATCGCCGCTGCAGTAACCGGCGGTGACGTGACGATACATAATCTTATCCCGACACATATGGAGCCGCTGTCCGCCAAGATGCGTGAGATGGGCTACAGCGTCGACGAGGGAGACGAGTCGATCAGGGTATATAAGGAAGAAGGTGCGGTTATAACCGGTACCAATATCAAGACATCTCCTTATCCCGGATTCCCGACGGACCTTCAGCCGCAGGCTGTCGTACTTCTTTGTCTGTCCAAGGGCTTCAGTAAGATGCATGAGAACGTCTGGTCCAACCGGTTCCAGTATGTTCCCGAATTAACAAGGATGGGTGCCAATATCAACTGTCTGGAGCGCGTCGCACTTATCAACGGCATAGATGAATTCAGAAGCGCGACAGTAATGGCTACTGACTTGAGGGCAGGAGCTGCACTGGTATGTGCGGCTATGGCTGCAAAAGGCACGAGCTATGTAACAGGTGCCAGCAAGATCGACCGAGGATACGAGAATATCGTTCAGAAGCTCACATCGCTCGGTGCCGACATCTGCCGCGTCGATGACGTTGAATTCGAACTGGATGTGGAAGCATAATGTCGCAGCTCGAGGTCTATCCCTTATTCAGCGGAAGCAGCGGAAACTCAACGTACATATTAGCTGACGGCATCGGAATACTCGTTGATGCCGGAAAGAACTGTAAGCATATCTGCAAGGCTCTCGATCAGATAGGTGTTGATCCCGATTCTATCGAAGGACTGTTCGTTACGCATTCTCACAGCGATCACATCTCCGGGCTTGATGTCTTTGTCAGGAATCATCCGACGACTGTCTATGCTACTGAAGCGACTCTCTTAAAGATAGATAAATACAGCCGTAAGCCTCATTCCGATATACGTAATGTCGTAATCAAGGAGTATGACGAGGTTGTCCTGTCAGATACCGTAAGAGTTCTTGCATGCCCAACGCCGCATGACGCGAGAGGCTCGGTCTGCTACAAGATAATTGCGGGTGAGAAGTCTTTTCTCCTTCTCACGGATGTGGGACACCTGACACCGGAGATAACAGATTTCTCCAAGGGAGTTGACGGTGCGATAGTCGAATCAAATTATGATATCAACATGCTCACATACGGAAGATACCCGGACGAACTTAAGGCGCGCGTAGCCGGAAACGGCGGGCATATCAACAATGAGGAGTGTGCCGAGCTCATCGACCTTATGATCGACAGCGGCACGACCAGATTCATACTCGGTCACTTAAGTGAAGAGAATAACACTCATACCCGTGCGGTCGAGACGATCACGGATTATCTTGTCAGATCAGGCCGTAAGCGTAACAGGGACTATTTCCTGACGGTTGCCGAGCGTCACGAACCGACGGACGGGATGGTCTTATGAGGTTACGCCTGATCTGTCCCGGTAAGATAAAGGAATCATGGCTCGAATCAGGTATATCCGAGTATGTCAAACGTCTGTCCAAATACTGCAGTGTTGATATAGTCGAAGTCGCAGACAGCCCGGATTCTCTGCCGGTCGAGAGAGCGTTGGCTGCTGAAGGTGATCTTATCCTCTCGCGGATCAACACCGGTGATATCGTCTGGGTCATGGATCTTCACGGTAAGCTCATGACATCCGAAGAGATATCAGAGATCCTGACAGATGACATGGAGAGAGGCGGGGCGTCACTTACCGTGGTTATAGGCGGCAGCAACGGGCTGGATCCGAGAGTGACGGCAAGAGCCAATCGAAGGATCTGTCTCGGCAAAGTGACTTTGACTCATCAGATGACCAGATTGATCGTTCTGGAACAGATATACAGAGGATTTAAGATCGCGCGCGGAGAGAAATACCACAAGTGACCGAAGTGCGTGTGTTTGACAATTGACGGAAGGGTCGCTATAATCTACACAGTCGCTGAACACTTTAGTTGACTAAAGTGTTTTCGAAAAGTAAATTAGGATCATCAGATCCGAATCCGGAGGTACAGCATGGGAAACAACAAGTATTATACCCCTGACGGCTTTAACGATACGTTGCCCGGGATATGCGCTTTTAAGAAGGATGCCGAGAGTAAACTGAGAAGGTTGTTTTCCCTGCATGGATACAGCGAGATAGAGACTCCGGGCATCGAATACTGTGACATCTATACGAAGCCTTCGTTCGTCAAGGAAGAGGAACTCTATAAGATGGTGGACCAGAAGGGCCGGCTTATATGTGCCAGATACGACGGTACGATCCCGGCAGCGAGGTTCGCGGCAACGCTCTATAAGGATGAGCCCCTGCCTTTGAGACTGAGCTATATCGAGAATATGTACAGGTTCAATCAGAGCGGCGGCGGTAAGCAGAGCGGATTCACACAGGCCGGAGTCGAGCTGATGGGTGCGGCAGGATCCGATTCGGACGCTGAGGTCATAGCGCTCGCGATAAGGTCGGCGCTCGAGATCGGTGTAGAGGATCTGCAGATCAGTATCGGACAGACGAAGTTTTTCGAAGGGCTTGCAAGACAGTACGGACTTGACGGTGAGAGTTCGGATAAGCTCAGGACCGCGATAGCTGCCAAGGACTCGGTCATGATCGAGAGGACGGCTAAGGAAGCGGGACTCGGTGAAGACGAGGCGACAATGCTCCGCATGCTCTCGGAGGGTGCCGGAAACGATATGCTCGATGAGTTCGACAGCAAGATCACCGATGACACCGCACGCGATGCTCTCCTTAACATAAGAGAGATCCTGAATGTGCTTGATGAGTACGGCTATTCGAAGTACGTGACGGTCGATCTCGGCATCGTCAGCAGTGAGGGATACTACACAGGCATGATATTCAAAGGATTTACCTACGAAGTCGGATTCCCGATCATAAGCGGCGGTCGCTACGACAATACGGTCGGCGTATTCGGACGCGAGATGAGCTGTGTCGGATTCTCGCTTGGACTGTCTCTGGCTATCACTGCTCTCGGAAGACAGGAAAGGATCCCCGAATACAAGGGCCCTGATGTGATCATCGGATATGAGGGTGCGATCCCCGGGACACGTTCGGCAGCTCTGGCTCTGGCAGAGAAGCTCAGAACAGAGGGCTCTACTGTCATCCTTGATTCCTCGCACATGAGCGAAGAAGAACTTGACGAATATGCCGCATCCCGTCAGATCGCGGCAACCTTCTATATCAACATGGCTGAGGAGGGAGAAGAATAATGCTTACAATTGCTCTATCCAAAGGCAGACTTGCCGATCAGGCGATCGAACTGCTCGAAAAGGCCGGCTACGATTGTACGGCCGCCAAAGAAAAATCAAGAAAACTGATCCTTGAGGATCCCAAGACGGGACTTCGATTCATACTTGCAAAGCCTGCGGATGTTCCGACATATGTAGAGTACGGTGCCGCAGACTTGGGTGTAGTCGGCAAGGACACTCTCCTCGAGGAAGGCCGTCAGCTCTACGAAGTACTGGACCTGGGCTTCGGACGCTGCCGCATGTGTGTGGCAGGCCCCAAGGAATTGAAGGATGGTGCACTTGACCGTATCCCCAATAAGAGAGTAGGTACGAAGTATCCTAATATCACAAGAGCTTATTTTGAGGGGGTCAAGAAGGAGAGCGTCGAGATAATCAAGCTCAACGGTTCAGTCGAACTTGCTCCGCTTATCGGGCTGTCTGAAGTTATCGTCGATATCGTTGAATCCGGAAGAACGCTGTTTGAGAACGGTCTGGATGTGATCGAGACGATAGCCGACATATCCGCGCGCGTAGTCGTTAACAGAGTGTCGATGAACATGAAGTCAGACGAGATACGTCCCATGATCGAGAAGCTCCGTGAGCAGGTCGAGATCATGAACGCACAGAAAGAGGCATAATAATGAAATGTAAGATAGTAAAGGGGAATAAGGAGAATCTTAAGGAACTCTGTGCGGCACTCGGTGCCAGAGGCAAGATGGACTTAGGTCCCATAATCGATACGGTAAACGGTGTTATCTCCGATATCAGAGAGAACGGAGATGCCGCAGTGCTTAAGTATACCGAGAGGTTTGACAAAGCAGTACTTACAGCGGATACGATGAAGGTAACAAAGGAGGAGATCGATGAAGCGATAAAGGCTGTCGATCCTGAGCTCCTCGAGATCCTCAAGAAAGCCGCTTCTAATATCAGACTGTTTCACGAGAAACAGAAAGAAGAAGGCTTCATGATGACCACCGGCAAGGATGCAACGATAGGTGTGAAGGTCAGACCGATCGGGGTTGCAGGCGTATATGTTCCCGGAGGAACAGCGCCGCTTCCTTCAACTGTACTGATGGATGTTATTCCCGCATCAGTTGCAGGCGTGCCGAGGATCGTATTCTGTACACCTCCACGTGCTGACGGCACAGTGGCTCCCGTAATCCTTGCGGCTGCCACGATAGCGGGTGCGACCGAGATCTACAAGGTAGGCGGAGCACAGGCGATCGCAGCCATGGCATACGGAACAGAGACGATACCGCGTGCTGATAAGATCTGCGGTCCCGGTAATATTTATGTAAATACGGCTAAGAGGCTGGTATTCGGTCAGGTCGACATCGATATGTTCGCCGGCCCTTCCGAGATACTGATCCTTGCAGACGGTACATCCGATCCGGAGTTCGCAGCGGCTGATATGCTGGCTCAGGCGGAACACGACAGGATAGCATCCGCCATACTCCTGACAACATCGGAAGAATATGCCGAGCAGGTGCTTCAGGCTATCGACAGAAGGTCGGAAGAGGCTTCGCGCAGGGACATCCTTGCTTCGTCTCTTACTGATTACTGTTCGATAATCGTCTGTGATGATATGGATACTGCGATCGATTTCAGCGAGGAGATCGCACCTGAGCACCTTGAGTTGCTGCTGAAGGATCCCGAGGCTGTGCTCGGCAAGATCAACAATGCAGGAGCGGTATTCATGGGTGACTGGTCGCCCGAGCCTCTCGGAGATTATTTTGCAGGCCCCAATCATACGCTTCCGACATCGGGAACGGCCAGATTCTTCTCGCCGCTTAATACCGGCGACTTCTATAAGAAGATGAGCGTTATCAACTATAACAGGGAATCACTGAAAGATGTCTACAAAGACGTGGCTGCCTTCGCGGACAGCGAGGGACTTACATGCCATGCGGCATCAGTAAGAGTGAGGTTCGATAAATGAGTAAATACTGGAACAACAAGATCAATTCGATAGAGCCGTATAAGGCAGGCGAGCAGCCTAAGCCGGGGCAGAAGGTGATCAAGCTCAATACAAATGAGAATCCGTATCCGCCTTCTCCTGAGTGCCTCAAGGCAATAACTTCGTTCGATATCGATAAGCTGAGGCTTTATCCCGATACCGA
Organism: uncultured Clostridia bacterium; assembly: GCA_946611435.1. Lineage (GTDB taxonomy): Bacteria > Bacillota > Clostridia > Saccharofermentanales > Saccharofermentanaceae > Saccharofermentans. The sequence continues at coordinate 8,874 of CAMODL010000023.1, forward strand.
TTCCACAGGAGTCCGGGATGCTGTGGCGGAGAACGAGGGGATCAGTCGCGAAAATGTATTTGTCGGGAACGGATCAGATGAGATCCTGGCTCTGTGCTGGCAGACATTCTGGGAAAAGGCGGCTGATACTGACAAGCCCGTTCTTATTCCCGAGATATCATACAGTTTCTATCCCGTTTATTCGGATTTCTATGATGTCAGGGTACGTAAGATACCGCTTCGTGAGGACTTTGTCATATCACCTGACGACTATATCGGTGTTCCGAATGCAGGTATTGCCATCGCGAATCCGAATGCTCCCACAAGCCGTGTGATCCCTCTGGATGATATCCGCAAGATACTGGACAACAACCCGGACTCTGTCGTTCTTGTCGATGAGGCATATGCGGCATTTGCGACCGGATACACATCAGCGGCGACACTTATAGGTGAATACGGGAACATTGTCGTTGTAAGGACACTTTCCAAGTCCTACGGACTGGCCGGTATGAGAATGGGCTATGCAATAGCGTCAGAAGAACTGATAGACGGACTTAAGAGAGCGAGAGATTCGTTTAACTCCTATCCGTCGGACCGCATTTCACAGGCGATAGGCGAGGCGGCGCTCAGGGACAGGGAATACTTCGAGAAGACACGCGCAGCCGTTATCGCTACCAGAGAGAGGACAATGAAGGAACTGACTGATCTCGGGTTCACGATGCCGCCTTCTGCTGCTAATTTTATCTTTGCAAAGCCTCCTGTCGGGAATAGTGCGGAGAAGTTGTATAATACTCTTAAGGACAGAGGGATACTTGTCAGGTTTTTCGATAAGCCGCTGATAAACGAGTATCTTCGAATATCAATCGGAACGGATGAAGAGATGGATCGATTCATCGAGGTCGTTAAGGAGGAATTGGCAAATGGCCAGAACAGCTGAGATCAAGCGTAAGACGGGTGAGACGGATATACAGGTAAGAGTCGATCTTGACGGAAGCGGAAAGTCAAATATCAACACCGGGATCGGATTCTTCGATCACATGCTCACCGCGCTTTCCAAGCACTCCGGAATCGACATCGATATCTCGTGCAAGGGTGACCTCTATGTGGACGGACATCACTCGGTAGAGGATGTCGGTATCGCTCTGGGTTCTGCTTTTGCCGAGGCACTCGGTGATAAGGTCGGGATCGTCAGGTTCGCATCCTTCAGATGCCCTCTGGATGAGGCACTGGGTGACGCCGTAGTAGATATCTCCGGAAGACCTTATCTTGTATTTGACTGTAAGTTCTCTTCGGATATGATCGGGCAGATGGACACCCAGCTCTTCGAGGAATTCTTCAGAGCGTTCGCGGTAAATGCCGGGATAACACTGCACATCTCGAGCCCCTACGGGATCAATGACCACCACAAGGCGGAGGCGATGTTCAAGTCGCTCGCCCGCGCACTGAGGCAGGCCGTATCAATCGACGAGAGGTTCAAGGATCAGGTCATATCGACCAAGGGAGTTCTGTGATCCTTTCTAAGAGTAACGGAAGAGGGCGCGGGCTTGTGAGGTCTGCGCCCTCTTTGGTAGTGTTAGCATCTAGTTGCAGAAGATTTTGTTATATAATCCGAAGCGAGAATCAACTTATGATCGGCCAGATACAATATCTAATTGATGAGATTCATGACTTTGGATTTGATACTGGTATTGGTCTTTATCGGTCCAATGAGAATGACATCGAAGCTGAGCCCAGTAAATCCATGTGCTGGCACTATGTAACGATTACAGGTGTGTATACTAACACTCAAACAGGTGAAGTATATCTTAAGGTTCAGAGTTGGGGATCTTCGTATTATATCGACTATAGTGAGTTTAATGATTATAATTCCGGATTGTTAAGAAGTGGGAGACTAATATTTGTCAGTTGAAGTTTGGGGATAAAGAAGCTATGAGAATTAAAACAAAAGTGCTATTGATATTATTGATATTGCTCTCGTTCTGTATTGTATCTTGTATTTATCATACTGCTGAGAGAAAGAAAGCATTAATACTCAGACAAGTAACTCATTCTAGGGTGGAGGAACTCGAGCGGTATGTATACGATCGTGTAGGTCCAGATATTTATTTTGGTAAACCGGATATTGATGATGCTAAGCACACAGCTGCACTCTATTTGATTCAGCCCGAATCTCACTTTATTGATGCCTTGTTTGAGGAGGCAAGATGTGCGATAAATGATTATCTGACAGAGAATCCGGATTGTTTCTTAAAAGATGACTATAAGATAGACCTGTATTATTGTTGTCGTCATCGATTGCCCCATTATGACTATGATGAACTAGTGGAAGGACATTCATGCAACTACTTTTCTTATAACGGACACGCGTTGAACAGAAATGAAAACATAGATGAATTGAATTTCCCGCGGGCAATGGTCACTCCTGACAGAACGTATTACTATGCACGTATAGAAAAACTATATGACAGCATTTCAGTTGTTGATTCTTGGAGTTCGGGCTGGTATGGATATACAAATTTGTATGGATCTGATACTGTTGAGGTGTTGGATATTTCAAGTGATAGTCCGGACTATGAACAGATAATGGATATCATAAAGAATATACCGTCTTTGCAATATATCTACATATATAGTTGGGATGGAGACGTGGATGAACTATTGGAAGGTTTGTATAATGCTAATTCCAATGTGATAATCCTTCCTCGAATGCAATAGGAATTATAGTATGGGAGATTAATTGAAGGCAAATGAAGCATATTAATCGATCTCAAATTATTAAACGATTAGTTTTATTAGCTGACAAAGAGAGCCGTCCTAGCCTGCTATCCTCCTTGCTTGACAGTCCATAATCTAACAATTATCATTCTTATATTCCTTTTTATGAGGATCATATTATAAAGTGAGAAATATAAGCGGAGGTAATGATAATGCTTATTAAGGATACGGATTTTATCGATCTTCCCGTGTTTATCAAGGGTAAGGTCAGGAATGTTTACGATCTGGGAGATTCTCTCCTTATGATCGTTACGGACAGGATCTCAGCGTTCGATGTTGTTTTCGATGAGCTGATACCGGATAAGGGCAAGGTTCTCTCGTCAATATCTGCATTCTGGTTTGATTTTACGAAGGATATCATTCCGAACCACGTGATCACGACTGATCCCAAGGAATATCCTATGGGACTTGATAAGTTCGAGAAGGAACTCAAGGGACGTTCGATGCTCGTTAAGAAGGTTCAGATGCTTCCTGCAGAGTGCATTGTAAGAGGTTATCTCGAGGGATCTGCTCTTAAGGAATATAAGAAGAGCGGTACGGTCGGAGGCATCAAGATGCCTGAGGGCCTGAAGCAGGGCGATAAGCTGCCTGAGCCGCTGTTCACACCTTCCACCAAGGAGGAGACCGGGCACGATATCAATATCACTTTCGAGCAGCTTAAGGAACTCCTGGGTGAGGAAGATGCTACGGCGCTGAAGGATGCGGCGATCGCACTCTATAACAAGGTATCCGAGTATGCCCTTACAAGAGGACTGATCCTGGCTGATACCAAGTTCGAGTTCGGTAAGATCGACGGCAAGCTCGTAGTAGCTGATGAGATGTTCACACCTGATTCCTCGAGATTCTGGGATGCGGCAGATTATGAACCCGGCAGAGCACAGAAGAGCTTTGATAAGCAGTACTTGAGAGAATGGCTCGAGACACTCGACTGGGATAAGACATATCCCGCACCGACGCTTCCCGAGGAAGTCATCAACAAGACAGCCGAGAAGTACAGAGAGTGCTACAGCAGGCTTACAGGTAAGGAAATAGAATAATAATGATAGCCGTAATCGACTATGGGATGGGCAATCTGGCTTCAGTCCGTAAGGCCCTGACATATATGCACAGCGAGGCGATCATTACCGATGACGTTGACAGGATCATGTCTGCTGACGGTGTTATATTACCCGGAGTAGGAGCAATTGCTCCTGCTATGGAGGCTCTCCGCGCCAAGGGGCTCGATAAGGCCGTTAAGGATATCGTATCTTCAGATAAGCCGTTCCTCGGTATCTGTCTGGGAATGCAGCTCCTTCTGGACGGATCGGAGGAAGGCGCCGAAGAAGGCGGACTGGTCCCGGCACTGGGCATTATCCCCGGAAAGGTGATCAGGTTTCCCGCATCCGAGACAACAGATAAGGGACTTAAGGTGCCTCAGATCGGGTGGAACGACTTGAGCGGTGTAACCGGGTCGCTTCTCCGCGAGGGCGATCATGTGTACTTTGTTCACTCATACTATTGTGCTCCGGATAATGAGTCCGATGTTGCCGCTTACTCTGAGTACGGTATCAGATATGCGGCTGCACTGGAAAGAGGCAACGTCTTTGCTACTCAGTTCCACCCGGAGAAGAGCGGTGAAGCGGGGCTTCAGATCTTGAGCAAGTTCATCAGGAGGACAAGATAATGATCATTCTACCGGCAGTGGATCTGTTGGGCGGCAAGGCTGTAAGGCTTAAGCAGGGCAAGTACGATCAGGTTACGGTCTATTCCGATGATCCGGTCTCTCAGGCCGTAGGCTTTCTTGAGGCAGGTGCTGAGTGGATACATGTTGTGGACCTCGATGCTGCCAGATCCGGCATTCCGACCAACCACATGATCATAAAGGAGATCGTAAAGGAAACAGGTCTCAAGGTCGATACAGGCGGAGGCATCCGTAATATGGATACCCTGAGCCGCTGGATAGAGGATTACGGAGTAACGCGTTGTGTATTGGGCACGTCCGCCATTAAGGATCGCGACTTCACCGAGAAGGCTCTTGACCGTTACGGCGAAGCGATAGCCATCGGTATCGATGCACATGACGGTGAAGTTGCTGTTGACGGATGGACCGAGGGCTCGGGAGTAAAGGCCGTTGACTTTGCGCTCACAATGAAGTCTTTGGGTGCACGCACGGTCATCTTTACGGATATATCGAGAGACGGTATGCTGAGCGGTCCTGCCTTTGATTCCACTAAGGAGATGGTAGAGACGACAGGTATAGATATAATCGCTTCCGGAGGCATCGGATCGGATGAAGATATCATGTATATCAAGGAAAGCGGTTGTGCCGGAGTTATAGTCGGCAAGGCGATCTACGAAGGAAAGGTGGATCTTAGAAAATGCTTACAAAACGTATAATCCCCTGCCTTGACGTTAAGGACGGACGTGTCGTAAAAGGCGTTAACTTCGTATCACTCAGAGATGCCGGCGATCCTGTTGAGTGTGCCAGACAGTATAATCTGTCCGGTGCGGACGAACTGGTCTTCCTGGATATCACGGCAACTCTCGAAGCACGTGATACCGTTATCGATATGGTCGAGCGCGTTGCGGATGAGATATTCATTCCGTTTACGGTCGGCGGCGGGATCAGGACACTCGATGATATAAGGGCGATCCTTAATGCAGGTGCCGATAAGGTCTCCCTTAATTCCGCAGCAGTCAAGAATCCGGAGTTCGTAAGAGAAGCATCCGCCAGATTCGGAGCTCAGTGTATAGTTGTCGCAATAGACGTTAAGAGACGTGAAGGGGAGGAAGATAAGTTCCCGAGCGGCTGGGAGGTCGTTATTGCAGGCGGGACCAAGCCTACCGGCATTGATGCACTGTGGTGGGCTAAGGAAGTTAACCGCCTTGGCTGCGGTGAGATCCTTCTTACGTCCATGGATAAGGACGGTACCAAGAGCGGCTACGATAATGAGATCACTGCCATGATCGCCGACAGTGTAAGCGTTCCGGTTATCGCTTCAGGCGGAGCGGGAACGATGGAGGACTTCTACGACGGGATCGTTCTCGGTAAGGCGGATGCCGTTCTGGCTGCAAGCCTCTTCCACTTCGGAGAGATCAAGATAAGCGACCTTAAGGAATATCTGGAAGGCCGTGGTATCCCGGTAAGGAAGATCGGAAGAGAACTGGACATGTGGGCCCACATGAAGAAGAATTCTGACGGAATGGTTCCTGCCATCACGATCGACGAGGAGACCGGTGAGGTCCTCATGATGGCTTATATGAACTATGAGGCCTTCGAACTGACGCAGAAGACAGGATATATGCACTACTATTCGCGTTCGCGCAACACCCTCTGGAAGAAGGGGGAGACTAGCGGGCATCTTCAGAAGGTGGTCGACTCGGCAATCGACTGTGACAGGGATACGCTCCTGTTTACCGTCGAACAGACCGGTGCGGCGTGCCACACGGGCAATCACAGTTGTTTCTATACAAAGCTCGACGACTGGGATGTCGAGACAAAAGACTGACTTGAAGGTCACTTGTGACCTTTGCGCAAAGGAGGATAAAGATGGACATTCTTAATGAACTCTACAATGTAGTACTTGATCGTAAGGCTCACCCCACGGAAGGTTCCTACACGAACTATCTTCTTGACAAGGGTACGGAGAAGATAGCCAAGAAGGTCGGCGAGGAAGCTGTCGAGACAGCGATCGCTGCCGCCAAGAGCAACAAGGAAGAGGTGATCGCCGAGATCGCGGATCTCTACTATCATGTACTCGTTCTCATGGCTGATATGGATATCACCCCTGCTGAAGTCGAGAAAGAACTCAGGAGCAGAAGATAAACATATCTATTATTCGCCGCAAAATGTAACAAAAGGGCGGAAATTAAGCGATTGACAGTATTTGACGACCTGTGATACAATGTCTTTCGCTAAAACCCTTTGAGGTCTTTTTTTATTGCTTCGAAGTTGATTTGGAGGTAAAGGTATGGCTAAGACCAGCGCACGTGATAAGATCACACTTGCATGTGAAGAGTGCAAGCAGAGAAATTATCAGACTTATAAGAACAAGAAGAACGATTCCGACAGGATCGAGCTCAAGAAGTATTGCCCCTTCTGTCGTAAGCACACAGTTCACAAGGAGACTAAGTAATATAGTCTTCTATATATCAGTGAGGTGTATTAATGGCTGACAAGAAGAAACCGAACATATTCAAGCGTATCGGCCAGAAGATCAAGGAGATCCGCCTTGAACTTAAGAGAGTCGTATGGCCTTCCAAGGAGAAGCTCAAGACTACTTCTGCAGTAGTGCTTGTTGTCATCGCTTTCTTTGCCGTATTCCTGTCGACTATCAGTCTCGGCGGCAACTGGCTGCTCGAGAAGATCGGATTCTACGATCCTGATGAGACGACTACTACGACAGAGGCGAGCGAGGAAGAGATCCCCGTAGCGACTCAGCCTGCCGAGACAGAGGCTCCTGAGACCGTAGAAGAGACAGAGCCTGTCGAGGAAAGCGCAGAGTAAGCATAATCGTTTGTGAAGGAGCATCAAATGCCTGAAGAGAACGAAGCAAAGTGGTATGTAGTTCATACATACTCCGGATATGAGAATAAGGTAATGACACTTCTCGAGAAGACTATCGAGAAGCGTGGCATGCAGGATGTAATCCAGGAGATCAGCGTTCCTACTGAGGATGTCGTCGAGATCAAGGACGGCAAGAAGAAGTTGGTAAAGCGTAAGAAGTATCCGGGATATGTCTTTATTAAGCTCGTCAGCAATTTCGAGCATCTTAAGAGCACGGATGAGCCTACTGCAGCCGATAAGGAACTGTGGTATCTGATCCGTAACACAAGAGGCGTAACGGGATTTGTAAGCACGAACCCCAACAAGCCCCTTCCTCTCACAGAGAGCGACATGGCAGCCATGGGTATGGAGACCGACTGGGTACCTGAGGTCGACTATGGTGTCGGAGATACGATCCGTGTCATCAGCGGACCTTTTGCCGACAGTGTCTGCGTAGTAGAGGAGATGAACAACGAGAAGCAGCAGGTCAAGGTCCGCATCACGATGTTCGGACGTGAGACCCCTGTAAACCTCGACTTTACACAGGTCGAGAGGATCTAAGGTTATCAGCGCGAAGCGCACGATAATAAATATTTTTTGGGAGGTGGCCAAGAATGGCTAAGAAAGTCACAGGTTACATTAAGTTACAGATACCTGCAGGCAAAGCAACACCTGCGCCGCCGGTAGGACCAGCTCTTGGACAGCATGGTGTAAACATCCAGCAGTTCGTAAAAGAGTTCAATGAGAGAACAGCAAAGGATGCAGGTCTCGTAATCCCTGTAGTTATTACAGTTTACGCAGATCGTACATTCTCTTTCATTACAAAGACTCCTCCGGCACCGGTATTACTCAAGAAGGCAGCTAATATCGAGACTGCATCCGGAAGACCTAACACACAGAAGGTTGCTAAGGTTACATGGGAGCAGTGCCTGGAGATCGCTAAGATCAAGATGCCCGATACAAACGCAGCAGACGTTGAGGCTTGCGCCAGAATGGTAGCAGGTACAGCCCGCAGCATGGGTATCGAAGTTATCAAGGACTGATAAGGAAAGGAGAATAGCATGAAAGCCGGTAAGAGATACACTGAGCTTGTAAAGCTCGTAGATAAGTCCGCAGCCTATGATCCTTCCGAGGCAGTTCGCCTTGTACAGGAGACAGGTAAGGCAAAGTTTGATGAGACAGTTGAGCTCCACGTTCGTCTGGGCGTTGACTCACGTCATGCAGATCAGCAGGTCAGAGGCGCAGTAGTTCTTCCTCACGGTACAGGCCGTACGAAGAAGGTACTCGTATTCGCTAAGGGCCCCAAGGCTGATGAGGCAACAGCTGCAGGTGCTGATTATGTCGGCGCTGAGGAGCTCGTTACAAAGATCCAGAGCGAGAACTGGTTCGACTTCGACGTTATCGTTGCAACTCCCGACATGATGGGTGTTGTAGGTCGTATCGGTAAGCTTTTGGGTCCTAAGGGTCTTATGCCTAACCCTAAGTCCGGTACAGTTACAATGGATGTTACAAAGGCTATCAACGATATCAAGGCCGGTAAGGTTGAGTATCGTCTTGATAAGACAAACATCATCCACGTACCGATCGGAAAGGTTTCTTTCGGTCAGGAGAAGCTCGAGGAGAACCTCAAGACTATCATGGATGCCATCATCAAGGCTAAGCCTGCGGCTGCCAAGGGCCAGTACTTGAAAAATGTAACGATTTCCGCTACAATGGGTCCCGGTATCAAGATCAACTCTCAGAAGTTCATCTGATAACAGATCTTGAACAACTACAATTAAATATCTTTCATGCCTAAGACAGCAGGCGGGAAACCTTAAAGGCTCATCAGAGCCGCCGGCCGAGGAATGATCAGATCCTAAGGATTACTATCAACCCTCATGTCTTATGGCGTGAGGGTTTTAATAATACTAACAAGGAGGAAAACCCAAATGCCCAGTGAGAAGATTCTTGCTGCAAAAAAGCAGGTCGTATCTGATCTCGCAGCTGCTTACAAGGATGCATCAGCGTTCGTATTCGTATCTGCACGCGGTCTTACCGTTGAGCAGGATACACAGCTTCGTAATGCTTTCCGTGCTGCAGACGTTAAGTACAGTGTCGTAAAGAACACAACACTCCGTCTTGTATTCAAGGAGCTCGGGATCGAGGGTGCTGAGGACTACTTCACAGGTCCTACAGCTGTTGCTTATTCCACGGATGTAGTAACACCCGCTAAGGTCGCTGCTAAGTTTGCATCAGATTTTGAGCCTCTTGAGATCAAGGGTGGCATTATCGAGGGTAAGGTCGCTGATAAGGCAGAGATCGAAGCTCTCTCTAAGGTCCCGGACAAGGAGACTCTCTACAGCCAGGTCGTCTATGGTTTGCTTTTCCCTTTTACAAAGCTTGCCATGCTCGTTAAGGCTGTTGCCGAGAAGGCGGAAGAAGAGGGTGGCGCAGTCGCTGCCGCAGCTCCCGCAGAGGAGGCACCTGCTGCAGAAGAAGCTGCAGCTACAGAAGAAGCACCTGCCGAGGAGGCACCTGCAGCTGAAGAGGCTGCAGCTCCCGCTCCCGAAGCAGAAGAAGCCCCTGCCGAAGCTGATGCTGAGGCTTGATCACACTTTCTGTTGAAGAATTAACAGACAGGAAAAGCTATTATTTGAAATACTATTAGGAGGAAACTAATCATGGCTAGTGAGAAAATTACAAAGATTCTCGAAGACATCAAGGCACTGTCCGTAACAGAGCTCTTTGACCTCGAGAAGGCAATCGAAGAAGAGTTTGGTGTATCTGCAGCTGCTGTTGTATCCGCTGCTCCCGCTGCCGGCGCAGGCGCTGCTGCCGCTGCTGAGAAGACAGAGTTCACAGTAGTACTTAAGAGCTTCGGCGACTCCAAGATGGGTGTCATCAAGGCTGTTAAGGATGCTATGGGTCTCGGACTCAAGGATGCTAAGGAGCTCGTTGAGAAGGCTCCCGTTAACCTCAAGGAGAATGTATCCAAGGAAGAGGCTGACGATCTCGTTAAGAAGCTCGACGGTTCCGGTGCTGAGCTCGAGGTTAAGTAATCTTATTACTCGATTAGAGCAACACAAGAGCTGTCCCTTACGGGGCAGCTTTTTGTATGCCTGTCATCTGACCTCAAAGCTTCCGAGATACCGGATGTTGACGGCATCTTCTACGATATCACTGGGGATGGGCGGGATGATCCTCCATGGTGTTCTGTCCTGGCGTGGAAACAGAGGATCCCGTAGACCTCTGTCCGCATTTGTTACTGATGCGCCTATGTGATATAATCTCCGCGTAGATTTGACACTATTCCATTGGGGGTATTTTTAAGATGAAGAAGGCACTGATTACAGGAATTACAGGTCAGGACGGTTCTTACTTGGCAGAGTTCCTGCTCGAGAAGGGATATGAGGTTCACGGTATCATAAGAAGAGCTTCAGTTGTAACGACTGAGCGCATCCAGCATCTTATCGATGCTAACAAGATCATTCTTCACGAGGGAGATCTTTCCGATTCATCGAGCATCTTAAGAGCAGTTAAGGATGTTGAGCCCGATGAGATCTATAATCTCGCAGCCCAGTCTCACGTAGGCGTAAGCTTCGAAGCTGCTGAATATACAGGCGAAGTTGATGCTATCGGCGTCCTTCGTATCCTCGAGGCAGTACACATCATGGGCCTCGAGAAGAAGACAAGGATCTATCAGGCTTCCACATCCGAGCTTTACGGCAAGGTCGAGGAGTGTCCTCAGTCAGAGACGACACCTTTCCACCCTTATTCACCCTACGCTGTTGCCAAGCAGTACGGCTTCTGGATGATGAAGGAGTACAGAGAAGCATACGGAATGTTCTGCGCCAACGGTATTCTCTTCAACCACGAGTCTGAGAGAAGAGGCGAGACATTCGTTACGAGGAAGATCACAAGAGCCGCAGGCCGTATCGCATGCGGAATACAGGACCATCTGGAGCTCGGCAACCTCGATTCACTCCGTGACTGGGGTTATGCTAAGGACTATGTAGAGTGCATGTGGCTTATCCTCCAGCAGGACGAGCCTGACGATTATGTTATCGCTACAGGTGTTCAGCACACAGTCCGCGAGTTCACGACCCTGGCATTTGCCAACGACGGCATCGAGCTTGAGTGGAAGGGCGAAGGCCTCGAGGAAAAGGGTTATGACAAGAAGACGGGCAAGATGCTCGTATGTGTTAACCCTCAGTGGTTCAGACCTACAGACGTTGTTAATCTCTGGGGCGATCCCACAAAGGCTAAGACGAAGCTTGGCTGGAACCCTCAGAAGACATCTTACGAGGAGCTCGTAAGGATCATGGCTGAGCACGATCTTGCTCTTGCTAAGGCCGAGAGCAAGCTCTGATAAGGATCATCGAAAATGCGTAAAGCACTGATAATAGGTTGTAACGGCTTCGCGGGCACGGCGCTCCGACGCGAACTGGCAGGCAGCGGTGAGTATGATGTTTACGGTGTCGATATCGCTTCGTTCGATAACAGGACGCGTGCGGTAGACATGCTCGATTACGAAGCTGCGGCCAAGGCGATAAGTGACTGCATGCCTGATGTCATCTTTAATCTCGCGGGACAGGCGTCACCCTGGGTATCCTGGGAGAAGATCAATTTCACGATGCATCTCAATGTCGACCTGTCGGTCAATATCGTTGAGGCAGTTCGTAAGCACTGTCCCAAGGCAAGGATGATATTTATCGGATCTGCCAATCAATATGATCTGAGTTCAGTTAAGGACGGTCTGGTAGGAGAAGATACACCTCTCGTGGATAATTCGCCCTACGCTGTTTCAAAGAATACACAGGAAGCGATAATCCGCCTTATGGCGCGCAAGTACGATCTCGATATTGTGTTCACGCGTTCTTTCAACCATGTCGGTCCGGGACAGAAGGTAGGATTCGTTATCACGGATTACTGCAACCGTATCGTTAAGCTCGAGAATGGTGAGATCGATACATTCGAATACGGAGATCTCGATTCCTGGCGTGACTTCTCGGATGTAAGAGATGTCGTTCATGCCTACAGGCTCATTGCCGAGAACGGCAGGAGCGGTGAGATCTATAATGTCGGTTCAGGCAAGAGTTACTATATCAGGGATCTCGTAGGCAAGGTCGTAGAACTGAGCCCTAAGGCCATGGCTGCCACCAAGCTTCCGGAGAGACTTCCCGATGATGCCCTGATCCATTACAGGAGCGATAATTCCAAGCTCGCTGCCGATACCGGCTTCATGGCGATCTATGATGTAAATGAGACGGTCGAGTCTGTGCTTCAGGCGTACAGGCAGGGATATCAGTTCCCGATCAAGACTGATGAGGCATAACATCCTGATGTTTAAGGAAATCTACAATTACCGTCAGATGATATCGAGCATGGTCCGTAAGGATCTTCGAGGCAGGTACAAGGGATCCGTCCTGGGTTTCCTGTGGACATTTATCAACCCTCTGCTACAGCTCGTCGTTTACAATATGGTATTCTCGATAATCCTCAGGAATAATATCGAGAAGTTCTATCTCTACCTGTTCGTCGCTCTGATCCCGTGGATCTTTTTCTCGGCTTCATTGACCGGCGGATCTGTATCGATAATATCGCAGAAGGATCTGGTCAAGAAGATCTATTTCCCGCGTGAAGTCATTCCGATATCGTATGTCACCAGCAGCTTCGTCAATATGCTGCTGAGCTTTGTCGTAGTCATAGCGGTGGTGCTTTTCGCCGGAGTAAGACCTGATCCGCTCGGGATCATCTGTCTGCCCGTCATTATGCTGGTAGAATATGTACTCTGCCTCGGAATGGCGATGATCACTTCGGCCGTTACCGTTTATTTCAGGGATCTGGAGCATATCCTCGGCATCATCGCGATGGCGTGGATGTATCTGACGCCCATTGTCTATTCGGAAGATATGTGTCCCGAGAGATACAGAGTCTTCCTGCATCTTAATCCGATGACGTCGATCGTCGCAGGCTATAGAGACGTACTTTACTGGGGAACGGTTCCGAAGCTTGCCACACTGGGTGAGGCACTGTTGCTCGGAATAGTCTTCCTGGTTATCGGATGCCTTGTTTTCGGCAGGCTGAAGAAACATTTCGCGGAGGAATTGTGATATGAGTAACGAATCCGTCGCGATCAGTGTAAAGAATGTTACCAAGCAGTTTAAGGTCTTCCTCGATAAGGGCACATCCCTTAAGGAGAAGGTGCTGTTCCGTAAGCGTAACCGCTATGAGAACCGTGTAGTACTCAACGATATCAGTCTCGAGATCAAAAAGGGCGAGGCTGTCGGACTTGTCGGTCACAACGGCTGCGGCAAATCGACACTCCTTAAGCTCATGACGAGGATCCTCTATCCCGATCAGGGTACCATAGAGGTCACGGGAAGAGTATCGAGCCTGCTGGAGCTCGGTGCGGGTTTCCATCCCGATATGAGCGGACGCGAGAATATCTACACCAATGCATCGATCTTCGGACTTACCAAGAAAGAGATAGACGCGAGACTCGATGACATCATTGCTTTCAGTGAACTCGAGGACTTTATCGATAATCCGGTCAGGACTTATTCGTCCGGCATGTACATGAGACTTGCTTTCTCCGTTGCCATCAACGTTGATGCGGACGTATTACTGGTAGATGAGATCCTGGCAGTAGGCGATGCCAACTTCCAGGCCAAGTGCTTTGCCAAGATGCAGGAGATCAAAGCACGCGGAACGACTATCGTTATCGTCTCGCACTCCTTGTCCCAGATCGAGCAGATATGTGACAGATCCATTTGGATCCATGACGGCAAGATCGAGATGGACGGCATTCCGAGAGATGTCCATCCGGCATATATGGATTTCATGGGTAAGCTTCGTAAGGCTCAGCTTGCCAAGGAGAGAGGCGAGGAGCCCGAAGAGGAAGAAGAGAAGACCGAGGAAGAAAAGAAGCGCTGGGGTAACGGCGACGCCAGGATAACGAGAGTTGCGGTTCTCGATGATTCCGGCAAGGAGAACAATGTAATCCGTGTAGGCGACCCCTGCAGCATCAAACTCGATTACGAAGTCAGTTCCAAGGTTACGGACGCCGTCTTCGGCATCGGGATCTTCAGAGCGGACGGACTTAATATCTACGGAAGCAATACCAGGATCGACGGATGTCGTGTCTACGATATCGAAAAGGGCGGAAGTCTCACGATCAAGATCCCTTCGACTGCTATGCTCTCAGGCAGGTATACCGTGGATCTTGCGATCGAGTCCGGTCACGGTCTGCCCGTCGACTACTGGAAGGGCGCATGTGAGATCGAGACATATTCAAACAACGGTGATGTCGGTGCATGCAGGATAGCTCACGAGTGGCATTTCACCGATCCCGGCCTTTCCGATATCAGGTAAAGACAATGGACAGATCCGATCCTGAAGGCAATCCTCCCGCACGAAGAGACATTATCCTTTGCTGCTGTGCCGATCCTAAGGCTTCTGACAGCGAGAAGGCGATGCTCGCGCTATATCTTCTGGAATACAGACGAAGACGCGTTTATGAATTCACGGAGGAGTGCCTGACGGAACATCTGTGGATGTCTTCGGACGGCAAGCCTGTTGACGTTCCCTTAAGACACAAGAACGAATTCTCGGGCCTCAGGGATATATCGAGAATAAGCTCTGAAGACCGCGACTCTGTGCGTCTGGCGGTTATCCCGTCCAAAGAGACCGATGACACCGATCTTATCCTCCGCATCTGGAGAGAGCTTAAGATCCCTGTCCTTGTAATATCCGGAAACACAAAAGATAAGCAACTTGTAAAAGACGCAGGCGGAGGACTTTGGTATGATAATTATTATGAGTTCGAAGGTATTCTGGATTACATTTTGAACGATCCGATAAGGGCATCGAAGCTCGGAGGATCGGGCTGCAGATATGAGAGATCCTTAAGCGGTATGTGAGGAGATATGCAAATGGCTGATAACACGGTTAATGTAGAAGAGATAATGAATCAGATCAGAGAGAATATCAAGGCATCGGGTGCCGATCAGATCCCGTTGTCATTTACTGACGGGCCTGCCGCAGGTGCCATGAACCCTGCAGCTTCCGCTCCCGGCTCTACAAGTGTCGGAAGTGACGGAACAAGACTCGGCGAAGCCGTATCCTATCTTTCTTATAATTATGAAGTCCAGCCTTATCAGCTCCTGACGGGAAATCCGGTCAAGGTCTTCATCAAGAAGTGCTTCCGTAAGGTCGGGAGCTTCTTCTTCCTGCCGATCGTGGGACAGCAGAATACCTTGAATTTCCATTTCTTTATCGTGTCGGAGGCTGTTAAGGAAGAGAAGAGAGAGATCGAGGAACTGACTAAGGTTGCCGAGAAGCTCGAGGCGGATATCGAAGCCCTTAAAAAGGCCAAGGCAGGAGAGACAACATGACAGATGCAGTCAACATCATAAAGAATAATATCCCGCCTGAAGAGGAGCTTAAGGGAAGCGTAAAGATCGGAGTCAACTTCGAACGCATCAATATGCTCGCAGGAAGCGGAGCAGACGAAGAACTCGAGAGGGTACTCGGAAGGATAAGAGAGAACCACGAGGTAATACCTCAGTATCGCGGTATCAAGGAAAAGATCGGCGGCATGATGTACGGTTTTTACATCAATCCCGCAGTGGCAAAGCAGAATCAGCTTAACGAATCTCTCGCCGTCGTGTGCGATGAGTACGATAAGTTAAGACAGGAGCGCAATGCCCTTGTCGACAGGATCAACAAACTTCAGGCAGAGATCCTGAAGCTTACTCAGGAGCTGTCATGAAGATATATCAGATACTGACAACACTATCCTTCGGAGATGCGGTGAGCAACGACTGTCTCGCCATCAGGAAACTGCTTATCGACAGAGGTTATAAGACCGCGGTCTACGCAGAGAATATAGACAAGCGCATAACCGGCAGTGACATCAGCTACTATAATAAACTCCCGAAGATCAAGGATGACGATATCATCCTCTATCATCTGTCTACGGGAACAGCGCTCAACCGCCGTATAAAGGATCTGCCGGGCAGGAAGTTCGTTATCTACCATAACATCACACCCCCGGACTTCTTTGTAAGATACAGCGGCAGGCTTGCCAAGCTCTGTGCAGACGGGCATGACGAGACGGTGGCTCTTAAGGATACTTTCGAGGGAGGATTCTGCGATTCCTCGTTCAACCGCGATCAGCTGATCAGTTACGGTTATACCTGTCCGCTTCACGTAAGGCCGATCCTTATTCCTTTCGAGGATTATAAGAAGGCGCCGGATGAGGAAGTCGTCCGGCAGATGAGTGACGGAGTCAAGAACATCCTTTTTGTCGGTCGTGTGGCGCCGAACAAGTGTCAGCAGGACCTGATATCGATGCTCTATGCTTATCGTAAGCTCTATACTGATCCCGTAAGGCTTATCCTTGTAGGCAGCAGTGTCGGCACGGAGAGATATATGGCAAGGCTCAAGTGCTATGCCGATTCTCTGGGACTCGAGGACGTAATGTTTACGGGGCAGATCCCTTTCGCGAAGATACTGGCTTATTATAAGACCGCAGATGCCTTCGTCTGTATGAGCGAGCATGAGGGATTCTGCGTACCGCTCACCGAAGCCATGAGTTTTGATGTTCCGATCCTGGCATATGATTCGTGTGCCGTGCCGGAGACGCTCGGAGGGGCCGGCGCGGTCATAAAGACAAAGGACCCTGCTGTTGCTGCAGCTTATCTACACGAGATACTGAATAATGAAGAACTGCGTCGTGTCATGATCGAGGATCAGAGGACCCGGCTTAACGACTTCTCATACGGGAATGTAGCAGAGCGGTTCATGGATATATTGACCGGTTTTATCGGTAAGTGAGGCTCACAGGATATGAAGATCTGTTTTGTAGTTCAGAGATACGGAGAAGAGGTTAACGGCGGTGCAGAGGCATATGCCAGACAGGTGGCCGAGCATATGGTGTCACTGGGGCATCATGAGGTTGACTGCGCGACGACCAAGGCTGTTGATTACGTAACGTGGAAGAACGAATATGAAGCAGATGAAGAGGTGTTAAACGGCGTTCTTGTACACCGTTTTCCTACGGTTGCAGAGCGTAACTCTGCCGTGTTTAACAAGTTGTCAGATAAGGTGCTGACATCCCCGACAAGTGTAAAAGAACAGGAAGAGTGGATGAGACTTCAGGGACCTGAGTGTCCGGCACTGACAGACTGGGTCGAAGCACACGCTGACGATTATGACTGTTTTGTATTCGTTTGCTACCTTTACTACACGACTTATTTTGCCTTGCCCAAGGTGGCGTCCAAAGCGGTCTTCATTCCTACGGCGCATGAGGAGAGACCGATACATCTGGATATTTTCGCTCATATGTTTACGCTTCCGGCTGCATTCTATTACAATACCCCGGAAGAAAAAGAACTGACATGCCGTCTGTTCCCTTCTGCTTCCGGAAAGCCCGATAATGACGGCCGCGGAGGCGTTGGTGTCGAGATCCCCGATGGCGTTGATGCGGATGCATTTAAGGCCAAGTACAACCTCGATAACTTTATCCTCTATGTCGGCCGTATCGATGAGAATAAGTGCTGCCCCGAACTGTTCCGCTATTTTACCGAATACAAGAAAAGGAATCCCGGGTCGGATCTCAAGCTTGTACTGATGGGCAAGGAGATCGTGCCGATCCCCAAACGTGACGATATCATATCGCTCGGCTTTGTAGATGAGTGGGACAAGTTCTCCGGCATGGCGGCTTCACGGTTCTTCATCCTTCCGTCCAAATATGAGAGCTTGTCGATCGTTGTTCTCGAGTCGATGAGCCTTTGTAAGCCCGTGCTCGTTAACGGGCTGTGTCCGGTCCTTAAAGGACACTGCGTCAAGAGCAACGGCGGACTTTACTATACCGATTACTATGAATTCGAAGGCTGCGTGAACTACATGTTAAGCCACCCCGAAGAGATGGCGGTAATGGGAGTCAACGGCCGCAGGTATATCGATGAGAACTACACCTGGAGCGAGATCGTTAAGGGGTATGAGAGGCTGATCGCCGAGATCTGATCACATCTCTTTCTTGAAATGACGGAAGTCCTTCAAGGCTTTCCGTCCGATCTTGAAAATCTTACGGATGTTGATCGAGTTCTTGCCGCCCTGACGAGGCTTAAAAGTGATCACGCGGAATTCGACATTCTCTTTATAGTGAACGAAATAGGTTGTCAGCATGATGTTGGGGATATTGTAATCCTCCGGCAGGCGGCCGAGATATTTGGCGACAACATCACTCTTCATGAGCCTGAAAGGTGCGTTGGCATCAGGCACCTTTACTCGAAAATACAATCGCAGAAGGAGGCATACGACCTTCTCGACCATGGCGCGCGACTTGCCGTCGCCTCTGACCTTACGATGTCCGAGGATGATGTCGTGAGATACGCGGGCGTCCCAGAAAGCGCCGAATTCGTTCGGATCGGTCTGTCCGTCGGAATCTGTCTGGAAGATATAATCCGCGCCCTTGCTGATGGCATAACCGTAGAGTGCGATAAGCTTAGGACCATGCTGTCTGTCGGAATCTGTGAGGATCTCGAGCTTGGGGAATTCACTCTGAAGTTCTTCGAGTATCTCATGTGTCCTGTCCGAACTCCCGCTGTCAGCTATTACCAGACGTGAATCCTCGCTCTTGCCCTCGAGAACGGGATACCATGACCTTACAGTCTCTGCTATATTGGCCTCTTCATTGTAAGCCGGCATTACTACATAAAGTGTGTTCATATGGTTCTCCTGTTATTTGTTCCTTATCAGTATTCCGATATGTCGCGGTTCCTCATGAGAAGATCCGCTGCCCGGCGGGGTGTAGTTCTGCCGCTGATGATGTCATCGAGGGCACTGACGATCGGCATATTGATATTATATTTGTCGCGAAGTCTGATCGTAGCAGGGAGGGCGTTGAGACCTTCGACTACCATATTGACTTCCTTGATCGCTTCTTCTGTCGACATTCCGCGCCCGATAAGTATACCGCATTTGTTATTGCGGCTGTGAGCGCTCGTTGCCGTTACTATAAGATCGCCTATTCCCGTAAGTCCGGTGAAAGTCCTGGGATCACATCCCATCGCCTGACCGAGCTCTCCGATCTCGGCGATCCCCCTGGTGATAAGTGCGGCTCTGGCATTGTCACCGAAGCCGAGTCCCGTCGAGATGCCGACAGCGAGTGCGATGACATTCTTGACCGCTCCGCAGAGCTCCACACCCTTGGTGTCGCCGTTCGTATATACCTTAAGACGCGAGCAGGCGAAAATATTCCTGACCTTACGTGCCGCCTCCATATCACCGCTTGCCGATACTATGGCAGTCGGCATATCCCTTGCGACCTCTTCTGCGTGCGTCGGGCCCGATAGAGCTACGAGCCTGATGTTGTCATGAAGCCCGTCCTTCTTAAGCTCATCCTCGATAACTTCCGTCATCGTCATCAGTGTATCTGCTTCAATACCCTTGGCGGCATCGACTATTATCTGCCCGTCGGGAATATACTGTCTCATGCTCGCGGCAGTCGACCTTACATATACGGAAGGCACGACCAGGAGTACGACATCTTTATCCGTTACGACTTCTTTTATATCTGTCGTGTAGGAGACGTTATCGGGCATTGTCATTCCCGGAAGGTTGGGATGTGTCTTAGTAGCGGAAAGATCTTCGATCTCCTTGGGGATCGCCGACCAAAGCTGTGTCCTGTGTCCGTTGACCGCCAGAAGCTTTGTAAGTGCGGCGCCCCATGTCCCGGCGCCGAGTATTCCGATGGAAGCCATAACGTGTCTCCTTTATCTGTGCTGACTATGATTATACTATAACTTCCACGATGTACCCCATTATTGATCTCATGTTATAATTATCGAAGTTGCGATCATTTGTATCGAAAGGAGTCCCTGTAAGGATGAGAGAGGCCAAGGAACTGAAGGTCCGTAAGACAAGAACCGTCGAGATCTCTTCGAGATGGTTCCGTGCGGCGTCCATAGGCTATCTGCTACTGCCGGTCATCATCTTTCTCGTAACATATCTTAAGCCTTATATCGGTATCCCTGCAGCACTCATCCTGCTCATTTGTTTCCTGGCGTCCCTCGGGACCGGGCCCGTTGCCCGGGCTCACGACCGCCGGTTCGGCAAGGTCGAGGGGAGTGATAAGCCGGGGAGCCTCACACTGCCGCTCGGTTTTGTTATCTTTCTGGCCGTTATGGCGGTCATCCTTACGATCACTTCGGGCATAGGTGAATTCGTCTACAGTACGGACGATCACTCTTTCAGGCGCGCCATCTTCAGGGACCTTATAAACTATAAGTGGCCGGTTGTTTTCGATAATTCGACTCAGAGCAATGAGATCATCGCGAATTATATGGGCGAGGGGAAGGTAGCATTTGTGTACTATTTTGCCTATTGGATGGTGCCCGCCCTGATCGGTAAGCTCTTCGGCTTCGCGGTCGGCAACATCGCGCTTGTCCTGTGGTCGGCGCTCGGCCTCTTCCTGATACTTCTCGGAATGAACATGTTCATAGGCAAGAAAAGTCTGGCGACCGTATTCGTGTTCATGTTCGCGAGCGGACTTGATGCGATCCCGTTCATGTTCCATCTTTACCACGGCATGCCGAGCTGGGGCTGGCTCGAAGGGTGGACGCACCACCTGAGTTATCTGAGCATGGCGACCAACCTGATGAATGTCTATAACCAGGTCATCCCGTGCTGGCTCGCAGCAATCCTTCTGATGACTTCCGGCAGCAACCTCATGATCGGCTTTATCGGAGCACTTACCTTCGCATATTCGCCATGGGTAACGATCGGCATCCTTCCGATAGCCGCTACGCGATTGTTCATGAAGTCTTCCGAACGTAAAGTGAAGTCTATCCTGGGTCCTCTCAATGTGATCCCTGCGGTGATCATGCTCATCGTCTTCGGCTCCTTTTATATGGCAGGCAGCGGGGAAGCTATGGATCGGGGATTTACATGGGATTTCTACGGAAGCATCCCGCGATTTGCCGCGGCATATATCCTTCTGATCATAATCGAGATCCTGCCGTATCTCCTGCTCACACGCAGATCTGACCTTAAGAGTCCGCTCCTGATCACTTCGGTAGTCACGCTCCTGATCATTCCTTTTTATATGGTATCGCTCAACAACGATCTGTGCATGAGAGCATCCATGCCTGCGCTGTTCGTTTTGACAGTCTATATGGCAGCGTGCCTCGCGGACGTCGACTACAAAAAGATCCGTAACGGGAATGTGCAGCCGAGACATCTCGGCGCGACGATCATCCTTGTCGCGATGGTATATATCAGTGCCTACTACGTCTATATCGGTCTGGCGATGACCATCCTCGGCGAGTTCCCGGAAGATGAGATCGGCTCACTTGCCGACATCAAGGATGACAAATATGCCGTCGTCGTTCACGACCAGTTCTATTCTTACGATTATGCCGACACGTTCTTCTTTGAACACCTGAGCAGGGACGGAGGCTGATCATGAAGGAGGTTAATGCACTCAAGCCCGGACGCGGATCATCGGGAACGCTTACGATCGGCATGGCGACATTCTTCCTGATGTCGGTCCTGTATCTGACGCTTCCGGTGGTCATCTTCTTCATCGGTTATCTGAAGCCGCTTTGGGCAGTGCTGTTCACCGTCATAATGAGTGCCGGCGGAGTCATGGCCGTTCGAGGCGTCAATAAGGGCACTGACGGTAGTCTTTCCGCCGCTGATGAGAAAAAGATCGAGCTTAAGCCCTCGCATCTCATCACAGTAGTGATCATGATCCTTCTCGTCCTCTATTGGGGCGGCGTAAGCGAATTCGGTTGTTGCTCCGCGGATCACCGCGTAAGATATGCGATCCTGAACGATCTTGTCCATTACAAATGGCCGGTCGTCTATGACTTCTCGACTCAGCAGAATCCCGCCGTGGCCGAGCGTCTTGGCGACGGTCAGGCGGCCTTTGCGTACTACTTTGTATTCTGGACTGTGCCCGCCGTCATCGGCAAGCTCTTCGGGCTCATGGCTGCGCGTGTGGCGCTTTTTATCTGGTCCGGCATCGGGCTGTTCCTTGTGTGGGTCGGAGCGTCGCTGCTCTATAGGCGTGCCTCAAGAGCGTTGTTCGTGTTCCTGATATTTTTCGCCGGGATAGATGTAATTCCTTATTACATCAACCGCATCACGGATACTACCACGACATGGGAGGGCTGGAATCTGCATCTCTATGTTCACGGGAATTTCTTCCAGATAATGAACGTCTTCAACCAGAGCATCCCAGGATGGCTGATCACTATACTCCTTTTGCTGTGTATTAACGGCCGTTCTGTCGGCTTCCTGGGCGGGCTGATGTTCTGCTATTCCCCGTGGGCTACGATCGGCATCCTTCCTATGTGCGTTTGTAAGCTCATCATGACAAGCCGCAGTGCTGCTTCGTCTTCTGACTCGATGCCGCGCAAGGCTGTGCTTCGCAACATAATCACTCTCCCAAACATCGCTCCGCCCATGATCTGTCTTGTCTGCTTCGGCCTGCTTTATACTTCCAACCCCAGTGCCACCGGCGCCGACGGATTCATCTGGACTTTCTATTCATCACCTTTGACTCTCATCAAAGAATACATCTGGTACGTCATCTTCGAGTTCGGGATCTGGTTCCTGCTCATCTACCGCCGCCATAAGTCCGACCCGATGTTCCGGACCGCCCTGGCGACCCTCATGATCCTGCCGATCTACAAGATAAGCATCGCCAACGACTTTCTCATGCGCGGCAGCCTCGCGCCGCTCTTCCTTATTGCCCTCTATTCGGTGATGTTCGTCACTGACAACTTCGATATCTGCCGTTCATCCGACGTCGACCGCCGCCGTGCCGTAGCCGCGCGCCTGGTGCTCGCCGTCATGATCCTGGCCTCCTACACGCCGGCCAATCAGATGCTGTACTCGGCTCTGACGTCCTATCAGATGCATTTCACTGACGAGCCCTACGAGTACGAGCAGGACTATATAGGTTCCTTCGGCAACATAATCCGCGAGGATCAGGTCACCATGGTCGAGACCCAGTTCTACGTCTACGACTACGAGGACGCGGCGTTCTTTAAGTATCTGGCAAAGTGAGGACGCTCGCATCTTCCGCGGAATATACGAACAGTCCTCGTCGCTTCGCAAGCGCAGCTCCTGCGGAACTAATTCCGCGGAAGATACTCGCGTCTGCGGGACAATAGAAAAGAGGACTGTTTACAAATGAAGTGAACCCACTTTGTTGGACGGTTCTGCCGCTTCTGCAGTAGCTTCTGC
>CAMODL010000024.1:0-26094 GCA_946611435.1 uncultured Clostridia bacterium
TATTGACGGGTTCAAGTCCCGTATGCTCCACCAGACATCCCTCGGAACCTTGGGTTCCGGGGGTTTTTCGTTATGGAAAAACAGGTGCAACATTTCCGGCGGCTCAACTGTATATATGGTATCAAGGCAAAAACGGCGGAGGGTAACGCTATGAAGATGTATCGAAAAGGTTTCTCGAGAACTGCGGTCGTTATCGCCATCTCGGCGGTATTCGTGGCAGCGGCTGTGGCAGGTGCGCTGATCGTGAATGCGCATAAGGACAAGGGTGAAGACGGTAGCAGACAAAGATGCGAGAGCCGTGACGGAGTAGTGACTCAAATCAGAGGTGTGGTATCTGATTATGATCTGGAGATCCACGAGAGTGTAAAGGTCATGGATAAGTGGAGGATAACCAAGGATGACTTCAGAGGTCCGGTCAGGCTCAATGTGTATTGTTCATCATCTTATCGTTCGAATGCTCCGAGGGATCATGTGACGTATTATGTCTATGACAGTGTATTGGATGCGATCAAGGCATATCGGAGTATCAAAGACAGATTCGAGGGCTATACGGGCTTCGAGGAAATCGGCGATACATGGTTCCTGGGTTGGGAACCGGACGTCTGCGATGCTTCGATCAAGCAGGTCGTTTGTATCGAGGGCAACGTTATCCTAACGGCTGAAGTCGAGTTTATCAGCGAGTGGCCGGAGTACTATGATGATAATGATGTGGAGATAGAGGTTCAGCCCCCGTCATTCGATTCTTCCATAATGAAGGAGTACGTGGTCGAGCATTCTGTCGAGCTTCGGGACTATGTGCTTAACGTCATCCTTGAAGCGTGAGAGCTTATTTTACGGCGAATTGAGGATCGTTGCCTAATCTGCCGAACGACAAAATAATGCAACTTACGATATATATATTTTTATTGACATGGTTTCTCTCGTAAAATAGAATAATCCACGGTATCAAAGAGAAGAGGACGGTAAACGGCTCTTACAAATAAGATACCCAAGGGGAATTGTTATGATAATCAAGATCGTTATGCTTGTAGTGTTTTTCGCGGTGCTGATCACGGTCGGTGTTGTATGTCACAAGACTTCCGCGAACGTTGAGGGCTTCGTTCTCGGCGGACGTTCGGTAGGCCCGTGGCTCACCGCTTTCGCATACGGAACGAGTTATTTCTCGGCCGTTATCTTTGTCGGCTACGCCGGTCAGTTCGGTTGGAAGTTCGGTGTATCTTCCACTTGGGTAGGTATCGGCAACGCGATCATCGGATCGCTCCTGGCATGGGTCCTTCTCGCGAGAAGAACAAGGCTCATGACTCATAAGCTCGACAGTAAGACCATGCCGGACTTCTTTGCCAAGAGATATGACAGCAAGAGCCTGAGGATCGGTGCGTCGGTCATCATCTTCATCTTCCTTATCCCTTATACGGCTTCGCTCTACAACGGTCTGTCCAGACTCTTCGGTATGGCATTTGACGTTAAGTATGAATACTGCATCCTCGCGATGGCTATCCTTACTGCCATCTACGTTATCGCAGGCGGATACATGGCTACGGCCATCAACGACTTCATTCAGGGCCTGATCATGCTCATAGGTATCGTTGCGGTCATCGTAGCAGTCCTGAATGTTAACGGCGGTCTTGCCGATTCCCTTGACAAGCTCTCCGACATCGAAGGCGAGTACAAGGCCGGTGCCTTCACGGACCTCTTCGGACCTAAGCCTCTGGATCTTCTGTTCGTTGTTATCCTTACATCCTTGGGTACATGGGGTCTGCCTCAGATGGTACAGAAGTTCTATGCCATCAAGGATGAGAAGGCTGTTATGAGAGGTACGATCATCTCTACGGTCTTCGCGGTTATCGTTGCCGGCGGCTGCTACTTCCTCGGAGGCTTCGGTCGTCTCTTCGTAACCGGTGATGCCACAGTCGAGAAGGGCGGCGCCATCGTGCCCGTTGCCGGCTTCGACTCCATCGTTCCCGAGATGCTCACTCACTTAAGCGACATCCTGATCGCCGTCGTAGTCATCCTCGTACTGTCGGCTTCCATGTCCACCCTCTCGTCTCTTGTACTGACATCGAGCTCCACTCTGACGCTCGACTTCATCGGCACATCAGTAAAGAAAGACATGAACGAGAAGCAGAAGGTAACATGCATGCGTGTCCTGGTACTCGTCTTTATCGCGATCTCTGCGGCGCTGGCTCTCTATCAGTACAACAAAGCCGTTACGTTCATCGCTCAGATGATGGGTGTATCGTGGGGTGCTCTGGCAGGTTCGTTCCTGGCTCCGTTCCTCTTCGGTCTTTACTGGAAGGGCGCATCCAAGGCGGCTGTATGGGTCAACTTCGTTCTCTCCGCTTCGTTCATGACGTTTGTTGCGATCAATAATGTTTTCGAGCTTAATATCCTGAACAAGTTCGCTGACGGCTTCTTCGCTTCGCCTATCAACAGCGGTGCGATCGCAATGCTCGCAGGCTTCATCATCGTTCCTGCCGTAAGTGCTTTCACAAGCAAGCCTGAAGAAAAGAAGGTCAAGGAGATCATGGCAAGCGTTGCCAAGAACTGATCTTTGCTTTATAAGAAACTAAGCGTCGGTAAGTTTGAAGTGAACCCACTTTGTTGGACGGTTTAAAACGAGTATAAGGACTGATTCCTTGCCTGGCAAGGAGTCAGTCCTTTCAGTTTGACCTGAATTCTCTCGTTGTTGTAGTACTCAATGTATTCTTCCATAGCCTTCTGAAGCTGTTCCAAGGTCTTGAATTCATATTCGTTACCCGAGGCCGGAAAAAGACGTCGGGTAACGAAAATGGTAACGTTTTTCGAGAATCGTAACCGAAATCGTTACCCAAGGCTGAAAAACGTCTCTTGGTTACGGAAATGGTAACGAAAAATAAAAATCGTAACCCGAATCGTTACCCGAGGCCGAAAAACGCCGTCGGGTAACGAAAGTGGTAACGAAAAATAAAAAGCGTAACCGGAATCGTTACCCAAGGCCTGTTGAGCCCACATTCCGGAGGCTCGTACACTATTTTGTTACTCCCGATGATACAAATATGGGGGCGCCGGTGTAGAGCTTGCCACATCAGCGTCTTCGACAACTAACGTGACAACTATTCTCTCCAATAGTTGTCGATAGAGTTGTCGAAGCAGAAGCTACTGCAGAAGCGGCAGAACCGGCCACTCGGGCGTACATAAAAAAACGGCGGCGGATCTGCCGGCGCTTCTTTTTTTGCTCTCCAAGAGAATTCTCACCGGTCTTTCACGTGAAGAGGTTTTATTTATGATAGAATACATAAGTTAAGTCCGTTAGATCAGGAGATTAATTAAATGGGACATTACGAACTTCTGAGGCAGCAGCTTCAGCAGCAGAAAGGGATAAAGGGCGCGATCAAGCGTAAGATCTTCTCGTGGATGATCGACGAGATGGTGGCAGAGGAAGCCGAGCTCGATCAGCTTAAGGATAAGCATGATGCGCTCTCGGAGAGGCATGATGAACTGATCGGCAGAGTAGGACAGCTCAACACTGATTTTGAGAATGCCTGCGTCAATCTTTCAAATAATAATACGGCGATCGAAGCGCTGCAGAGCGATTCCGATTATCTGAAGCTTCAGGTCGGACGTATGGGGAGAAATGTTCAGATGTCGCCTTCGCCCGCATCTGATAAGGCTGGCGATACTGCGACAACAGAGAAGACCGTATCAAGCGGCAATACATACAGCGCCATCGAGTATTTTGACTTCGAGAATCATTTCAGGGGATCGATCGAGTCTGTGAAGGAAAGGCAGAAACAGTATCTGCCTTACTTCGAGGGAAGGAAGCACGTTCTTGACTTCGGATGCGGTAGGGGAGAATTCCTTTCGCTCATGAAGGATAACGGCATCAACGCGGAGGGCGTCGATCTCTACGAGCCTTACGTCGATTATTGTGTGAGCAAGGGCTTTAAGGCCACGTGCGGAGACGGTGTCAAGCTTATGAATTCGTTTGACGTGCTCGACGGCATCTTTATCGGACAGGTCGTTGAACACCTGACTCCCGAGCAGATATTGGAAGTGTGCGTTAACGCATTTAACAAGCTTGAGGACGGAGGTGTGTTCATAGCGGAGACACCTAACCCGATGTCGCTGTCTATCTACACCAATGCTTTCTATATCGACCCGTCGCACGTTAAGCCCGTTCATCCCATGACGATGAAGTACTATCTCGAGCAGGCGGGCTTCAGGAATATCGAGATCATGTTCCCGGAGAGCAGCAAGCCCGACAAGAAGATCCCCGAACTTAAGATCGCGGGATCTGATACAGAGGAGTTTAACAAAGCGATGCAGGAAGTGGCCTCCATGCTGTACGGCAGCCAGGACTACGCCGTCATCGCCACCAAATAAAGAAGGGAGCGTTCTCATATGGCTGACTCTCGTAAGTATGACGTTATCATCATAGGCGCAGGACCGGGCGGGATCTTCTCCGCTTATGAGCTTGCCGATAAGGCTCCGGGCATGAAGGTCGCAGTCTTCGAAGCGGGAAGGCCTCTTGAGCAGCGCAAGTGCCCCATCGACGGCAAGAAGATCAAGACCTGCATCAACTGCCCGAGTTGTGCCATTATGCGTGGCTTCGGCGGCGCGGGCGCTTTCTCCGACGGGAAGTATAACATCACCAATGACTTCGGCGGCACACTCTACGAGCACATCGGCAAAGAGACCGCGCTCGAACTCATGCACTATGTCGACGGCATCAATATGGCTAACGGCGGCGAGGGGACCAAGCTCTACACGACGGCGGGAACCAAGTTCAAGAAGATCTGTATCGAGAACAAGCTCCGCCTTCTGGATGCATCTGTAAGACACCTCGGCACGGACAAGAACTACGAGGTGCTCGGAAATATCTATAACAGGCTTAAGGACAAGGTCGATTTCTTCTTCAACTGTCATGTTGATTCGCTCTCGGAACTTCAAGGCGGCGGATATAAGATCACCACTCCCGAAGGCGAGTATACCTGTGACAAATGCATTGTCTCCGTCGGCAGGAGCGGCTCCAAGTGGATCGAAAATGTCTGCAGCGAACTTGACATCGAGACATTCTCCAACCGTGTCGACATCGGCGTGCGCGTGGAACTGCCTGCGGTCGTTTTCTCACATCTTACATCCGAACTCTATGAGTCGAAGATCGTCTACAGGACCGAGAAGTTCGAGGATCTGGTAAGGACATTCTGCATGAACCCGAACGGCTATGTGGTAAACGAGAACACCAACGGGATCGTTACGGTCAACGGCCACAGCTTTGATTCGCCGGAACTGCAGTCCGAGAACACGAACTTCGCACTCCTCGTGGCCAAGCATTTCTCCGAGCCGTTCAAGGACTCAAACGGATACGGCGAGTCGATCGCCAGACTGTCTAACATGTTAGGCGGCGGCGTTATCGTTCAGCGTTTCGGAGACCTGATGAGAGGAAGAAGATCCAATTCCGCCCGTATTGCAGAGTCGACAGTACGTCCGACGATGGCGGCGACTCCCGGTGACCTCTCGCTCGTTTTGCCCAAGAGGATCTTAGACGGCATAATCGAGATGATCTTCGCACTCGACAAGATCGCTCCCGGAACAGCCAATGATGATACGCTCCTCTATGGCGTCGAGGTCAAGTTCTATAATATGGAAGTAGCCATCGACGAGAACCTCGAGACCTCTCACAAGGGCCTTTACATCATCGGCGACGGCAGCGGCGTTACACATTCGCTGTCTCACGCATCGGCGAGCGGCGTTTATGTCGCCAGACGCATTATCGATTGATTATTGATGCTAATCTGTTAATATAACGATATGAGTGCGCATCTTTGCATTCATGGGGATTAAGGATATAAACGGAGGTTAATAGAATGAAAAGATCAATGACCAGGGCGATCGCAGTTGTTCTTACGGTCGCACTTGCAGCAGGAGCCTTTGCAGGCTGCAGCAAGAAGAAGAGCAAGAGCATCGAAGATGCCGTCGACGAATTCTCCGACGGATTCGAAGAATATTCCATCGATGATCTGAAGGGGCTCGATGAGGATACTGAGGCACTTCAGGACGGCATCCTGATAAAAACGTCAGGGGAGGAGCTCTCAGAGAACGGTGAGATTAACGATGCTCTCGATTCCGCCACATCCGACTTCGGGATCTCTATCGCGGACATGATCGATATCGCCTCCATCGGTACGGTCAAGGTTGCAGTTCAGGGCAATCCCGATCTCGACGAGCCGGTAAACAGCAGCATAGCCATTATCGGATGCGCCGTCTTTGACAATGAAGATGATGCCGTGAAGTTCTTTGATGATATCGATTCGCTCCTTAGAATGGCAATGGCTGTTACAGGTTATGACATGGATGATTTCTCCGAGGAAGAGTACTTTTTCGATGAAGATAAGGGCGAGGCAAGCGTTACGATCAACATCACCATGGAGGAGCTTATAAGCGGTATCTACGACAAGCTTGCCGATATGTTCGGCGATAGCGTCACCGCCAATTCCGATAAAGTTCCGCAGGCTGATGGCAGTGTCGTTATCGGAATCAGACTTGACGGCGACTCGATCCTCTTCTCAGTCGCGGTCGGTGACGAGTATGTCGATAAGGCCGACGATGTCTATGACGCAGCAGGTCTCGACAAGCCCTCTGAGGTCGAGAATTCCGAAGAAGTAAAGAGCCTCATATCCGACCTTCTCGCGAATACTGTAATGAACTATCTCTTCCAGGCGTTCAGCGCTATGAGCGATACTTAATTGATACTGAAGTTTGACTTAAACGGTCCGCATCCGTGCGGGCCGTTTTTTTGTCTGTAAATCACCGGACTGTTTTGGTAGAATAAAAGACGTGTGAATTATTGCCTATTCATCACACGAGGAGGGCTATATGTATCTTATCAAGAAGAAGAGTGTCCTGCATTCGAGCATATTCCTTATGGATATCGTTGCTCCGCGCGTGGCTAAGTACTGCGAGCCGGGACAGTTTGTTATCGTGAGGACAGATGAGATGGGCGAGAGGATACCGCTCACGGTCTGTGATTATGACAGAGAGCAGGGAACGGTTACCATCGTAGTTCAGATCGTCGGTGCTACATCCGAGAAGCTCAGTAAGATGGAAGAGGGAGAATATCTGCATGACTTTGTAGGTCCTCTCGGTAATCCGTCCGAACTCGTTACCGATGACATCGAGGAAGTGCGTAAGAAGAAGATACTTTTCGTTGCGGGCGGTCTCGGAACGGCTCCGGTTTATCCTCAGGTCAAGTGGCTCCATGAACACGGCATTGATGCCGATGTTATCGTAGGTGCCAAGAATAAGGAACTGATCATCCTCGAAGAAGAGATGAAGAAGGTCGCGGGCAATCTTTATATCACTACTGACGACGGATCTTATGTTCGTAAGGGACTTGTTACGGAAGTGATCGCCGACCTGGTCGAGAATCAGGGCAAGAAGTACGATCTGTGTGTATCGATCGGCCCTATGATAATGATGAAGTTCTGCGTCATGACGACGAAGAAATACGATATCCCGACAATAGTCAGCATGAATCCGATCATGGTAGACGGTACCGGTATGTGCGGTGCCTGTCGCCTGACAGTAGGCGACGAGGTTAAGTTCGCATGTATCGACGGTCCTGAGTTTGACGGATTCAAGGTGGATTTCAACGAGGCCATGGAGAGGATGAAGCTCTACAAGACCGAGGAAGGAAGAGCACTGCTGAAGCTGCGTGAGGGCGATACCCATCACGGCGGCTGCGGAAACTGCGGAGGTGATAAGTAATGGCTGCACCCGGATTTGAGAGAGTAGCGATCAGCGAGCAGGAGCCTGCTGTAAGAGCTAAGAATTTTGAAGAAGTCTGCCTGGGCTATACGGAAGAGGAAGCAGTACTCGAGGCTGCCAGATGCCTTAACTGTAAGAATCCCAGATGCGTACAGGGATGCCCCGTTCAGATCGATATCCCTGCTTTTATCACTGCATTGAAGGAGCGTGACTTTAAGGGCGCTTATAGCAAGATATCAGAAGCCAGTGCGCTTCCGGCCGTGTGCGGACGTGTATGTCCTCAGGAAACTCAGTGCGAGGCTTTGTGCATAAGAGGCATCAAGGGTGACGCTGTTGCCATCGGTAAGCTCGAGCGCTATGTTGCCGATCGTGCACGCGAGGAGGGGATCAAGCCTTCCCTCGATGTTGCACTGAATGGACACAAGGTTGCTGTTGTAGGTTCCGGCCCTGCAGGTCTTACGTGCGCCGGGGATCTCGCGAAGATGGGCTATGATGTTACTATTTTCGAGGCGCTTCACGAAGCAGGCGGCGTACTTACTTACGGTATCCCGGAGTTCCGTCTGCCGAAGGATACTGTCGTTGCTTCAGAGATCGAGAATGTTAAGTCGCTCGGAGTTAAGATCGAGACAAATGTTGTTATCGGCAAGTCCGTTACTATCGACGAGCTCATGGAGGATGAGGGGTTTGAGGCCGTATTCATCGGTTCGGGTGCCGGACTTCCCATGTTCATGAAGATCCCCGGCGAGAATGCCAAGGGTGTCTTCTCCGCTAACGAGTATCTGACGAGAAGCAATCTCATGAAGGCTTTCCGTGAAGATTCCGATACTCCTATCTATCGTCCCGCTAAGGTCGCTGTCGTAGGCGGCGGTAATGTTGCGATGGATGCGGCAAGGACAGCATTGAGACTCGGTGCTGAGGTTACGATCGTATACAGAAGAAGTGAGGCTGAACTGCCTGCCCGTGTTGAGGAAGTGCATCATGCCAAGGAAGAGGGCATAAAGTTCGAGCTGCTTACGAATCCAGTCGAGATACTTGAGAACGAGGAGCATTTCGTTCGTGCGATGAAGTGCATAAGGATGGAGCTCGGCGAGCCCGATGCATCCGGAAGAAGACGTCCCGTTCCGATCGAAGGTTCTGAGTTCGAGCTCGAGACAGATGCAGTCATCATGGCTCTCGGTACTTCTCCGAACCCTCTGATCTCTTCTACTACGAAGGGGCTTGAGACGAATAAGTGGAAATGTATCATTGCCGACGAGGCGACAGGCGCCACCACCAAGGAAGGTGTCTATGCCGGCGGTGATGCCGTTACCGGCGCTGCTACCGTAATCCTCGCCATGGGTGCAGGTAAGGCCGCTGCCAAGGGGATCGACGATTACTTTAAGAACAAAGAGGCCTGATCCCGCGAATAAGAGGGATGGTCTTTGCAGGAGACTTCGGGAAGAGGATAGCTTTTGTGACCGAGTTTGCAGGTAAGGCCGGATCCTTGATGGAGATGGTCGAAGATCAGACCGGACCCTCCGTGAGTTTCCTGCGGCGGACTTTCCGCCTCTCGCTGATGGAGTTGAGGATCGCCTCTCGTGTCGAGTCTGAAGCATCGGTCAGTTCGTCAAGATGCTGTTCGATCAGGTCGAGGAGCTTACCTTCATCTGCCAGACCGATCCGGCCCCATGTCGCGTGATATTCGGCCTGCTCGACTACTTCGGCACCGATATTGGAATCTGTTATATGAGCGGAGAGGTCCATCAGGATCTCTTCGCTCATTTTGTTCAGGATGATCTCCGAGTCTTTTCCGAAGATCCATTCGAGTTCGGTAGAAAGCTCCCCTCTCGCTGTCTGAACGTGAGAGTCGTCGATGCGTTCGGGCATATCAACGGATCGGGAAGCAGAGGAAGATCCGTCTTCGATCGGATAAGGAATATGTAGTCCTGCATCTCGAAGTGCCAGACGTATCGTTCTGCGGATAGTGCCGTTGTAAAGCAGTTCGCGCGCGCCGGACGTGCGGAGCTTATCATTAACGGCTCCGACGTGATCGGTCATATAGAGCACGATCCCGCGTTCTCTTAAGTTCTTATTCAGCAGCACTAGCCGCTCGGCTGCGGTCACGTCGATATCACCGATGCTCGCAGCGTAGATTATCACAGTATGAGTGTTGTCTTTGACCGCTCCTAAGATATCAGCTTCAAAAGTATCTATATTGGCGAAAAAAAGATTCCCGCCGAACCTGTAGATCACCGTATCCTTTACGGGCCTGGCATCGCGATACCGCGACAGGGAGTAGAAGCCCTCACGCCCGGGGATGATGCCGACGAATTCGCGGGGCGGCACGACAGCGCGGATTATAACTGCGAGGAATGACAGGATCACACCTATGATAACACCGTATATCGTGCCGAAGATAAGAACGCCCATACAGGCCGACAGGAAAATATAGAATTCATTGCGGTTGGTCTTCAAGAGCTCATGAGCCACATCAAATTCGCAGGCGCTTATGAGGGCGGCTACGACTATCCCGGTCAGCATGGGGACCGGCAGGTACTCGATGATCGGTGTCAGGAACAACAGTACCAGGACCATGGTAGCGGATGCGGCAACGGACATCACCTGGGAAGTGACGCCGTACTGACGGGCGAGGGATGATCTCGACACGCTTCCGTTGACGGGGCACCCGCCTACGACCGCCGATGCGAGGTTCCCGAGACCGTATCCCAATATCTCGCGGTTGTTATCCATCCGGCGTCCCTCACGAAGCTCGATACTGCCGGATGCCAGTAGAGTCTCTGACATGATAACTATGGCGACAGTGAGAGTCGGGAACAGGAGCTTGACCAGAGGAGGCGATACGAAGTCGGGTCTTACTAACCGGGGAAGACCGCTGTCTACGTGAGGAAGCAAGGCGACACCGTGGTCATCGACATTGAAGAAGACTGTCAGCAGGAAGCCTGCGATCATAATGATGACCTGAGTCGGAAACTTCGGCAGAAGGTGCTTCATGATAATGATAAGGGCGACAGTCGATACTCCGAGTATCAGTGACAGAGGATCCGTGTCGGGAGCGGTATCGATAATGTGCCTTATAAGTTCATATCCTTCGCCGGTGCCGGAAGTCGATCCGTAGAGCTTGGGGATCTGCATAAGGATGATGGTCAGACAGATGCCGGTGACGAAGCCTGCCATTACGGGTTTACTGATATACCGTACGGCCCGGCCTGCCTTAAGGACATAGAAAAGGAGAAGCCAGAACGTGACCATAAAGGTGATGACGGGGACGGTTATAAGAGCGTCGTCAGATCCCGCTTCGACACCGATGGAAGTAAGTGCGGCACCGACAAGAACGGCAGGTGCCGCATCGACTCCGAATACGAAGTTCCTTGTCGATGTAAAGAAAGCATAGATAAGTATCGGTATGAGAGAAGCATAGAGACCGTACTGCACGGGAAGACCGCTTATCTGGGCATAGCCCATGGAGATCGGGATCGAGACAAGGGCTACTATGATCCCGCCTGTAATGTCCTTTATTACGGCTCCTGCCGATAAGTGTGTACGATCGATCTTCATAAAGGGATTATAGCACGCCATATGATATAATTAATCAAGTGGGTGCTGATACGGATCAGCGCTTCCCTCAATAAGCGTGGGAGGAAGAGATACATGCATTTTGTCCTGCATTATGACATCTGTGCTTTTATCCTGTCGGCCTTCTCGCTGTTCTGCATCTATATCAAGAAGGGTATCCGGAGTAAACAGAACAAGGTATTCCTTCTGATAATCATCTCGAATCTTTTCGCTGCGGTTGCCGATATCTCTTCCGCGATCGCGGATATGTCTTCTGACAGATACAGTACTTTTTATCTCTACTTTATCAATTCGCTCTATATGATCTTCCATCTTATAGTGCCGCCGTTGATCTGTTTTTACCTCTATTACATGCTCGGCTTCAGATATAAGCCTCATTCGAAGGTGCCGTGGATAATCGCATCGCCTTATATCGTGAGTCTTGTATTGATATTCGTGAATCCCGTGACGAAGTGGGTGTTCTTTTTCGATGAGGAGGGGGACTATACAAGAGGACCGGTACTGCCGGTACTCTTTGCACTGACCGTCGCATATCTCATTATTGCCATTTATAAGGTCATAAGACACGGCAAGGCCGCGTCGCCCGGTAAGCTCATTATGATAATCGCGTATATCGTGATCGGTGTGCTCGGCGTGGCGGTCCAGTATCTCTTCCCGGGTCTGCTCATCGAGCTTTTCGTCGAGTCGATCGTGTGTCTCGGGGTCCTTTTCTCGATCGAGAACTATGACGAGATGATAAGTCCCGTCACCCGTGTGCTGAACCGTAATGCACTGACAAAGGATATCCATAAATACATGATAGCGGGAACGGAATTCACTTTGATCACGATCAGGATAAAGGAATCGGCATATATTACGAGCACCTTCGGCGTCGAGAACATGACCCGCCTCGAGCACCGTATCGTCGACTCCCTGTCTTTTAAGGATACCACGGTCTATCATGATGCAGGCGGATCGTATGCGCTTCTCTGTTACGACAATAATGCCGCCGGATCCATCGTCGAATCGATCAAGACTCAGCTCGACCGTGACTGGGAGATAGGTTCCGCGAACATCCGGTTCGGTGCCCGTATCAGCAGTGCCACTTTCCCGGGTGAACTCGATTCATCCGATATGGTCGAAGTTATGCTCGATACGCCGATCGAAGTCAATGCGACCAACAGGCATACTGTCGAAGTCGTTCCGTACAGCGATTTTGCCCGTCGTGTCGATGTTGACAGAGCCCTGAAGCGCGCTCTGGAGAAAAGGTCTTTCGAGGTCTATTACCAGCCGATCTTCGACCTTATGGACAACAGGATCCATGCTGCGGAAGCACTTCTCCGACTCCATGACGAGGAGTTAGGCGACATAAGTCCGGAGGAGTTTGTTCCCATCGCGGAGAAGCACGGATACATTATCGAGATGGGCAATATCGTCTTAGAGCAGGTCTTCAGGTTCTATAAGGAGCGCAGACTTGACGAGCTGGGTGTCGACTTCATCGATATCAACCTCTCGGCCGTACAGTGCATGAATGACGATTTTGTTCCGAACTTCAAGCGGATCGCCAAAGAGACAGGGATCGATCTGTGCCACGTTACTCTTGAGATTACGGAGACCACGATTGTCCATAACCGTGACATCATGCAGAGGCTGATCGCCGAACTGTCTCAGGAAGGCGTGCGCTTCTCGCTCGACGACTTCGGCACGGGTTATTCGAACTATTCATATATCCTGGACTACCATTTCAACCTCATAAAGATAGACAAATCGCTCCTCTGGAGTGCCGATCTTGCCGATAACGGTGACCGCATGTTCTCCGGCATGATAAAGATGTTTCAGTCGATGAATGTCAGGACGCTCGTCGAAGGCGTCGAGAACGACAGCCAGAAAGTCCTCGCTGAGAAGAGCGGCTGTAATTACATGCAGGGCTTCTATTATTCCGGTGCCAAGAGAGCAGACAGATTTATAGAATACGTTCGGGATTTCAACAGTTAGTTCGGATATCTGATATAAATCCCTGAGTGTTTTGTGGTGTTATTATTGCAGGAGGTGGCCTATGAAATATCACGCTTTAAGATCTAATGAGATCACGGAACTCGAGAAAAAGAATTCGGATACGATCAGATCGATAGCCGCCGAGTGCGCTGTCGTACTTGAGAACGACGGGACACTTCCCATTACGGCTCCGGGCAAGATCGCTCTCTACGGATCAGGCGCACGTCATATGGTCAAGGGCGGAACAGGCTCCGGAGATGTCAACTCGCGCTATGTCGTAAATATAGAGGACGGCCTTAAGCAGGCAGGCTTCACGATCACAACGGAAGAATGGCTCGACCGCTACGACGAGATCCATGCAAGATTCACGTCAGACTATCTGAACATGGTTGAGTCCGAGGCAGAGCAGAAAGGCATCAATGTGATAATGATCATGTTCGAAAAGCCTATCGGGCTGCCGCCTTTGCCTTCTGTCGCAGAGTCGCTCGAGAATGATGATGCAGACACTGCGATCTACGTAATATCCCGTGATTCAGGAGAAGGCCGCGACCGTGATTATGCACGCGGAGACTATCTCCTGAAGGAGGATGAACTCGATGCGATAAAGGCCGTCGCTTCCCACTATAAGCACACGGTCATCCTGCTCAACACGGGCGGTATCATGGATCTTACCGAACTTAAGGCGATCGACGGCATCAGTTCGATCGTGGTAGTCAGCCAACTCGGCAACATCGGAGGACTCATCATCGGCGATATCATCACCGGCAAGTCCGAGCCTTCGGGAAGACTGACTGATACATGGGCCAAGAGCTATGAAGACTATCCCGGTTGGAAGGACTTCAGCCGCAACAACGGTAATACCGACGACGAGTACTATAACGAAGGTATCTACATCGGATACAGGTATTTTGATTCGTTTGATATCGAACCGAATTACTGCTTCGGCTACGGTCTCGGATATACGACCTTCGATATCGATACTAAGGCTGCATCTGTCAACGGAGATACGGTCTCTCTTGATGTCAGTGTAAAGAATACAGGTAAGCGGGCCGGCAAGGAGACGGTTCAGGTATATGTATCTGCGCCTTCAGGACGCATCGACAGGCCTTATCAGGAGCTGGCCGCATTTGCCAAGAGTTCGCTTCTCGAGCCCGGGGAAGTTGAGGAGCTCCATATCGATCTCGATACGGACAGGCTCACATGTTATGATACCGCACGAGCTTCGCGCGTGATCCCTGCGGGAGACTATATCATCCGTGTAGGTAAGTCGTCACGCGATACAAAGGCTGTGGCGGTCATAGGTGTCGCTGAAGATATCACGACTCAAAGGCTCCAAAACAAGTTTCCGGATACTGTGACGCTTGATGAGCTTAAGAGGGATACGGGTATCGTTCCTTCGTTTAACAACGATGCGGAGGATCTGCCTTCGGCGGTAAGGCTCACGCTCGACCCGGCATCGGTCAAGACTGTGACGGTCGAGTATAGCGGAGACAGGGTCGAGCTGGAGGATAAGGTCGATCATAAAGTTGTTTTCGATGATGTCCTGAAGGGCGTAAATACGATCGAGGAATTGACGGCTCAGCTGAGTATTGAAGAGATGACTTATCTCTGTGTCGGTGATTTCCATGCAGGCGAAGTGGAAGAGAATGTTGTCGGTTCGGCGTCTCTGGCGGTTCCCGGAGCTGCTGCCGAGACAACTGACAGGCTGCTCGAGTCGCGCGGTATCCCGGCACTCATACTGGCGGACGGCCCTGCCGGCCTTCGTCTGCAGCCTCACTTTAAGACAAGGGGAGAAGAGGGGAAGCCTTATCAGGGCGGAGAAGTATTCGGCATCAGCTTCAACCCGTTCCCGGACGATCTGCCCGAAGATGCAGTAGACTACTATCAGTACTGCACGGCGATACCGATCGCGACGGCGCTGGCTCAGAGCTGGAATATGGAACTGATCAGGACTGTAGGACGCGTGGTCGGCGAGGAGATGAAGAGATATTATGTCCACTTCTGGCTCGCACCCGGAATGAACATCCACAGGAATCCGCTGTGCGGACGTAACTTCGAGTATTATTCGGAGGATCCGCTGCTGGCAGGCAGATGTGCTGCGGCAGACACTGACGGCGTTCAGTCCATAAGCGGA
This sequence comes from uncultured Clostridia bacterium, assembly GCA_946611435.1. Taxonomy (GTDB): domain Bacteria; phylum Bacillota; class Clostridia; order Saccharofermentanales; family Saccharofermentanaceae; genus Saccharofermentans. The sequence goes on from CAMODL010000024.1 coordinate 15,428, forward strand.
CAGGGAACGACGATCAAGCATTTCGCCGGGAACAACCAGGAAGACAACAGGCTGTTCAGTAATTCACATATCTCCGAGAGAGCACTGCGAGACCTCTACTTAAGAGGGTTCGAAGTGGCTGTAAAGGAAGCGCAGCCCTATTCGATAATGACATCTTATAATCTCCTGAACGGCACGCATTCTGCTAACAACAGAGAGCTTATCCAGGGTGTGGCCCGCGATGAGTGGGGCTTTAAGGGTGTCATCATGACAGACTGGTTCACGGCTCAGGACACGACTTTTATGGGATATTATTCCGATATCTATCCTTATTCGTCTTCGGCAGGATGCGTCCTCGCCGGCAATGACTGGATAATGCCGGGCTGTAAAGAGAATGTCGATGAGATCCTTGAGGCCGTGGCTGCAGGTGAGGTCAGCAAGGCGGATCTTCAGTTCTGTACGCTCAATATCCTGAAGATGGCGGTCAAGTGTTTCTCGTAAGTGCGGGAGGCTTCGATAGAGCCGCGCTTACGGCGGTCTGTTTACGGGTTCGCAACAATCGAATGCTTGTGATACACTATGTGCGTTGATTTTTGGTAAGAGGCACATATGGAAGAGATCTACGAGTCTGATTTTTACAATGTCTTATTTGACAAAAAATACAATGCCGTCATCCTGACCTGGCTTAAATGCGAGGAGAGCGAAGCTTTCCGTACGTCAGTCATGCATGCGGCCGACATCGTTCGTAAGCATAACGATGCCATCCTTGTCGTGGACAGGACTTCAGAGCCCACGGTTACCGCAGATGACCGTAAGTGGGTCCGGAAGAACGTCATTCCCGCATTCAAGCGTGCCGGGCTTAAGAGGATCATCTTCATCTCGCCGCGCTATGACGAGTCTTCCGAAGTGGCGGAAGAATCAGATCATATCAAGAGAGCTGTGTATGAAGAATATCCTGATGCGCTTTTCGCATATGAATTCAGAGTAGACCGATATAAGACAGCCGACGAAGTGTACGAGCTCCTCGGACGCGACATCAAGCTTGACGCATCCGAAGAAGTCTCGGGTATGACTAAGGCACAGGCCCTCGAGTACATGGGCCTGAAGCCTGACGCTAACGACTTCCTGATCGACGAGAAGTATTGGCAGCTGTCCAAACGCTATAGAAGTGAAGAGGGCGACAACGGCCAGAAACTCGCCGACCTGACGGCCGCATACGACATCGCGACCGGTCGCCGCGACAGCAGGGAAGAGGCTCTCAAGATCAGAGAGAACAGTAAAAAGTTCCTCGGAAAGACCGGCGCCGAATGGAAGAACCACTTTGCCTACACATGGTATCTCTATATCCTCGGTATCGTTCTGATCATCGCCGGATGTAACCTGTTCTACAACATCTTCCTCAAGCCGCGCTACGACTGCGGTATCGTCTCGATCGGCCACTTCGACATAACCGATGATACCTATTTCGACACGATCCTGACAGACAGGCTCGACTTTGACAATCCGTACATATCTTATGTAAATGTTGTTGTCCCGAACGATCAGGGTGAGACCGGGACCGCCTACGAGGATCAGAGCGCCGCAACCGCACTCCTCACGCGCCCCAACATCATCGTTACCGACTCTCACACCGCACCGTATTACTATGACCAACTGGTCGATCTCAGTGATCTTTATATCAGACTTGCCGGGATCCTCTCCGCATCTGACTACGCGAAGATCACACCTGTCTATTGCAGCGAGAACCAGTTCCACCACTTAAGCGACAATTACGTCGAAGGTCTCTTCATCGGCGAAGAGGGCGACTCCGACGAGAATAACTACAGCACCAAGCAAGTCATGATCGGTCTCATGATCGAAGAGGCCGACATCATCGAACAAATGGGCTACGACACCCTCTGGGACGATGCGCCCAACCTCGTCTTCTGCATCTACAACGACAGCCGCAGTTACAGCGACTCCGTCGACATCCTGGTCGAGATCTTAAGCACGCTCTAAGGGGCGCGAGCGCGGCATTCGCTAATACCTGCTCGTTTGTCATCATTACCTCGGATGCTTTTATACCATAGTCTGCACATCTGACAGCATCCCCGAAAACCGGGCAGTACCACATTATCGGCGGAAATCAAGAAAAGTGTGGTAGTCCAAGTCTGGGCTTTACCACATTTTCGACGGAAATCGAGAAAAGTGTGGTAGTCCGGGTGTTGCTATTACCACATTATTGGAGAAAATCGAAGAAAGTGTGGTAGTCCGGGTGTTGCTATTACCACATTATCGGAGAAAATCGAAGAAAGTGTGGTAGTCCGGGTGTTGCTATTACCACACTATTGGAGAAAATCGAAGAAAGTGTGGTAGTCCGGGTGTTGCTATTACCACATTATCGGAGAAAATCGAAGAAAGTGTGGTAGTCCGGGTGTTGCTATTACCACACTATTGGAGAAAATCGAAGAAAGTGTGGTACTCCCTGCACATCAGGCGGCAGAGACGATATCCGGTCGAAGCAATATTCACAGCGTCAGAACTTACAAGACTTGAACTATTGGAGGGAATAGTTGTCAAAGGTTACATACTTACACATTCTTTGAGGGCGGCAACCTGAGCGTTAGTCAACTCGAGCAGGTGGCCGGGAGCTGTCTCGGAAATGGAGAGCGGGCCCAATGCCACACGGCGCAGGGTTACGACGGAGCGGCCGTAATGGGAGATGATGCGGCGGATCTCGTGGGTCTTGCCTTCGGTCAGCGTGATCTTGCAGACACCGGGGGATATGAGATCCAGGTGTGCGGGGCGGAGAGTGACGGGTTCGTCCGTGTCGGTGAGTGTGAGGCCTGCGGCGAGCTCATTGACGCAGGAAGCGTCCAGGGGCGAGCCGGAATATTCGATGAGATAGGTTTTGGCTACTCCGTATTTGGGTGAGGTCAGCCGGTGAGACAGCTCGCCGTCGTTGGTGATCAGCAGGAGGCCGGTGGTGTGGTAGTCGAGACGGCCGACGGGGCTCAGTTTGAGACCGCGAAGCTCGGGCGGGATGAAGTCTGCTACTGTCGGCAGGCGCTTATCCTCCATCGCGGTGAGGACGGAGTCGGGTTTGTCGAGCATGAAGTAGAGATAGCGCTTGGAGGCGACTTCTGCGCCGTCTATCGCGACTGACGAAGAGTCGGTGACGTGAAGGCCGGGGTCTTTGCAGACGACACCGTCGACACTGACCCTGCCGCGGCGGATCATGTCTTTGATGTCACTTCTGGTTCCGTATCCGGAATTGGCCAATAATCTGTCTATTCGCATGAGTAGATTATAACAGATAGTGTATAATCGATTTATACTGTAAAAGAGGTCTTTTATGCGCATTATCAATCTCGAGAACGGGCTTCCCGATACCGCCACTGCCATGAGCAGGCTCAATAACGGATTGTACGCCGCGAGGGCGACGGGGGACCGGTATGCCAAGATCATCCACGGTTACGGTTCGACCGGCAAGGGAGGCGCGATCAAGAGCGCTTGCTTAAGAGAATTGAGAGGATATAAGACCAGGAGAGTCATTAAGGATTATTGCTCCGGAGACAAGTTCGGACCGTTCAGTGAAGAAGGCAGGAGATTTGCAGCAGCGGATCCTGCGGTCAAGAAGGACAAGGACTGGGCAAGGAGCAACGACGGGATCACGATAGTCGCATTCAGATGAGCGATCGGGTGCGGGGATAAAGGATGATAATCAATGGACAGAGCGGAATTTGATGCCAGGTGGAGAGCTTTCGAGGAGAAGTGCAGGCAGTGTAAGGCGTGTACTCTCCGGGAGAATGCGACGAATACCGTTATCTACAGAGGCAGCAGGACGGCGCCGCTGATGATCATCGGTGAGGCGCCGGGAGCAGAAGAGGATGCCGTGGGACAGCCCTTCGTGGGCAAGTCGGGACAATTGCTCCAGAATCTGCTGGTCGCTTTCGACATAGATGAGAAGATGTATCACATATGCAATATCGTGAAGTGCAGACCGCCCGAGAACAGGAGACCTGAGAGGGAAGAGGCTGCAGCATGTAAGAAACTCCTGGCAGAGCAGTTCTATCTCGTGAGACCGAAGATAATCGTGCTCAGCGGTTCGACTGCCTATGAGGCTTTCTATGACAAGAAGCCCGTGATGCGTGACGTCAGGGGCAAGTGGGATGAGCGTAACGGTTACTATATCATGACGACGTACCATCCTGCTTATGCGCTTCGTAACGAGGGAATGAAGATCCCGCTATATGAAGATATTGCCAAGGTCAGGTCTAAGATGGAGGAGATCGGATTACTGCCGCCTCTTACTCCGATATCAAAGTAATCTGATCCAAAAGGGTATTGATTTAACCGCGGCCATTTGCTATACTTCTTGTCGTTGATAAATCAACATTGCCGAATTGTGTAAGGGTAGCACTCCGGTTTCTGGCACCGTCTGTCTGGGTTCGAATCCTAGTTCGGCAGCCAACAGCGATATAGGCTGTAGAGATAACCACCTGATCTCAGGTGGTTATTTTCATTTAATAATTCTTTAATGTATCCGTTCGGTGCTTCGCGTTATCCTTAGCTCAACAAGAGCAGGAGGTGAACGATATGAGTAAGTATATGAGCCGCGTGATATTTGATGTCGCTTCTCGAAAAGACTTTGAGACGAGGAACATCGAGGCAAGGTCCGTCAGCATTACGACAGCAGAGAATGAGAAGCTTGAGGTCATCTTAAGCTCCGATACCATGGAGACGCTCGGGTCGGACTTCAAGGTGAAGATCGATGAGAGCAGGAGCGACTTTGAGATCGCGGTCGTACGTAGCAGGAACGTTGCTGAGGAAGCAGCTGTCGAAGGACTCGACGTGGAGATCATCTTCCCGAAGGATATGATCGGAGATCTGGAATTCAAGCTCAACTGTAATGAACTTACGATAAAGGATATAGAATGCCGCAACATGGAATTCGGCGGGATAGTAAAGGAACTGACGCTCGAGAACGTCAGCTCAAAGATCGAACTGGACATCAGGGCTGACATGACGATCAGGGCTTCTGATGTTACAGGTTCGATCGAGATCAATCAGATCTCTTCGAAATCAGTTCTGGAGGTACCTTCGGACTTCTCCTTCAGAAGTGTCACCGAAGGGACGGGAAATGAGATCAGATACGAGAAGGATGGGGTCCCGTCAGATGACTTCTCGGATAGATCATCAGAGACGACCGTTGAATTTAATGGCCGTAAGAGCATACTGACGATCCGAAGGATCTGAATCGTACAGGACTTCATTAATCCTCCAAACCATATATGACCGTGGTCATATTCCCCGACAGCGAGAATGTGACTGCGGTCACTTTTGTGTTCATGACTCTATATGTAGTATTAAGTCGTAATCGGTGATGCTGCCTGATCGGGCAGCGGTTCCGGGAAAGGAAGATTTGTATGAGTTCAAGATTATCGGCACTTAAATTTGTTGCCAATAATAAGAAATCGGTCGGGACGATGTTACTGGCGTTCGCGATATCATTTATGACGATCTATCTCATATACTCTATCGTCATATGTACGGTAATAAGTGATGAAGTCATCACTGACAGGTTTCCCCGATATACCACATATCTGGATATCTCCGATAAGACACTCGGAGTCGATCGTAACGATTATGATTCCGGCGATGACTATGCTCAGGCTCTGGCTGAGAAGAGGGACAAGCTGTGTGAGGACCTTAAAGCGATCGACGGTGTCGATGATGCTTACTACACACAGGTACTGATGACAAAGTATCAGGCTATCCTCGGAATGATCGGCTATGAATTCCCTCTGGTCGATCTTGACAAAGTGGAGCCGTATCTCGAGCATCTTGATGCGGAACTGATCGAAGGCAGACTTCCGGAAGGTGACGGTGAGATCGTTGTTGACGATGTTCTTATGAAGAATCAGGGATACAAGATCGGCGACTGGTATGACGAGGATGCGTACGGGAAGACGTTTACTATCGTCGGAGTAATGGATGCACCGTACCCGACATGTGCAGGTACTCCGATGGGCGGTACAAATTCCGGGTGGTATATAGTGATCCTTAACGATTCCGAGCATGCATATGTTGAGGAGCTTCTCGGAGAAGTCGGCATAGAGCTCTCGCCTGAAGATGAGTATTATGATAAATCGACTTATGATGATGCCATGGATGAGATCAGCGGAATAATGGACGGTGTCGTTCTTGCCATAATGGCAGTAGTCATGATATTCACGGCATTGTCGGTGATCATCGCATACATCTCTCTCATGCGTAACAGGATAAACGAATACTGTCTGTACGCCTCGATCGGATACAGCAGAAGTGAAGTTTACGGCATGATGATGAGAGAGATGATGATCGTAATAGGCGGCGGCCTCGTACTCGGAGCGGGCTTGTCATTACTCGGAAGTTACCTTCTTAAGACATGTGCCATGGAGCCGCTGGGTCTTATTGGCTACATATGGTACGGTAAGCAATTCCTGAGGATAGTAGCTGCCTTCGTGATGATCATGGGTGTGCTTCAGATCCCGGTACTGATCACGATGAGCAGGATAAAGACAATAGACGCTATTGAAGATTGATATAAGGAGTATCGAAAATGTTCAAGATCAAAAACATCAGCATGATATACGACATGAATACCGATGAGAAGCTCTATGCCTTAGGCGGCTTCGATCTGGATCTTCCCGACAAGGGACTGGTAGGAGTTATAGGTCCTTCCGGAAGCGGCAAGAGTACTCTGATGTACTGCATGTCTACTCTCAAGGATCCTACTGAAGGCTCGGTTGAGTATAACGGAAAGGATATTACGAAGATATCCGGATCCGAGAGAGAACACCTGAGGAGGCGCGAGTTCGGATTCGTATTTCAGAAGCACTATCTGGTGCCGTACATGAGTGCCGTCGATAACGTCATGGTAGCAGGACTCGGCAAGGAATCCGAAGTCAGAGCAAAGGCAGAAGAGTGCCTGCGTAAGCTGGGTCTCAAGGACCGCGAGTTCAAAAAGAAGCCTGCGAAGCTGTCCGGCGGTCAGTGCCAGAGAGTCGCGATCGCCAGGGCAATGATAAATGATCCGAAGGTTGTTTTCGCTGATGAGCCCACTGCTTCACTCGACCATGTGAATGCATTCAACGTAATGAAGATCCTGAGAGAGTATTCAAAGGACAGGCTCGTCATCGTAGTAACGCATGACAGGAGCATCCTCGAGGGCGCCGATATGACGGTGGAACTCTGGGACGGTAACATCAGTAAGATCACGGTAGCGTGACAGGCAGGAGATTGATATGAAACCTTTATCGGCTTTTAATTATATACGTGCCAACAGGGGCAGATCCGCGTTAGTGATCTTTATGCTCTTCTTGACGATCATGGCCACCATCGCCGGTAACTATATCGCGTCTGTCGACTGGTACTGGGCCAAGGCTATCGAGTACGACAAAGAGGCGGTGCTGATATCGGGGCTTTCCGTGGACGAGGGTTTTGCCGATTACGGATCCGTCATTGAAGACCTTGAGGCAGATGAGGACCTGACGATACTTCATCGTTCTTCTTACGGATACTCGGGCATCGCCTGGACGTGTACTATGGGATTCGAGATGGGATCTTCATCATTTGTTTTCGATAATGCGGATGATATGAAAGCCTTCTTCGATCATGTCGGCGTCGAGTGTGACTACAGCAATATCCACGACGGAAGTGTGGTCATGAGCTGTGCGCTGGCAAACAACAAGGGCCTCGAGCTCGGCGATATCGTGGATTACAGTGTTGATCACAACATAACAGGCGAATATACCCTGGATGCCATTATCGATGATGACAGCTTTATCGTCTTCTATGTCGAACATTCTGCCAAGAACTATCGCGCCTATGTCATGAGCGATACGATGAGCGGTGACGAATTAAGAGATCACATCAGGAGCGTGATAGGAGAGCGCAAGGTCAAGGTCGAGAGGTCCATGGAAGAAGAACTGATGGAAGAACTCTCCATATTCTATGTAATGTTCTACCTGGGTGTTGTCCTTTTGTCTCTCATGCTGGCAGTTACGGTTAACTCCGTCCTCACCGGACACTACATCAAGAGGACCTATGAGTTCGGTGTCTTGAGAGCCATAGGACTCACAAAGAGAAATATCCGCAATAAGGTCTTTTGTGAGATAATGGCTATGGATATCATCGCCATCGTGCTCGGTGCCGCCGTGGTACTCCTGGTTACATTCCTGCTCAATGAGCTGCTGTATCTGCCGAAGGGACAGTACCTGCCTTATATCTCCGATATGGGACTTGCAGGAGCAGCACTGTCTAACCTTACGGTCATCGTTCCGACGATCATCCTTAAGGGCAGGAAGATGACAAAGGCCGATGTAACAGAATTCTGATATCACCGGAGGAGAAGCTTGGCAGTAGCTATAATTACAGATGCCATACTGATGCTGATAACGCTCGCAGCCGTCATAACGTCGGGACACCATTACCTGACGATGCTGGCTGCGGGCATCTTGCTTATCCTGATAACCGCACGTTCTATGAAGCGGCTGTCGGAACCCGAGTCCGGGAGCCTGTCTGATATCGTGCTGCTGATCCTGTGCTACCTCGGAGCTGCCGCTTTTGCTCTGCTGACGGGTAACTTCATCGGATTCCTGGTATTCGCCTGCATTCCGTGCGTTCCCTTGATCTTCGTCTATGTTCCGGCATGTCTGGGTTATGTGATAATGAGGATCGCCACGTGGCATATGGGGGAACGTAAGCTCGCGCTTATGATACTCGAACTTCTGCTGATAATCACGATCGTGACGGTCATCCTGCTGATCAGATATCTTGTAACCCGTATCATCACGAGCAAAGAAGAGGAAAGCAGGAAACTGATAAAGGCGGGTATAAGCGAGCTCCATGAGAAAAAGCGCAACCAGGAGATCCTGGCATCAAGCGTATATGCAGAGAAGAACGCCCGCTTCATCGAGCGCGAGAACATAAGCCGCAATATCCACAACAGCGTCGGTCATTCCATCACGGCCGCTATCATGACTCTTGACGCCGCCGACATGCTCTACGAAAAGGACCCCGAGGCGGCGCGTGCCAAGATGAACGACGCGGGTGAGAGGATCCGTGGCAGTCTCGAATCGATCAGAAGTGCGGTAAGAGCCCTCGATCAGGATTCGGACGACACTTCGATACAGGACTTCGTCTGCTATGTTGACAATATAATCGATAACTTTACGATGGATACGGCGATAAGGGTGGATAAGTCATACAGGTTTTTCGCTGAGGAAATGAAGATCCCGGGGCAGCACGCCGAGTTCATGACGGGTGTCCTTCAGGAACTTCTGACCAACGGAGTCAAGCACGGCGGTGCAACGGAATTCACCGTGTTGCTCGAAGGCGACTCCGGCCACCTCAATATGATCGTCAAGGATAACGGAAAGAGCGGTTTCAATACCGTTAACAGTAGCGAACTGATCGAGAACGGATTCGGTCTCAAAAAGATAATATCGTATGTGGAGCGTTACGGCGGCAAAGCACTGTTCGTCTCAGATGACGGAAACGGGTTCGAGGCGCGGGTCGAGATCCCGTGGCAGACCGATAACGCCGACAGGGAGGAAGAATAATGTACAGAGTATTGCTGGTCGATGATGAACAGATGCTCCTCGAGAGCCTCGAGATAATCCTTTCGATGAAGGACATGATAATAGCCGGCAAAGCCCACGACGGCATTGAAGCGCTTGCCATTCTTTCCGGCACCGCCTGCGACATCGCCCTCGTAGACCTCAATATGAAAGGCATGGGCGGGATCGAACTGATCGGGAAGATGAAACAGCTCTACCCGGAAGTCAAGATCCTCGTCCTCACGACCTTCTACGACGACAAAAACATCACCGACGCCATCAGCCGCGGCGCTGACGGCTACCTCCTCAAAGACAGCGGCAAGGACTCCATCTACGGCGCCATCGAGCAGATCATGAACGGCTCGAGCGTCATGGACCCCAAAGTCATCAAGCGCCTCACCAGCCTGATCAGCGCTGCTTCCGGCATGTCCGCCTCGCCTTCATCATCTTCATCATCTTACGGTTCCGCCGGATCTGACGCCGCGGGTGCCACCGATGCCGCCGTCATCACGAGCGAGCTCTCCGATCGCGAAAAGGAGATCGCTTCGCTGATCTCCGAAGGTCTCAACAACAAGCAGATCGCCGCCCGCCTCTACATATCCGAGGGCACCGTCAAGAACTACATCTCCTCCATCTACGACAAGACCGGCATCCACGACCGGGTTAAGCTGGCGATGATGTTGAAGTAAAGGGCGCTCGCATCTTCCGCGGAATATACGAACAGTCCTCGTCGCCGCGCTCGCGCGGCTCCTGCGGAACTAATTCCGCGGAAGATACACGCGCCTGCGAAGAGCACGCCGGAAGGCGGTGCGACCGGCGAGATAGTGCGCGGAAGATACTCGCGCCTGCGAAGAGCACGCCGGAAGGCGATGCGGTCGGCGAGATAGTGCGCGGGAGATGCTCGCGCCTGCGAAGAGCACGCCGGAAGGCGGTGCGGTCGGCGAGATAGTGCGCGGAAGATGCTCGCGCCTTCGATAGCACGCCGGAAGGCGATGCGGTCGGCGAGATAGTGCGCGGAACATGCTCGCGCCTGCGAAGAGCACGCCGACAGGCTGTGCGGCAGGCGCTTCCCGCGAGGATGTTTTCCAAGGCTTTGCGGGCTCT
>CAMODL010000025.1:0-22681 GCA_946611435.1 uncultured Clostridia bacterium
GATATCAATATTTGACGTCTTTAGCCGGATATAGGATAGGGCTATATCCTCCATTATCAATTACCCGGAAAATGACTTGAATGCAGCCCTTTGTCAATAAAAGAACTGATAATCGGAAGAGCATTTACAAATAGTTTGATAACCAAAACATCTGATATCAAATCTATTAATATTGATATTGAGGATCATAGAGTCGATATGATCACAATACCATCTGAACATGATCCGTTAATGAGTCAAGGTATTCATCATAAGGCAATCGACACCAATGAGATCTTTAAGCTCATAGATAGACTGATAAATGATCCGGATAAGAAAAACATCGGACATCATATGATAATTAATGAATATGATCCTGCAGAATGTGTGATTATGACATCCGGAAGGTAACAAAAGAAATGATAGATAAAGTTGCCGTTGCAGGAATACCGGTAATGATAAGTCCCAAGAAAGTAACTACAACAGCTATAGATATTGCCAAAGCCTCAGGAACACGCCTGATCATCCGGGCAAAGCCGGATTCATTTATATCTCTGTGATCGTTCGCACGTTAATACCTAAACTATGTCTTCTCAATTCACCAAAATTGTAATTATACCGAATTAGGTGTCAGATATTTACATTGAAAGATCGTATTCAAGTTGTCAGGAGGATTCCCGGCGATCAGTCGTACCTTACCTCTTCCTTACCTATCTTACGAAGGTAGAGCGAGAATGCAAGTCTTATGATGATCAGTGTAATTACGATTCCTGCAAAATCTATTGCTACATCAAGAATAGATCCGTTACGTCCGCTTACGAATAACTGATGATATTCATCAACGATAGCGAAAAGCGATGATAACCACAGAGACATAATAATATACATCTCGTTATCCGATTTGATTATCTTAACTCTCGATTCTGCATAAGACGTCTTCTCGGAGATCTTGTTAGTAAATCTGATAGCAAGGAAAGCTAATATAGCGAGGATCGAATATTCAATAACATGTGCTACCTTACGTAGTGTATATTCAGTAATTATCTTTTTGCCTGTGATGGAAGTTATTACGTCAAGGTAGAACTTACTCCTCTCGGATGAATCCTCACCGCTCTCGGATGACATCCTGAAGATGAATACCATCCAAACGATAGTAATGATCCAGAGCACTACGGAAGCAAATACATAGAAATATGATATTTCTCTGTTACCTTTGGCGCTCATAACTCCCCCAAATGATAGTTATATATCTATATTTTACCTGTTTTTGCTCTTTATTGCACGTTCTATCTCACGTTTGGCCTGTTTCTGTGCCAGAACCTCACGTTTATCGTAGTTTTTCTTACCTCTTGCAAGTCCGATCTCGAATTTGACCTTACCATCCTTAAAATAGCAGCATGTTGGGACAAGAGTCAGACCATCCTGTTTTACGGTCGAATATAGTTTAATGATCTCTTTTTTATGCATCAGGAGCTTACGGCTCCTCATAGGATCAAGGTTATATCTATTTCCCATCTCATAAGGGCTGATATGAACGCCGATAAGCCAAATCTCCCCGTCCTTTACGGTAACATAACTGTCTTTGAGGTTGACTTTCCCTGCTCTCAGGCTCTTGACTTCCGTACCGGATAATACGATCCCGCACTCGAACTTATCCTCGATAAAATAATCGTGGAATGCTTTGCGGTTATCTGCTATCTTTTTGATCCCCTTATGAACAGGCATCTTCATCCTCCGGTAATCGTAATGACGGGACTGCATTGAGATCTAACGAATCACGTCTCCCGTTAATATACTCATAAAACCCGGCTGATGCAATCATTGCAGCATTATCAGTACACAGCCCTAGTGAAGGATAATAGATCTGAAGTCCTGCTTTCTTTGCCTTTTTGTCAACCGTAGCTCTCAGAAACGAATTCGCACTGACGCCGCCTGCCATTACTACGGTTTTTATTCCGCTGCTCTTTGAGGCTTTTATAACGTGATCTACAAGGATATTTGCAATATGCTGCTGATAAGATGCCGTAAAATCCTTAAGATCTATCTCTGTCCCCTTCATCTTTGACTCATTTATAAGATTCAAAGCAGCAGTCTTTATTCCACTGAATGAGAAATCAAGCGAATTAGCCATATGAGTTACAGGGAATGAGTAAGCATCAGTATTACCTCCCTGCCCTGCCTTATCCATCTTCGGACCGCCCGGGTAACCAAGTCCGATCACTCTGGATATCTTGTCAATTGCTTCCCCTGCTGCATCATCTCTTGTTGCTGCCATGACCTTAAGATCACAATAATCATCAACACGAACGATCATTGTATTTCCGCCGCTTACACAGAGGCAGAGAAAAGGCGGCTTAAGCTCCGGAAAACAAAGATAATTAGCACAGATATGACCATGAAGATGGTTTACACCGACAAGCGGTTTATTCTGTACTTCACATATTCCTTTTGCAGCGGAAAGTCCGACGAGCAGAGCCCCGACAAGTCCGGGACCGTAAGTTACGGCAACTGCATCGATATCTTCCCATGAAGCATCTGCTTTGTTAAGGGCTTCCTTAATACACGGATAAACGGCGTCAACATGCATCCTTGAAGCCAGTTCAGGTACGACACCGCCATATTGTTCATGGAAATCAGCCTGTGAAGCGATCACATTGCTTAATATCTCTCGTCCGTTCTTTACGATCGAACAGGCGGTCTCATCGCATGATGATTCTATTCCGAGTATTAAGATATCAGTCTTATTCTTATTCATAATCTTTATCCCAAATACGAATGTAAAAAATCCAATATAGTCTCGATATATAATTCTTCGTTTACCGGATAAGATTCAAGATAATCGGCACCGGGTATCATAACGGAAGTCGTAATACTCGAATTAAGTCGGTTACGTTCATTGATCAGCTGAGTTATCTTGTCGGCTTTGATAAATGTATCACGTCCTCCGTAGAGTATACATACAGGAACCGGAAGCCTTGATATCTCCGCAGCAAGGTTAACCGAAGCCCCCTCTCCTGCCGATACTCTGATGGCATATGTAACGAAGTTCTTTGTGATCCTTCCAAGGAACTCATTCTGCACGACAAGAGGCTTGATATAATCATCGGAATTCTTTGCCGGAGAATCAAAGATCATTGCCTTGATATATGACTGATCAAATCCGAGATTCCTTATAGATGATGAATAATCATTGAGTTCGCTCTCAGATAGTCCTGCTTCAGGTAATCTGTCATATGCCATGACACATGCCGTTGTACCGGTTCCGATGCCGTATAACACAACGTCCGTAGTAACCGATATCTTCTTAACCTGCTTGATAGCACCTAACACATCCTGCCATTCAAGGTAGCCGTAAGCGCTGACATCACCCTCTGAATCTCCTGAATTTCTCAGATCGAAAAGAAACACATTATAGTTATTCTCGAGCCACCCTTCGAGCATATCGATCATATCTACGCCGAACGGCAAACGGTTCGAACCGGTATCGTGTACAACTATTATCGTAGATATCGGATCATCGCATTTGAAGAACCATCCGGACAGATTCGTCTGCTCATCATATGATTCGAAGCTACATGAAGAATAGGACGGCAGAATATTAGACGGAACATTTGATACGGGATTCTTACCGATATTCATCATATTATTGGCAGAATTAACGGTCAGTGCGATCAATCCTATAAGCAAAAAAGCAATGACACTTAATACCAGGGCTATTCTTACGATTATCTTATTTCCTGGGAGCCGGATCTTTTTACGCTTATAACCGGCCTCTGAGAATGCTCTTGTCATAACATCTTCTTCTTCCGTAGTATGATAATGCTGATGACAAGGCTTAATATACTCATTCCGAGCAGAAGGAAGAATGGAACTGGATTATCCGAGAAATTAGAATCCCAGGGCATCGGACAGTTCTGACCGAAGAAGCTTCCAAGAAGATCCGGCAATGTAAGACAGATCGTCGCAGCTGCAAGGATCTTCATTATGTCATTTACATTATTATTGATAATGGCTGCATAGGCATCTGTAGTACTCTCTACGATGTTGGAATATATATCAGCCATCTCATGAGCCTGCTTATACTCGATTACAACATCTTCAAGCAGATCCTCATCTTCATCATAGAGCTTGATGAGTCTTCCTCGCATAAGCTTCTCCAGAACGGCCTCATTTGACTTCAACGAAGATGCAAAATAAACGAGTGACTTTCTTAATTCAAGCAACTTGTAAAGATCGCTGTTACTGATGATCTTAGATAATCCTGTCTCGGTCAATTCGAGAGTCTTGTCGATGAAACGCAACAGTCGCAGGTATTCCCTGGCTACAGAATAAAGTATCTGTATAGTAAAGCGTGTTCTGAAAGCAACATAGAGATCTTTGACTCTGTTTGCTATAAAGCTCTCGAGTATCTGTGTCTCCTTAAGAGATACGGTTACTATCTGTTTGTCTGTAAGTATGATACCGAGAGGGGTCGTCTCATACTTGATAACGTCATTCTCTCGTCTTGAATAAGGAATATCGACGATGACAAGTACAATACCGGTATCATCATCAAAATCGATACGAGGTCTCTCCTCTTCATCCAAAGGATACCTCAGGAATTCCTGCGGTATATTGAGTTCTGTCTCTACTCTGGATATCTCTGATTCCGTCGGCGCATAGAGATTGACCCAGCAGTCATTTGTGATCTCTTCTGCTTCGGCGACTCTGTAGACCGGTTTGGAGGCCGTCTGTCTGATTTCTTTTGATGTATAGATCTCAAGCATCGCGTATCCCTCCTTACCGGTTTTCGCCGATTAATTTTATCATTATTAGACCGCAGATTCTACTGTTTGAATCTTACAAAGGTAGTAACAGAAGTCTTACAAGCCCGTAATATGCAACAACGGCGACAAGATCATTAACGGTTGTAATAAGAGGACCGGATGCTACGGCAGGGTCTATCTTGATCTTGTGGAAGAACATTGGAATTACGGTTCCGAGTATGCTCGATATCATCATGGACAGTACCAGCGCACCACCAACACATGCGGCGATCATAAGCGAATGTTCAAGATCGTCGCTCTTGGCAACGGCAAGATAGGCACTGACGGCAAAAAAAGCGGTTATACCAAGGAAAAGACCATTACAAAGACCAACTCTCATCTCTTTTAAGACAAGACCGATCTTCTGAGAAGGTCTTAATTCTTCATCCATTAAAACGCGAATAGTGACAGCAAGTGACTGAGTTCCCGCATTTCCGGCCATATCCAGGATAAGGGACTGGAAACAGATAACGATGGGAATAGCTGCTACAACGTGCTCGAAAGAACCGACTACAGTAGATACTCCGATCCCGAGGAGCAGGAGTATAATGAGCCAGGGAAGTCTCTTTTTCATACTCTCGTTAGTCTTCTCATTAAGATCCTCCTCAGAAGTAAGACCGGCAAGCTTAGCATAGTCATCGCCCATCTCATCATCGACAGCTTCTACTATATCCTGTGAAGTAATGATACCGACAATCTTGTGGTCTTCGGATAAGACAGGAATAGAGTCTTCTGCATAATCCTTGATGCTCTCTATACGTTCACTTATCGAGTCATGGTCATTAACATAAGGATATGATGTTACGATAAGATCTTCGAGATCAGTATTGGATCTTGCAACTATAAGATCTTTAAGATCGATCGCACCGTAAAACTTGTCTTCTTCATCGACAACATAGATAGTGAATATATTGTCATTGTCTCCTGCCTGTTGTACAAGTTCTCTCATTGCAGCACGTACTGACAGACCTCTTTTGATAACGATGAGATTAGTAGTCATCTTACTGCCGATCTCATCATCATCATAAGACAGGATCAGTCTTACATCTCGTCCGGATTCTCCTTCAAGAAGGTTAACGATCTGTTCGGAGGTTGATTCATCCATCTCCTCGAGAACATCAACGGCATCATCCGAATCCATATGTGAGATGACTAAGGCTGCCTTCTCGATGTTCAATTCGCCGAGATACTTATCTACGTCTTCTATATACGTGAAGATCTCGGATACCTTCTCGGCTCCGAGGATCTGATAGATCTTTTGCCTCTCTTCTGCCGTTAACTGCTCGATGGCGCCGGCAACGTCGTTATCATGGTAATCCGAGATCTTTTCCTTGATATCGGCATCAGGAAGATCACTCCTGATGATCTCAAGGAGCTCTTCGACAAAGCTGCGCTCTTGTATGATATTCTTTTCCATTTAACTGTCTCCTTATGTTCATCATTACGCGACGCACAAGGAAACAGAACTCAACTTATTGATAGACGATTAATAAGGTGAGATATGTGAAATATGTGCAGTCGCGCTTACAGGTACTTCGATAATGACTGTCACCGTCCACAGATCTCACCTCCTCTTATAAAACAAAATACACACTAAGTTTTATAACGAACCGTATATTAAGTCAACCCATATACTCGGATTTGACTCAAAAGATCAACCGTTTATTCCTGATGATCCGAATCCACCGCCTCTGTCAGTACCGATATTATCAACAGAATCGACGATTACGGGATTAGCATAATTGACTCTTGCAAGGACCATCTGAGCAACTCTGTCGCCCTTATGGATGATATATGTACCATGCTTACAGCCTTTTTCGCTCAACGTAAACGGAGTATCAGCATCTCCCTCTTCCCTTACGGATGCATTGTATATGATTACATTTACTTCATCTCTGTAGCCGCAGTCGATAGTACCGGGACTGTTGGGCACACGAAGCGGCGTCTTGAGCGAGATTCCGCTTCTTGGTCTGATCTGAACTTCGAATCCGTATGGAATAGCCATCTTAAGGCCTGTCGGGATCAATGCGCTCCTGCCGGGTTCGATCACGACATCTTCGCAACTGTAAAGGTCCATACCTGCATCACCGTCATTGGCATACGTAGGGATAACTGCATTGTCGCGGCATTTGGCGATTATAAGATCTGTCTTTTCCATATTGACCTCCATTATATTTCAGTAAACATCTGTATTACATTAAAGCCCTGATCTGCAATCTCTTCTGCATTCTTGTCACTGTAAGTGTATTTTGCATTACCGTAGATAGAACATGAACAGTCTGCTGAATGCGAGATCACCTTACATTCATTATGACCGTCTGAATCAGACAGAGTAGTATACGGTCTGTCGTAACACTCTTTACACCCTTTCCTGTGGGCCCCTAACGGACAGAAATCCGACTGCATCCAGGCGATCGGTCCGCCGGAGTGGATAATTACAGTATCATCTTTTCCGGCATATAATCCTTTAAGTGTCTCGATCGCTTCATCGGGCGACAGTTCATAAGAAAGAGTAACGGCTTGTGAACGTGACAGGGCAAAACCGATCGAATCAGCGTTAAACAGGTTTGCTCCTGCCGATAGGAAATGGCCGGAACGACAGTTGCCCAAACCTGTAACCCGTGAGTCCATTATTCCGAGATATCTGTCTTTGAAGTTCTCTTTAAGCTCACGATCAGCCCTGTTTACTACGTCGTTGAGCTTATCATGATAGGCATCCGGTAGAACCAGTATTATCGATGTTTTGTTATTCTCCATAAAACCGTAGATCCGTTCACGGTTGTCCTTGATCACAAGATCATAAAGACTGAAAGCATAGATATCGGAATCACGCCTTAGATCGCCCTTAACGGCTCTAACAGACGGGAAATAATACAATGTCTTGATCGTGCCGGCGTTCGAAGGCTCTTCTTTACGCTTAGGTGCAACGAACTCACGTATACATGTGTGTTCACGTTCATAGTCGATCGATGAAGTCAGATCATCAGTTAAGCCTCTTCGGAGTTCGTTTATCAGACTTATCGGACAATGTACATCTTCATATTTATCGAAAACAACTTCAGTTACTCTGTATGGCGTATCTCCCGTCTTGGATAACTGTTCGATTATACGGTCTCTCGGAACTGCCTTCCCGTCAAAACCGCTGTCAAGAAGGATTTCATAGTTCCCTGTGACATCTTTGTTAATCCCTTCGGTAACGATTGCTTCAGCTTCTACGGCATTATCACTTACCGTTAAAACGATCTTTACGGGCGTCTTCCTGATATTGTTCTTACCAAGCTTTACTGTGTCATGGTTCATAAGATAGACATCCGGGCTTCCCTTTATCGCGGCTATCGAATCGGGATGAAGGCCTTTGATAACAAGTTTTCCGGGCGCTTCGTGGATCTTACCGACAGGAAAGGAGAACAGCTCATTATCATTCTCTCTGATCGACAGATAATCCCCTTTGGAAGGAACAGGATACTCACTGTTGAATGTGAATTCTATGATACCCTGCTTTTTATCAGTCCTTGTGATCTTACCGAGTCTGAGACCATATTTCCCGACATATTCTCCTGAGAGCATATCATCAGGTTTATGCCCGGTCAGGTACTGAGAAGTAAAGCTTCCGCCTCTGTTGAAATTGATCAGAAGATCATTCTCGATCTTTCTTATTTCTCCCCTTGATACAGATCCGTCATTTGAAGCATCGATAATCCTGCGATAGGAATCCACGACAGTCGTTACATAGGATCTATCTCTCATCCTACCTTCTATCTTAAGAGATGATACGCCGGCTTCAATAAGAGATGAAATATACCTGAGGGCCGAACGGTCCTTTGGAGAGATAAGATGACCTTTCTTAAGATCAATGCCATCGAAACTTAATGAATATTGTTGTCTGCAGGGCTGTGCGCACATACCGCGATTGCCGCTTCTTGTACCGCTCTTATTCATGCTGCTGTAGAGACAAAGGCCGGAATAACAGACACATACGGCTCCGTGAACGAAGACTTCCGTCTCTATACCATATTCCGAAGCGATCTTGCATCTGCGCTTTATCTCATCTAATGACAATTCTCTTGGCAGGACTACTCTGCGGATGCCGATCGAAGCCAGTTCGGCAAACTGGTCTTCAGAGAAGACATTCATCTGAGTGCTGGCATGAAGAGGAATAGATGGATACAGTTCATGAAGCTTGACAGCCAGTCCTATGTCCTGGACAAGTATTCCGTCAACGCCCGCATCATAAGAATATGATGCGATATTAACAGCTTCATCCATTTCAGATGAATTGATAAGTGTATTAAGTGTCAGATATACTTTTGAGCCGCGTCTGTGCGCATAAAGACATCCATCACGTAACTCGTCTTCAGTAAGATTAGAGGCATTCATCCTTGCATTAAACACACCGACTCCTGCATATACGGCATCGGCGCCGGCATCAACGGCACTCTTCAGGATGTCGAGAGAACCGGCTGGAGCAAGAAGTTCAATCGGAGACATAGTCATCGGTCAGTGAGCTCTCCTCTGCGAGTTTTTCCATAGGAGTAGGTTCAACAGGATGATTCTGTCTGGCGATCCTCTCCTGTTGATCTCTGTATAAGATCTCTGTCTTAAGAGTACTGTTCTCATCTTCAAGTGTAACAAGGCGATCACAGGCATCTACCAATGCAAGTATATTGATCTTGGAATTGGTAAGCCCGGGATTAGATTCCTTAGTATCGTTGATTATCGAATTAGCTCTGGCAGCGATCCTCTTGATCCTCGCCGCGCTGACATCATCCGTTGAACCGAGAAGGTAACGATTACCGCCTATCTCAACGGATACTCTTCCCTCTGAAGGATCTTTGTATTGATTCTCATTCTTCTGATTACGGGCTTCTATCTTCTCGTCAAGAGTCTGCGCCGGCTTGGGGGCCGTAAGCTCGCGTGTCATGCTGGGACCCTTGTATCGTTGTTCATATGTAGTCATCAAGGGCAAATCATCATTATTACCCTTACGCTTAACACGTCTGGTCGACGAATACCTCTGCATAATACTGTTAGAATTGGTCTTTTTCATATCCGATCTCCGTATCATCCACAGTCCTGAAGATGATCTGTAATTCTTACCTGACTATTATATCATTTATGCGCCCAACTGAGATACAGGTCCATGAAGCCTGTCGGAACTATATCCTCAGCTCTTACATCAGTACCGAGTCCGATAGCATCAAGTAGATCATTAAGGCCTGTAAGACCATGCTCTGTTGAATAAACCTTAAGTGAATTGGTCAACTTTTTACGTCTTTGACTGAAACATGCCTCAAGAAAAGATGCGAACTCCTGATCCAGCTCTCTCTTATTCGGATCAGCTGTCAGTTTGATCACTGAAGAAACTGTATGCGGTGCCGGATAAAAAGATTCCGGACCAACGTTTGTAAGGACTCTACACGAACCGAACAGGGACACCAGTACCGACAGCGGGCCGTATTGTTTGGAGCCCGGAGTCGCAAGGATCCTGTCTAATGCGGCTTTCTCTACCATATAAACGATCGTTCTGGCATTAACCAGCTCGGTTATCATCTTAACGATTATCGGCGTAGTAACATAATATGGTATGTTGCTTACTGCTGACATGTATCGTTCTGCTTCATAATCAGTCGACGATAATTTCAGATAATCGCTACAGATTATCCGTGCTCTATTATCGAGAGAATCAGTAAGGTACGAAGCCAGTTCCTTATCGATCTCTATAGCAGTAACATCTGATGACTTATACGCAAGGTGTTCTGTTACCGCTCCGATGCCCGGCCCTATCTCGAGAACAGGTCCTCCACTGTCTTCCAAAGTCTCATCGGCGATCATCTCACACAGTTCGTCATTACACAGAAAATTCTGCCCAAAGATCTTTTTGGGCAGAATCTCATTGGAATCAAGTATACTGACTACTCTGTCTCTCGTCATAGACGTCAGTTGAAATATGCTACTCCGGACTCGAAGATCAACTGATCCTTGTTACCCGGGATATTCTTGCAAAGATCAGGCTCATAACGCTCGCTGTGACCCATCTTACCGAGGATCCTTCCGTCAGGCGACAGTATACCCTCGATAGCGGCTATGGAACCGTTAGGATTGAATTCTGTCTCGGAAGAAGCAAGATTATCCGTATCAACATAACATGTGGCGATCTGTCCGTTAGAAGCAAGCTCGGAAACGAGTTCGGGAGATGCAGCAAAACGACCTTCACCGTGAGAGATCGGTATGCTGTAAACCTCACCGGGCTTTACTTTACTGAGCCATGGGCTGTTATCGGACATGATCATAGTCCTTACATAATTATTCTGGTGTCTTCCGATATTGTTGAAAGTCAGCGTAGGAGAATCGCTGTTCAGTTCCTTGATATCACCGTAAGGCAGGAGACCTAACTTGATAAGTGCCTGGAAACCGTTACAGATTCCGAGCATGAGTCCGTCCCTCTTAAACAGCATATCTCTTACAGCCTCAGTAACATACTGATTACGGAATGCGGCAGCAAAGAACTTGCCGGATCCTTCAGGTTCGTCACCGGCAGAGAAACCGCCGGGCAACATTATTATGTTACTCTGACCGATCTTATCGGCAAGAGTCGTAAGGGACTCGGTGATATCTTTCTGATCACGGTTACGGATAACAAATATCTCAGCCTCTGCACCGGCTCTATCGAAAGCCCTTGCAGCATCGATCTCGCAGTTAGTTCCCGGGAAAGCAGGTATGATGACCTTAGGCTTCTTACCGGTAAGCACATTGGGAGCAGACTTGAATGTCTTCTCGGATACAAAAGGCTTAATGACAGTCGGCATTGAAGCGGAAGCCGCATGTGTCGGGAAGATCGGCTCAAGCTTACCTTCAAAGCTCAGAAGTGCGGCACCGGCATCGATAGAACTGTCACCGTAAGTGAACTTGCCCTGATCGTTAGTCTTACCGAGGAATACGCCGCCTGCCATCTCTACCTTGTCGATCGCATTACTGTCATTGGCAATTGCAACGATAACGGAACCGAGAGATCTGGAGAACAGATCCTTGATCGCGATCTTGTCCGAGAAATCAAAGCCTAATGCATTACCGAAGCACATCTGCGCTACTCTGGCGGCTACACCTGCGGACCTTACAACGGCTGCATTCTTTACCTGTCCCCTCGCCTGTAACTCTTTTACAGCCTTGATGACACGTAAAACATGATCCTTCTTATAATACCCCTTACCGTTACGGGCACACTTGATCAGATACAGTTTCTGTCCAGGAGCCGTAAGTGTTGCTGTTATAAGTTTATCAGTCGTCGTCATGCCGACGGCAAAGCATACAAGTGTCGGAGGAACATGGATATCATTGAATGTTCCGCTCATTGAGTCCTTACCGCCTATTGAGGCTGTACCGAAGTCAAGCTGTGCACGATAAGCACCGAGAAGTGCCTGAAGCGGCTTGCCCCAGGAAGAAGGCTCACCCATGCGTTCGAAATACTCCTGGAAGGTCAACCTCGCAGAGAGAGGATCAACTCCCATACAGAGAAGTCTTAACAATGACTCAACTACTGCATGATAAGAACCTGCATAAGGATTCCACTCTGTGAAGT
The DNA here is from genome assembly GCA_946611435.1 of uncultured Clostridia bacterium. Lineage (GTDB taxonomy): Bacteria > Bacillota > Clostridia > Saccharofermentanales > Saccharofermentanaceae > Saccharofermentans. The sequence goes on from CAMODL010000025.1 coordinate 12,361, forward strand.
ACGGATCAAAACCATATGCCATAACAGAACAGTCTTTTGTTGTTCCCTTATCAAGAGGGATCTTGCAGGCCATGCCTTCTTCAGGAGAATTCTGATAGAGACCACCGTAAGGCATGATCACACTTGAAGCACCGATAGTTGAATCGAAACGCTGTTCCAGTCCCTTACGTGAACAACCGTCAAGCGAATTAAGGACATTGGACATTGAACTCTTGAAATCATTGTCGGAGAATCCCGGATGAACTGAATCAAGGTAGATATTACTAAGATCAGGAGCTGTAACTTCAGCCTTGGCAAACTGCTTTGCACCGTTTGTATCGATAAAGCTTCTTGGAAGATCAACGATAGTCTTACCATTCCATACCATCTTCATGGAAGGCTCTTCTGTTACTGTAGCGACTACGGTTGCTTCAAGATTCTCGATGGCAGCATATTCCATAAACTTCTCAACGTCGCCGGGGTGAACGACAACAGCCATTCTCTCCTGAGACTCGGAAATAGCGATCTCAGTACCGTCAAGGCCCTCATACTTCTTCGGAACCTTATCAAGATCAATAAGAAGTCCTGCTGCAAGTTCTCCGATAGCAACGGATACACCGCCGGCACCGAAGTCGTTACATCTGATGATAAGCCTTGTAACATCCGGATTACGGAATAACCTCTGAAGTTTACGTTCAGTAGGCGGATTGCCCTTCTGAACTTCAGAGCCGCAAGTAATGACAGACTTTGTATCATGTGCCTTGGATGAACCGGTAGCACCACCGATACCGTCACGTCCCGTACGGCCGCCGAGAAGGATAACGATATCACCTGCAGCGGGTCTCTCGCGAACGATATTCTCGGCAGGAGCAGCACCTACAACAGCACCGATCTCCATTCTCTTGGCGATATAACCCGGATGATAGATCTCATCAACGAGACCTGTTGCAAGTCCGATCTGGTTACCGTAAGAACTGTATCCGGCGGCTGCTGTCCTGACCAGTTTCTTCTGTGAAAGCTTACCCTTAAGCGTCATTGATACAGGAACCGTAGGATCGCCGGCACCTGTAACTCTCATGGCCTGATAAACATAGGATCTGCCCGACAGAGGGTCTCTGATCGCACCGCCGAGACACGTAGCAGCACCGCCGAAAGGCTCGATCTCAGTAGGATGATTATGAGTCTCATTCTTGAACATAAAGATATAATCTTTATCCTCACCGTCAACCTGAATCCTTATCTTGATCGAGCAGGCATTGATCTCCTCAGACTCATCGAGATCGGCAAGCTTACCTTCCTTCTTGAGCTTCTTCATGGCAAGCGTGGCAACATCCATAAGACAGATATGCTTCTGTTCAAGCCTGTCACCGTAAAGCTCCTTACGATTATTCAGATAATCTTCAAATGTAGCCTTGATGTCAGATGTGAGTTCATCATCTCCATCGAAAGTTATATCAGTAAGTTCTGTAAGGAAAGTCGTATGACGGCAGTGATCTGACCAGTAAGTATCAAGGACGCGGATCTCTGTAACTGTAGGGTCTCTGTCGATCTCTTTAAAGAAGTCTCTTGTGAACTCGATATCGGCTTCACTCATTGCAAGTCCCATTGATGCACGAAGCTCGGACAAAGCCTTATCATCCATATCTATGAAGCCTGTAATTGTCTCAACTTCAGTAGGAATATCATATACATCTTCAAGTGTCTCGGGCTTCTCAGGAGAAGCTTCACGGCACTCTACGGGATTGATGAGATAATTCTTTATCTTCTCCTTCTGTTCATCGGTAAGACCGCCGTAGAACGCAATGATCCTGGCAGTCTTAACGAGAGGTCTCTCCTTCTGGGTAAGGAACTGTACACACTGTGCAGCAGAGTCAGCTCTCTGATCATATTGACCGGGCAGAGCCTCGATTATCAGGACATAGCAACTGTCAGATAAGTCTACGGTCTCATCATAGACATCATCGACAGGCGGCTCGGAGAAGACTACAGTCTTGGCATTCTCATACTCTTCATCCGTAATACCCGAGATATCATATCGATTGATAACCCGAACGTTTACAAGTGTCGTGATCTCGAGATCTGCACTGACATCGTGCAAGATACCTTTGGCTTCTACGGCGAATGCCGGCTTCTTTTCTGATAATACTCTGCGAACCTGCATAGAGAATCTCCTCTTTATTGGATATGTACTTAATTATATACTAATGATCTTATTTCTCGAATGCTTTCTTCATTACTTCCGAATTGTATTCAAGGAACCTCTGAAGACCTTCACTGTCAAGTGACCCGTGAGCAAGTCTTGCCTGATCATAGATATGTCTTGCAAGCCTGTCGCAGTCTTCCTTACGAGTTCCCATTGACTCTGCAGCCTGAAGCTCGCGGATTACCGGACTGTCAGTATTAACAACAAGTTCCTGCTTGATCGGGAACATCTCGTCAAGTTTGGCATAAGGATCTTCTCCCTCTTTTGCAGACATACGGGCGAACTGCTCATACTGCTTACGCATCTCATGCATCCTTCTGCTCTCTTCTGTCTCTCTGATAAGAGCGGGCATGGTATTCTCACCCATAGCTTTGGCAAAGACATCGATCTTATCGTCGGAAAGAGCCGCGCGGAAGAAAGTCTGAAGCTTATCTTTTGTGTCAGCATCCGAATCCTCGCCGGTCAATTCGGCATCAACTCTCTTAAACCTGATGTCGGGATATTTATACTCGAGGAATGAAATGAAGTTATTGTCGATCTCTTCATCAAGGATTACAACAGTATATCCGTCGTCAGCGGCCATCTTAACATAGGCTGCCTGAGAAGCTGCGTCTGTAGTATATCTTACCTGTTTTTTATCGGATGTGAGTTCTGCCATTGTCATCTTCTTGCTGTCGATAGTCTTAAACAGGCAGATATCCTTGACCTTATCGTAGAACTTCTCTTCCTTCATCATGCCGTATTTAACAAAGACAGATATGTCTGACCAGTAGCTCTCATAGGATTCACGGTCCTTCTTAAAGAGTTCTCCGAGCTTATCGGATACCTTTTTGATTATGTGACCGGAGAGCTTCTTAACGTAATCATCCTGCTGAAGAGCAGATCTCGATACATTAAGAGGCAGATCGGAACAGTCAAGACAGCCCTGAAGCAGGAAGAGAAAATCAGGGATGATCTCTTCGATATTATCTGCAACAAAGACCTGATGATTGTAGATCTTGATCCTTCCCTCGAGGGACTGATATACATTATCAGTCTTGGGGAAATAGAGTATTCCCTGTAAAGTAAACGGATAATCCATATTGAGATGGATCCAGAACAGAGGGTCTCTTCCGTCGTTAAAAACACTGTGATAGAAGCTGATATAATCTTTATCCTCACATTCAGAGGGCTTCTTAAGCCATAACGGCTCCTTATTATTGATCGGAACATAGGGCATATCGTTGGGCTTAAATTCTTCACCCTTCTCGAGAGCTTCCTTACGCCTCTTCTCCTCTGCTTCCTCGTGAAGTCTGTCAGCTTTCTTATCAACAAAGTAAATATCAGCGGGTACAAAGGAGCAATACTTGCGCAGTGTCATCCTTACCGTTGCTGAATCAAAGATCTCCTTAGCTTCATCCGAGAATTCGAGCGTGATCGAAGTACCTCTGCCTTCTCTGTCGGAATCAGATAGTTCATAATCCATACCGTCTTCGGAGATCCATCTTACGGCCTGCTCACCGTCAATATAACTCTTAGTATCTATAGTAACTTTATCGGCAACCATAAATGCTGAATAGAATCCGAGACCGAAGTGACCGATTATGCCGGACTTATCCGTTGACTGTTCCTGATACTTGGTTACAAAGTCCATAGCGCCGGAGAAAGCGATCTGATTGATGTACTTCTCAACCTCTTCTGCTGTCATGCCGATACCGTTATCTTCAAATACGATCGTCTTGGAATCGTCATCGAAAATCACATTTATCTTGTATTCTTCATTCTCAGGTGCGTGAGCCTGACCTAACTGAACAAGCCTCTTAAACTTAGCAATGGCATCAGCACAGTTTGAGACTAACTCTCTTATAAAGATGTCCCGATCAGAATAAAGCCATTGTCTTATTACCGGAAAAATGTTCTCGGTCGTAACCGACACTTTACCGCTCTTCTTTTCCATTTATATCGCCTCCAATTAAATGTTATAGCCGTGTTTAGCCCGTGAGATATATTGCTCCGTGGCCGTATTATAGGAATCGGCGATCCTGCGGAGAAGCAGATTATCGCCTGAATCAAAAACCACATCGTCGACCATTCTGACAGGCAGAATGTCAAAAGGTGTACTGGATACAAATATGGCGACTTGAGAAGTCTTCTTAAGCTCTTTAAGTTCGTTCAAAGTAAAAGTACCAATACTGAGTGCGGCTTCTGATGCCTTGAGGGAATCCATTACCCGGTTACGCGTTATACCGATAAGGATCTTGTCATCAGGGGCCGAATAGACCGTATCATTTACGATAACAAAGAGATTAGACTTAGACCCCTCATAAAGCTTATTATCCCTGTCTGTAAGCAGGACTTCATACGGAACCCCTTCAGGTCCTTCCTTGGCAAAAGTCTCAGCAACAGCCTTTTTATAGTCGCCTCTGAACACCTTGATATTCGGATCTACCCTTTCCCAGTTAAGGATAGAAGTCACTATACCGTTACGGGAAAGCTCTTTTGACGGGATATTTGCTTCACAAATATGGATCAGCAGATGATTGGCAGTAAGAACTATCCTCAGATTGCCGGAATCAGTATTATATCCGCAATTATCAAGAAAAAAGATGCAGGCATCGAGTATCGCCTTCTTATTCACTTCGAATGCTTCAATTCCTTTTACAGAACGCTCGAGCCTCGCGAGATGGTCCTCGACGTAAAGCATAACAGAATCTTTAAGCCTGATCGTCTCGTAATAAGTAACCTCATCAGTAGGTTCCCGTAAAGCCAATGCTTTACGGGAACCTGCCGAGATCAATTCTCCATCATAATAGTAAGTGTCACCGAGGGCACTCTCGATCATTGGATATGACATCAGATCACCTTCTGATCAATACTTAAGAAGATGGATCTTCCCGATAACAGGAAGTTCCTTGGCATTACCGTTATAAGTATTAACGATTCCTATGATCATAAGGATAAACCAGCAGAGACCTACGACAGAACTGAGGATAATGCTGACGATCCTGACACCCGGGATGAGACCGAGGATACCGAAGACGATAGAACAGCAAACCTCACATACAAAGAGCGTAAATCCCTGGCTTGTATGAAATCTTGTATAACGAGAATTCTTATCGCCTGCAAACATAGGAATAAGAACAAGGATACCGATATAACAAAGGATACAGAACAGACGATTCTTATCAACATCCATGCTGTCCTGCTGAGCTGTGTAATCAGCAGTATTATTGAGTTCATTCAATTTCTGGTTAAAGTCAGACATAAGAAATACCTTCTTTCTTTATTTGCACACTAATTGTATATTTTTCGATAGGATCATACAAGAGTTTATAAATGTAGAAATATACAAATAATTAATATACTTATATTCAAATTTGGGCTTGTACTTTGATCGTGCTGCTATAAAATAAAAATTGTTGTTGACGAGTCAATGACTCAAGTGTATATTTGTATTGTTTATACAAGATATTGCATAATTATTCATTCGGAGGTGCCCTATGGCTAAAGAAAAATTTTTACTTGCTTATTCCGGCGGACTTGATACATCTATTATCATTCCCTGGCTTCTCGAGAACTATGATTGCGAAGTTATCGCTATGGCCGGCGAAGTCGGAATCGGCGTTGACGAAGAATTCCTTAAGGAGAAGGCTCTTAAGTGTGGTGCTTCCAAGTGCTATGTCGAAGATATCTCCGAAGAGTTCATTACTGATTATATCTACCCTACACTTAAGGCAAACGCTGTTTATGAAGGCAAGTACCTTCTCGGAACTTCTTTCGCTCGTCCCGTAATCGCCAAGAAGATGGTTGAGATCGCTCGTAAGGAAGGCTGCACGACCATTGTTCACGGTGCTACCGGTAAGGGTAACGACCAGGTAAGATTCGAGCTTACGATCAAGGCTCTCGCTCCTGAGATGAAGATCCTCGCTCCCTGGCGTGTTTGGGACATTAAGTCCAGATCCGAGGAAATTGATTATGCTGAGGCTCGTGGTATTCCGGTACCAGTTACTAAGGAAAACAATTACTCCAAGGATGAGAACCTCTGGCACCTCTCTCATGAGGGTATGGATCTTGAGGATCCTGCCAATGAGCCTGACCTTGATAAGATCCTTGAGCTCATGGTATCTCCCGAGAAGGCTCCTGACAAACCTACATATGTTACTTTCAAGTTCGAGAAGGGTATCCCCGTTGAAGTTGACGGCCAGAAGCTCTCCCCTGTTGAGATGCTCAAGTACTGCAATAAGGTTGCAGGCGCCAACGGTGTCGGTATCGCAGATATCGTAGAGAACCGTCTTGTCGGCATGAAGAGCCGCGGCGTATATGAGACTCCCGGTGGAACTATCATGTATGCTGCTCACAGAGAGCTCGAGCTCCTGACTCTTGAGCGTGATACTCTCCACTACAAGGATCTTGTAGCTCAGAAGTTTGCTGAGCTCGTATACTATGGTCAGTGGTTCCACCCTCTCCGTGAGGCACTCTCCGCTTTCGTTGATGAGACTCAGAAGGTTGTTACCGGTGAAGTCAAGCTCAAGCTCTACAAGGGTAACTGCACTCCTGCCGGTGCTACTTCTCCCTATTCTCTCTATGACGAAGAGATCGCTACTTTTGAGGCTGAGGATGTTTATAACCAGGCTGATGCAGGCGGATTTATCAACTGCTTCGGTCTGCCTATGAAGGTTGTTGCACAGATGAAGAAGAAGAACGGTCTTCTTTGATAAGATCTGAATACGGTTTAGGATGCGGCTGCCTCAATTCATTTGAGACAGCCGCTTTTCGATACAAAATGTATGTGTTTCTTCACAAGAATCTGAGGTGAGTTGCAATGCAGATTGATTATAGACTAATGACAATTGAAGACTATGAGCCGGCATATGATCTCTGGCTTAAATGCGGCAACGGCTTAAATGACAAAGATGATTCCCGTGAAGGTATAGAGAAGTATCTTACGCGTAATCCTTCAACTTCTTTTGTCGCCGTATGTGATGGAAATGTAATTGGTGTGTTATTATGTGGTCATGACGGAAGACGAGGAATAATCCAACATGCTTGCGTATCGCCTGATTACAGAAGATATGGCATTGGCGCAAGACTTGTGGAATTGGGCCTCGAAGCCTTAAAGAAAGAGGGTATTAACAAGGTGTTACTTGTCGCTTTCAAGAAGAATGAAGGCGGAAACGCCTTCTGGGAGAAAATGGGCTTTACTCTCCGTGAAGATCTGAATTACAGGAACAAGGCATTAACCGAATTGGTAAGGATTGATCCTGACTATACAAAGGAGTAAAAATATGGCTAAGAAAATGTGGGCAGGACGCTTTGAGAAAGCAACAGATAAGACCGTAAACGACTATAACTCTTCCCTTCCTTTTGATTCGAGAATGTACGCTCAGGACATAGAAGGCTCCATAGCACATTCTGCTATGCTTGCTCGTCAGGGCATCATCAGTCAGAAGGATGCAGATGACATTAGAGAAGGTCTTCTTTCCATTAAGGCTGATATTGAGAGCGGCAAGCTTACATTTGACTCTGATGCAGAAGATATCCATATGTTTATCGAGGAAGAATTGACTTCCAGGATCGGAGACGCAGGCAAGAGACTCCATACAGGCCGCTCACGTAATGACCAGGTAGCCCTTGATCAAAGGCTATATCTTGTCGATGAAGCTATCGAAGTTACCGAGCTCCTCGATGAACTGATCGAGACGATAACCGATATTGCAAAGCAGCATCTTACAACTTATATGCCGGGATATACTCACCTTCAGCGAGCTCAGCCAATCACATATGCTCATTATCTGACAGCATATATCGAGATGTTTAAGCGTGACAGAGAGAGGATCGAACAGGCTGCCGCAAGAGCAAATATCTCCCCTTTGGGTTCCGGAGCATTGGCCGGTACGACATATCCTCTGGACAGAGAGTCCGTTGCAGAAGAACTCGGTATGAGCGGTGTTACTATGTGCTCGCTTGACGGAGTAGCTGATCGTGACTTTGCAATAGATTTTGCATCAGCTGTCTCTATCCTTATGATGCACCTTTCCCGAATGAGTGAAGAGATCATCCTCTATGCATCACAGGAATTCAAGTTCTACGAATTGGACGATGCCTATTCCACAGGGTCTTCAATGATGCCGCAGAAGAAGAACCCCGATGTTGCCGAGCTTACCCGTGGTAAGACTGGGCGTGTATACGGCGACCTGATCTCACTTCTCGTTATTATGAAGGGACTGCCTCTTACTTATAACAAGGATATGCAGGAAGTTCAGGAGGCCATTTTCGATGTTATAGATACAATAAAAGGGGTCCTTCCTCCCTTCACGGGCATGATGAAGACAATGACGATACGCAAGGACAACATGAAAGCTGCTGCTTTGGGCGGATTCACGAATGCAACAGATCTTGCTGACTATCTTGTACGTAAAGGAATACCTTTCCGTTCTACTCACGAGATCTCGGGAAAACTCGTTCATTATTGCATTGAGCACAACACTTCACTTGAGAAGCTCTCTCTTGATGAATTCAAGCAGTTCTCGGATCTTATAGAAGATGATGTATATGATGCTATCTCGCTCGAGACTTGTGTTAATAAACGAATGGTTACCGGTGGCCCATCACCTGAAGTTGTGAGCAGATATCTTGAAGGTTGATATGTAAGGTTTCTGAATAGATACCGGTCAAGTTTTGCATAATTAAAGGGATGCCCCAAGTGAATCTAATCACTATTGAGACATCCCCTTTTAATCAGTTTTGTTTACCTTATGTCATCACTTCTTCACGAGCTTTACGATAAAAAGCACGAGGCAGGAGCCGATAACGCCGCCGATTATGTTACCGACGATGCCGCCGATGATGAATCCGCCAAGCAAAAAGCTGAAGATAGCACCGCCGACAAGACCGATGATAACATTAATGTACCAAGGATAAGAACTGCCCATAAGCATTCCTGCGAGCCAGCCGCACACACCTGCAATAACGAGTGAGATAATAAGTCCCATATAGATACCTCCTGTAAATGGTATAGATAAAGTATATCAAACTAAATATGTTTTGTAGTAACAAAAAGAGATAATAATAGCCGCGATCTATAAGACCGCGGCTATTGGAATATTACTGATTATTATCAGAACTTGCCTGCCTTAGCAGCTTCCTCAATGGAAACAGCAGTAGAAACTGTCATACCAACCATCGGGTTGTTACCGGCACCGATAAGACCCATCATCTCAACGTGAGCAGGAACAGAAGAAGAACCTGCAAACTGAGCATCGGAGTGCATACGGCCCATTGTATCTGTCATACCATAGGAAGCAGGACCTGCAGCCATGTTATCAGGGTGAAGTGTTCTTCCTGTACCACCGCCAGAAGCAACGGAGAAGTACTTCTTACCGGCCTCAAGTCTCTCCTTCTTATATGTACCTGCAACAGGATGCTGGAATCTTGTAGGGTTAGTGGAGTTACCTGTGATGGAAACATCAACATTCTCCTTCCACATGATAGCTACACCCTCACATACATCATTAGCTCCATAGCAGTTAACCTTAGCTCTGGGAGACTCGGGATCCTTGGAATAGCACTTCCTGGATACTTCCTCGACAGTATTTGTATAAGGATCATACTTTGTCTCTACAAATGTAAAGCCATTGATTCTGGAGATGATCTGAGCAGCATCCTTACCGAGACCGTTAAGGATAACTCTCAGAGGCTTCTGACGAACCTTGTTAGCCTTCTCGGCAATACCGATGGCACCCTCAGCTGCAGCGAAAGATTCGTGACCTGCGAGGAATGCGAAGCACTCTGTGTCTTCCTCAAGGAGCATCTTGCCGAGGTTACCGTGACCAAGACCAACCTTACGTGTATCAGCAACAGAACCGGGGATGCAGAAAGCCTGGAGACCTTCACCGATAGCTGCAGCAGCTTCAGAAGCCTTGCGGCAGCCCTTCTTGATAGCGATAGCAGCACCTACTGTATATGCCCACTTAGCGTTCTCGAAGCAGATAGGCTGAATGCCCTCGATCAGATGATAAACATCAAGACCAGCTGCTTCCGTGATCTCCTTACACTCTTCAATAGATGAGATTCCATACTCCTTAAGGCAAGCAAGGATCTGGGGTTCTCTTCTCTCATATGATTCAAATAATGCCATGATTAAATTCCTCCTTTTCCTTA
>CAMODL010000026.1:0-21301 GCA_946611435.1 uncultured Clostridia bacterium
CGGGCTCAGGCTCGGGTGTAGGAGTAGCCGTAGGAGCGGGAGCTTCAGTGGGTGCGGGTGTTCCAGTTCCTGTACCTGTTGTTCCTGTAGGAACGCTAGGTGTAGTAGGGTTAGCTCTGCCTGCTCTGGCAGATGTCTGACCGGTCGTTATATCTCCGCCCTTATCGATTCCGTAGTCATTGCAGATAGCAATAAACTCCTGAGAACCGGTAAAGCCGTTAAAGATATCCCTGTCTGTCCTTCCAATGTTGATCTGGTTCTGCCAGTATGCTTTTCCGCCCTGATCAGATGCTCTGCCCATAAAGGCATTATAGAGATCTTCCAGGAAGTCTGAATCAGATCTGTTCTTATTTCTGTATTCGTCACCGAAGATAAAGCCGTAAGCGGCCTGAGCTCCGCTTATCTCTTTGTTGGCAAGCCTTGTGGACCAATCGATCATGCCTGCCTGATCACAGGGACGGCTTAGGATTATATTGTAGAGCCTTTCTACAAAGAGATTGATCTTTGCTACCTTTTGATAGTCCTTACCTAATACATGACATCCTGCAGTAATACCGTATGTCTTACAGAGATTAAAGAACTCGACTGAGTTGGCAAAGCCTAAGAAGAGTTCTTCCCTTGTCATACCTGAGTTCATGGCACTAAGCCAGTTGGCTTTACCGTCGGGATCTGATGCTCTGCCGAAGAAGGCGTTATACATGATCTCTACATACTCATCGTTGGTATAGCCTTTGTTCTGGAATTCCTGAGAGAAGATAAATCCGTATGCAACTGATACGCCTGTTGCCTTGCCGTTCTTAAGCTGGCCTGTCCAGTCTGCGAGTCCTGCTGCATCGGGTGCTCTGCCGATACAGATATCGTAAAGTCTGGTAACAAAGTCCGTCACTCCCTGCTCGTTGAACGATGCAGCGTTGACGGTCGTGGATGCGGGATCAAGAGATGCGACTTTCGAGCCGGATGAGAATGCAAACGAACCGACGATGAACGCGGCTGTAAGTAATGCGCATATAAACTTTCGAGATCTCATAAAGACGCCTCCCCGGGACGGATATACATAATTATACATCAAAACGCAGATTAAGATTCTTTGTTTGACGCTTAAAATCTATGATGTTAAAATTGAGGTACAGGGAGACCTTACCGGTCGACGGTTGGCCTCAGGATAAAGATAATTAAGCCGTTATCCTTGGTCGGGGCGGCTTAATCTTTGCCCTTAAGACAAAGTGCTATAACTGAAACGATCAGAAGATCAACAGTGAGCACAAGGCTCAGTATCTCATAATCACTCATAAGCATCACCTCCTATCTCCCTTCGGGGATAGAGGCCAAACCGCCTACCGTTTATGGTAAGATCTCAGACTGTGATTGTAACATTAATCCCGGCAAAAAGAAACATTTGTTTGCGTGTGATCGTGTCACAAGATTCAGTGGCTTGTATAATCTGTACTACTCGAAGGTTCAAGATTATCTCTGATGTCTCTGACGCCGACTCTGGTGATCCCATATCCATTACAACCGGGAGATGGTTCACCGAAAGTCTCCTCATACCATTTATCATATTCTGCATAGATCTCAACTTCCAAGGCATCAAGATCATAACACAACCAGGGTTCATTCCCGGACAGACGGTATACAGTAACATCTTCAATATAAAATTCTGTGTGCCTATAGCTGTTTTAATTATAACACCATACGCCCGAGCGACAACAAAACGACAACGGATTCCCTGCCAGGCATTGTCGTTTCCGTGTCGTTCGGCCGAAAACACCCTCTCAAAGCCCGAACGACAACAAAACGGCAATAAGAATCCTCCTTGACAGTGTCGTTTCTGTGTCGTTTGTCAAAGGGTAGTTTTTTGTCATTAACAACTCAAGATACTAAAACATCTATAGAAGGATGCAGACCGCCCGGACGATTGCCTTTCGAAAGACTTACTCGTACGCCTTAAGAGTCTCCAACAGAGATTCTTTCTCGTGCTCGAGGCTGATCCTGTCCTTCTTTATGGAATCGGCGGACGTTGACCACTGTGGCAGATTGCCGTCGATCTCCCGAAGAGCGCGAACGAGCTTATGCTCCGAGACATGTGAATGGATCAAAACTCCGGCAAGCGATACTGCCGGCAGCAGAACAAGCGCCTTAAGACCCAACAGACCTTTAATGAAGATCTTAAGAAAGATACTGACAATGATGTCCGCACTTATAACGGCCCGACTTACCGGTCTTACGGCACCATGACGGATATCGCTGATCTTATTCTCCATTACCCCCTTGTCGACATGGGCCTGTTCGATCGAAGATCGACAGTCTCTCTCTGATATGCCGAGGGCCTTAAGCTTATTGTCGGTCTTGTCTATCGAATCGCGAAGCTCAGATATCTCCTTTTTATTCAGATCCCTCTGAGCAGCCTCATATTCCTTGTACCGCTTGATGAGCCTGTTACACTCCCCGTCTGTCGAGAAGGCTTCGGCCGACCGGGCATAATCTTCCAGCGTCATGAGCGTGCCCCTTGACTGTATCCTTTTCTCGAAGTTGTGGGTAACAGAGACTATCAGCCCGCACCAACCGCGCCAATTCTGAGGCGCCAGTGCCGTCGCCTGCTCGTATTTGTCGCGGGCAAGCTTGAACTTACCGATCTTAACGTAAGCATCGGCAGCGGCAAGCAGTCCATCCGACGATTTCTCATCTGCGATATTAACTACATCTGCATGAAGATGTTCGACCTTCGTGACCGAGTTATAGTATTTGATCGAATCCTCAACAACATAAGTCACGCCGCAGTGCGGGCAAGCTGCTGTCTTGAGGTCAGGATCCACGGTCAGGATACCGCCGCAGTTAACACATTTTGCCTGTACGAATGCCATTACTATCCTCCCTTATATCCGAGCATATTATAGCACACGTCGATTTGTTCATCTTGCTTTACTCTGTGGTATAATCGTCAAAACACTTTTACAAAAAAGGATCGGGGAAGATCATGGAAACTGAAGCCAAAAGACTCAGGTCTCTTCGACATACAGCACGTATGTCTCTGATATGCGTATTTTTATTGATCGCAGTAAATATCGGTTTATTTATCATTGAGCGTAAGGTAAATGCCGCCTTGATCGGGGGCATAGTCACTACTGCTCTTTTCGCGATAATGGCAATCTTTTGTAATGTCTATTACCGACGCAAGCTTCGCGAGAGCAAGTCAGACGACACAGATGCCTCCATACGAACAGTCTCTTCTATCGCGAAGGGCAGGGATATGTTTGAAGTCTGCAGGTCTTTTCGCTTACTAAGTCAGAAAAACGTCTGGATCGTAATGGCGGTCTGCATCCTTTTGGCTTCTGCCGCGATCACACTCAAGTCCCACGATGTCAAATCTGACTTACCCTGGTGGACCTTCTTCCCTGTTACGGTCGGAGTCACGATACTGATGATCATCTTCGGCAGGTCGGCTTTCAAGGAAGATATGTCTTTTAAGCGTCCCGAAGATCTTAAGCTCGAGATCGCCAAGCGTCAGGAAGATCCTGTCCGCGTCAATACCGACTTTATGTCAGGACGTGCATACGCGCTCTTCAAGGGCATGATCGTCATAGGGATGAGCTATTACATCGTCTACGCCAAGAAGACCTGTTATGTAGGAGTACTCTCGGAAGTCAGCAACGCTCACATCACGAAGCACGAGATCAAAATGTCTTCGTCAAATCCGCATATAAAACGCTACTGGGTAACCACCGTTGAAGCAGGAAAAGAACATCATTTTCTCGCAGGAAGCGAGACAGAATCCGAACTCATCATCGACGAATTCCGTAAGCACGGCATCGAGATCGGTAAGACTATAGAAGCTTGATCTCTGTCAGGAGAAATACTTATTCGAGAATGAGAATACCGACATAGGCTTGCCGAAATAATAACCCTGGAAGATATCGGCTCCCATGTTACGTATGGCTTCGACCTGGCTCTCCGTCTCGATACCCTCAACGACGACCTTCTTGCCGATGGAGTGTGCCAGCATCGTAATAGCCGAGATGAACGAACGGTTGAACTCGACCGTATCCATATCGTCAACAAAGCTCTTGTCGATCTTGATCTCATCAACAGGCAATTCCTTCAGATAGTTGAAGGACGAATAACCCGAACCGAAGTCATCGAGCGCGGTACGGATATTCGCATCCTGGAGCTCGTGGAGATTCTTACGGCATACCGCCATATTCTTAACGAGTGATGTCTCAGTGATCTCTATAAGAATATTCTCGGGCTTAAGGCGATAGTTATTGAGGACCTCGGTAACATGCTCGGCATAATGCTTACGGATAAGATCGTCCGCTGTCGCATTGATATGAACATAGAAGTCGCTCGGAGCCCCCTGAGCGATCCATGCGGCACACTGCGAGATCGCCTGATCTAATATCCACTCACTTACGGCACCCATCTGATCCGTATTCTCGAGAGCGGTAACGACCTTCTCGGGATTGACCAGCTCGCCCTTGGACGACTGCCAGCGCAGGAGTGCCTCGGCGCCGTTAAGCTGTCCGGTCTTGGCATCGATCAAGGGCTGATAGTACATCTGGAAATTCTCCATATTATTACGGATGCACTGCGTGATCTGAAGCTCGAAGTCCAGCCTCTCCTTCAACTCATTCTTGTCGACCGGAGAATAGATGGCATACTTCATCTTCTTATTCTGCTTGACCTTATGAAGCGCGATCTCGGCATTTATCAGGAGCTCATCCACGTTCGAGCTGAGCGGATAGAATGCGGCCGATACGCTGAAGTTGACAAAATACTCACCGCCGTTGATCTCGATAGGCTGTGTTCCTCTCTCCTGGAGATTGTTCATGAACTCGGTAACCTTGATCTGCGACGCATGCGGCCACAAAATGGCGAAAGTATCCGTACCGATATGATACAGCAGCGCGCCCTTGGGCAGATCCTTCGCGAGCATAGTCGCCATCGATATCAGCAGTTCGTTACCGATCGAGCGGCCGTATCTGTCGTTAAACGACTTAAAGTCATTCAGATCCAGGAGCACGAGCGCAGCCGACAGAAGGTTCGGATCTCTGAGCAGCCTTCCCGCATCGTGCAGGAGCTTCTCCCTTAAGGGCAGTCCGGTGAGTTCATGACAGGCCGCATTCTTCTCGACTATCTCACGGACCTCATTCATCTGTGTCAGATCGAAAACGGTACCGACAACTATCACACTCTGCTTAGCCGTATCATAGTAAGACTTACCGCGGCACGCGATCCACACCGTCCTGTTGTTCTTAAGCGCAAGTCTTATCTCGATGGCAAACTTCGAGTTCGGTTCATTTACAACTCTGTGCATATCATTACGGAATCTCTTCTTATCCTCGGGGATAACAAGTGAAGCGAGCTCCTCTACGATATCGCCGCTGAACTCCGTTCTGGCCTCAGGATAGATGTCCCTGATGTTCTGAGAGAAGAAGATACTTCCCTCAGTAATGTCCGCATAGAAAGTGATAGCCGAAGATCCGTCGATCAGGTTCTCCCTCAGCGACTCGCTCTGGATATATTCCGTTACATCCACGCATTCGCCGGACACGTAACGTCTGTCACCGCCGAGATTGCCGTATCTGTCGGCATCCGAGAATCCTCCGAGCCTCAGATAGAGTTCGCCGCGGCTCGGCGTCAGGAGCCTTATGATCATGTCCTGAACAGGCTCGTGCGTATCAAGGAACGTACCGAGCGCTCTTCTTAGCAAAACGATGTCATCGGTCTGGAGATAATTACTGCACTCCTGTGAGAAACGGTTGATCACCGGTCCCATCAGATCAAAATCCTCGACGAACTTGTTACTCAGGTAACAACGGTCCTCGAGGAGGTCATATGTAAAAAGATAAGTATTCGTGGAAGAACAAATAAGCTGATCATATGCGATCTCATCAACGCTCCTGGTACGATCGAAAACAAGCCCGCCGATGACTCTCGTGGTAACATCGCCACCTAAGACCTTAAGCCTTACCTCGATATCATACTCTGTCATATCACCCTTCATAATAGGGTGCTCGATCGTGAAATACTCCCGCTCACCGAGAGCCATATCCCTGATAAATGAATGATATTGATTGGAAATCTCGGTCCTTATATGTTCGGGAACGAACTGAAGGAATGTCAACAGGAGCATATCCTGCTTGGCGGCATTGCCGAGGACCTTCTGCATCTCATCGGAGAAATACATCCTCTCCTCGCGCGGGTCAATGACCACGGAACCCAGGAACGAATCGGTGATAACATCCTTAATATCACTGAATCCGAGTCCCTCTATATGATTGAGCATCTCTTCTCTGTTATTGAGAAAATCGCCCTCTAAGCCTTCCATGCCGTCCATCATTCACTCTCCGAGCGCGGTAATGACCGCGTTAGTATCGTCTTTTATTTTAACATGGCAACTGTATGTTCGTATATTTCTTTTTTGCGTCTTCCTGTAACAGAAGCAACTTCTGCCGCGATCTCTTTTGTCGACATCCCGCTCTCGGCGAGTCTTCTTATCATCGCGTCTGTCTCTTTTTCGCTGTAGTCGGGCTTGTCTTCTCTCTTGACCGGCTCCAGGCAGATAACGAATTCGCCCTTGGGCGTATTGGCGTTATAGTATTCTGAGGCCTCGGATATCGTCATCCTGAGGACCTGCTCGTACTTCTTTGTCATCTCTCTGCAGAGTGCTGTGCGGCTCTCTCCGAACCCGGCACTGACCAATTCCGCCAGGAGCTTTGTCAGCCTGTGCGGCGCCTCGTAGATTATTATCGTCTCATTGATCTTCTTGATCTCTTCGATCCTCTTTTTACGTTCACTCTGCTCTGAAGGCAGAAATCCCTCATAATGAAAATGAGTGGTATCGAGCCCGCTCATTACGAGCGCCGTGATGGCAGCGACAGGCCCGGGAACGACCGATATGTCTATGTCGTTCTCGATACAGAGCTTGACCAGATCCTCACCGGGATCATTGATCGAGGGCATACCCGCATCGGACACGAGTGCCACGGTTGCACCGGCCTTCATCTTTTCGATCAGTATGGGGCCCTTTGATGCTTTGTTGTGTTCGTGATAAGCACTGAGCTTACCTTCGACGCCGATATGCGCCAGAAGCAGCCCCGTGCGCCTTGTATCCTCGCACGCAATGATATCGGCCTGCGCCAGTACTTCTTCCGCACGCCTGCTGATGTCTCCCATATTTCCTATCGGTGTTCCTACCAGATAAAGCAATCCGCATGCTCCTTGTTATATATCTCTGTCAGTTTTTCCGTATCGATTATACCACCGTTCTCATCTCTTCGATGCATGATAAGCGGCGGCAACACCTTAAGCTCCGCCTCAGCCGACGTCTTCAATCCGGCGATCAGGAACATCGACGCATTCTTGTTGGCCTCATCATGAACAGTCATAAGCCTCACGGGCTTCAGGCCATGCCTCAGATAAAGCTCCATCGTCTCAGCCATCCGCTCACACTTCATCACCATAACGGCAAATCCCGCCGACGGCACCAGCCTCGCCGACGCGGTTCTCACAAAATCCTCGAGTCCCCCGTTCTCCTCGAACCTGCCTGCGAGTCGTTCTTTCTTCCCTTCCGGCACCGCCTGCCCCTGACTTCTCTTAAAAAAGGGCGGGTTCATAAAGACCACATCGTACTGATTCCGCCTGACCTCATCCGGCAACTGCCTGATATCAGCCCTAAACGCCCTCATCCTGTTCTCGAGCCCGTTGTCTCTTATGTTATTCTCCAGCACAGTAAACGGACGCTCCATGATCTCCACACAGTCGATACGAGCCCCGCCCGTCCCGGCGCAAGTGTGCAGATCCGCCTCATCTGTTCTTGCCATGGTCATCAGAGCCGCCTCATCTGTTCTTGCCAACGTCATCAGAGCTGCCTCATCTGTTCTTGCCAACGTCAGAAGCGCAGCTCCGCCGCACCCGCTCCCGAGTTCCAGCAGCCTGACGGGCCTACTCTTGCCGCCGGGGTATTCTGCCTTTGTCTCCGAGCCCGCGCCCGTGTACATGCCCGCAGCTTCACCCGCGCCCGAGCTTGCGCACGCACCGTCACCCGCGCCTGAGATTGCGCACGCACCCGGCTGTTTCCTGCGACGCACCATCGATGCCGCGAACCAGGCAAGCAGCACACTGTCGGTCCCAAACCTGAAACCGTCCTTGAGCTGTCTCAGTCTGAGTCCGCCTCTTCCGAGATCTTCTACCGTTGTCTCAATGATCATGCCGTCGTCCGTCACGTCTTCCCGCCTCTTGCTTTTGTCACTGCGATTATCTCATACTGCCTCGGGAAGTGTCGAGACGGTATAGCTTTTCTTGTGGTTGCTATCGTCGTAACATCAACTCATTTCATTTGATGTCACCTTCCGTCGGGTAACGATAGTGGTAACGTTTTCCAGGAATCGTAACCGGAATCGTTACCCGAGGCCGGAAATCGCCGTCGGGTAACGAAAGTGGTAACGTTTTTCAAGAATCGTAACCGGAATCGTTACCCGAGGGCAGAAATCACCGTCGGGTAACGGAAGCGGTAACGTTTTTCAAGAATCGTAACCCGAATCGTTACCCGAGGCCGGAAATCGCCACCGTCGGGTAACGGAAACGGTAACGTTTTCCATAAATCGTAACCGGAATCGTTACCCGAGGCCTGAAATCCTCGTCGGGTAACGAAAGTGGTAACGTTTTTCAAGAATCGTAACCGGAATCGTTACCCGAGGCCTGAAATCGCCGTCGGGTAACGGAAACGGTAACGTTTTCCATAAATCGTAACCGGAATCGTTACCCGAGGCCTGAAATCGCCGTCGGGTAACGGAAACGGTAACGTTTTCCATAAATCGTAACCGGAATCGTTACCCGAGGCCGGAAATGCCCGTCTGGTAACGGAAATGGTAACGTTTTCCAAAAATCGTAACCGGAATCGTTACCCGAGGCCTGTTGGGCCCGCTTTCCGGAGGCTCGTACACTATTTTGTTACTCCCGATGATACAAATATGGGGGCGCCGGTGTAGAGCTTGCCACATCAGCGTCTTCGACAACTAACGCGACAACTATTCTCCCCAATAGTTGTCGATAGAGTTGTCAAAGCAGAAGCTACTGCAGAAGCTGCAGTAGCGGCAGAAGCGGCAGAACCAGCCACTCGGGCGCACATAAAAAAACCGGCGGCGGATCGCTCCGTCGCCGGTCGTTCAGTGCCTTTACACTTGTGCTGCAGATCACTCCTCAGAGATCGCAGATACGGGGCATACAGCCTCGCAGGCTCCGCATGAGAGGCAAGCCTCAGGATCGATGTTATACTGTGTATCGCCCTGGCTGATTGCTGATACGGGGCATCCTTCTGCACAGGATCCGCAGGAAATGCATGCGTCAGAAATTACATAAGCCATATACAATATCTCCCTTCGTGTTGATAACTCGATTATTACACAACGGCAGGTGGATTTCAACAGATTTACTGTTCGATAAGCCCACACCGTAGCGGCCGGCTTACTCCTCGTCCTCGGAGGAAGCAGTATCCTCGATCGCGTCGATGTCGCCATCGGCCGCGGCGCCGCAACCGCCGCATGATCCGCAGCGGGAGGACTGTGTTCTGCCGTCACGGCCGTCCTCGTCATGGGTCTCGGAGCGCATGTCGGAGTTGAGAGGTTCGAGGCCTTCCCAAGGATATTTCTCGATCTCCTGAACATCGTCCTGGATGAACTTGACGGAGACGGATTCTTCGATGAGGTTGACTTCGCTTACGATGCCGACGCCGCGGGGGGTTCGGATCTTGCGTCCGACCTTGGGCAGACGCTTGCGTGCATCGTTATAGGCTTCTTTCTCAAACTGCAGGCAGCACATAAGGCGGCCGCAGGCACCGTTGAGCTTCGTCGGGTTGAGCGAGAGCCCCTGGTCGCGGGCCATACGGAGCGTGACCGGAGCGAAATGGTTCAGGAAAGAGCAGCAGCAGAGTTCGCGGCCGCAGACACCGATGCCGCCGACAAGGCGGGCCTGGTCACGCGAGCCGATTTGGCGGAGCTCGATGCGCGCGCGGAAGGCGGCGGCGAGGTCCTTTACGAGTTCGCGGAAGTCGACACGGTTCTCGGAAGTGAAGAAGAAGATCACTTTCTTGCCGTCAAAGGCGAAGACTGCTTCGATGAGGTTCATGTCGAGACCGTGCTTCTCGATCAGAGAGAGGCACTTGTCGTAGGCTTCTTTCTCCTTTTCGAGCTTAAGCTGATAACGCTCCAGTTCCTTCTCATCTGCCGGTCGAAGGACAGGAAGGATCTCTTCAGCGTCTTCGGTCGACAGTTCTGCTTCGTAGGGCTCCTCGGCAACGTGTGCCAGATCGATACCCAGCTGGCTGTCGACCATGACGGCGTCACCGATGTTCAATGTCATCCCGTCACATGTGTACCTGTATAGTTTTCCCGCCTCTCTGAAACGGACGTTTACGATCTTTGTCATCTTTTCAACTCCTTATGTATCTTGAGCAGCATACTGCAGCATGCGCTCTCGTAGCTTACGTTCACTTTAAGTCCCTTGACCAGCTCGTCGACGGCATCTGAGGCTCTGGCGAGCGACGTGGTCGTAAGGTAGTCCCATTCGGACAGCATGGCTCTGATCTGCCCTGCTTTGTCCTTATACCGGATCTCGCCTGAGTCGGGCACCTTGAGCATGATGGCAATGTCGCTGATCACGCGCAGCATGAAGACGAGGATGTCTTCGATCCGGCTCTTATTCTCATCGAGAAAGGCAAAATCCTTATACAGTATATCAGTATATGTCTTCTTAGGCATCGTGATGATCATATCGAAGACCCGGTCGCGGAATTCGGCGAATTCTTCATCGTCGACCATCGCGATGGCTTTGCCGGGGATGCCGGCGGCAAAATCCGTTATGAATCCGAGCTTCTCTTCTTCAACATCCGGATAGCGCATCTTTACCACCGAACGAATCTCTTCTTCGCTGTAGCAGGCGAGCTTGAACTCGATCACACGCGACAGGATCGTGGGCAGGATGTGCGACTTGTCTGCTGCCATAAGGATGAAGGCACACGATACGGGCGGCTCCTCGACAGACTTGAGGATCGCATTCTGACCCTCCTCGTTCAATTTATCGCAGTTGATGATGAATACCTTGCGCTTCGATATCTGAGGCGGCATACCCGTCCCTGATACAACGATACGTCTTACGTCGGCGACCTTGATATTGCCCTCTTCGTCGAGTTTTACGACGTCGGGCAGAGTGCCTGCATCGTAATATCTGCAGCAGTTACAGCTTCCGCATGCGCCGTCCGGGGTCGGAGCTTCGCAGACAAGCGCCTTGGCAAGTTCGGACGCTATCGTGTGTTTGCCCGATCCTTCGGGGCCCGTAAAAAGAAAAGACTGAGACGGCTCGCCCTGCATCATCACCGACAGTCTTCTTTTGATCTCTTTCTGTCCTATGAACTTCCCAAAGGCCATCAGTTCTTATCTCCCGCGATCTTCCCGATCACATCGCTTACAACAGCGAAGATCTCATCGGGCGTGCCTGACGCATCGATCACGCGCACCCTGCCGGTCTTATCCGCTTCGGCGAGCGCCAGATAGCCTTCCCTCACCTTGACCTGGAAGGCGGTACCCATCGCTTCAAGCCTGTCCGGCTCCTCGGCTCTGATCATCCTGCGCCTTAATGCCTCTTCAGGATCTATATCGAAAACAAACGTGACATCAGGCTCGAGCCCGCCTGTCGCGATCTTATTCAGCGTATCCGTGATATCGCTTCCCAATTCTCTTGCATAACCCTGATAGGCCGTAGTCGAATCGTAGAAACGGTCGCAGAGAACGATGCCGCCCTTGTCGATAAAAGGTCTGATCTTCTCTTCGGTGATCTGGGCTCTGGCCGCCTCATAAAGGAACAGCTCGGCCATCGGCACCATCGAATCGTTCTTACGGTCGAGGAGCACACCACGGATCTTCTCACCTATGACCGTTCCGCCGGGCTCGCGAACGACCATGACTTCTCTCCCGTCCTTCTCAAAGCGCTCAGAAGTCATCTTAAGCTGCGTGCTCTTACCGCAGCCGTCTATTCCCTCGAAAGTGATGAACAGCCCCTTACTCATAGAAGCGTCACTCAAGCTTGATCGTGTGGATCTCGGCGATATCGAGCCAGATCTCTTTCTCGATCCTGTCATTCTCGCGACGGATATCCTCGGCCGTCTCTTCGACCTTCACAGGAGCGATGTCACGGGGTCTGCGATCTTTCCTGTCACCGTGATTGCGGTTACGTCTCTCCTTGAACTGCTTGCGCTCCTGGTTGCCTTCGCCGCCTGATCTCTCGGTATTGTTCTGCTTATCGTTATTACGTTCCTTATTGAAACGGTTATTACGTCTGTTGCCGGCCTCGCGGTTCTGCTCGCGGGTCTGCTCGCGGTTCTGGTCCTTGGTAATCTGTTCCTTATTCTGATCACGGCCCTGGTCTCTGTTCTGATCGCGTCCGCGGTCATTATAGCGGTTGCGGTTATTCCTTCTGCGATGATTATTACGGCCACCGCCCTGACGCTGTCCGTTGTTCCCGCTGTTGCCGTTATTTCCGTTATTCACGTTCTTATTTGTGTTCTGATCGTCAGCCATCGCTTCCTCCGATTATTATTATCCGTTACTTAGCCTATTGATTATATATTTAAGAAGGTCAAACTTCAAACCCCGTGTAATCTCCGAGCCTTACGACCGATTTATCATCGGGGATAGTTAACCCTTCGGGAAGTTCCTTAAGTTCCGACAGCGGCATGAGAACGAAAGCGCGCTCATACATCCTCGGATGCGGCAGCGTCAGTACCGGATCGTCGGAGACGACATCGTCATAAAGGAGGATGTCGACATCTATCGTCCTGGGACCGAACCTGATATTACGCTCTCTGTGGAGCTCCCGCTCGATATCGTGGATGATCGCCAGCAGTTCATACATGCCCGTACCGGTAAGTGCCTCTATACAGATGTTCAGGAAATAAGGCTGGTCATCATATCCTACCGGCTCTGTCTCATAGACTCCGGATATCCTTACGTCACGAAGCCCTGCTCTCTCAGTCAGCATATCAACGGCACGCCGCAGATAGCCGATCCTGTCTCCGATATTGCTTCCGGCAGAGAGATAGACCTTATGCATCAAGGGTGACCTCCGCCTCCATTGTCCTGAAGATACCGTCTATCGGAGCATCAGGCTTAGATACGGTGACAGTAACCCGCCCGATACGGTCGGAGACTCGAAGGACCTTACGTGCGATCTCATTTGCGAGGAACTCTATGAGGTTACAATCGGACGTCTCGGTCGTCTTCTTTACCGTGTCGTAGACTTTGGAATAGTCGACTGTATCTTCAAGTCTGTCGGTGATGCACCCTTCAAGTCCGGGGCACTCCATGACCACGCTCACAATGAAGACCTGTCCGTTCTCCTTTTCTTCGGGAAGACAGCCGGTATAGCCGTAGAATTCCATGTCACACATTCTGATGATAGCCATAGATCAACCTCCGATCGTACTCTCGAATCCTTTTAATGATTCATATGTCATCTTAACGTTGTGTACCCGAAGGATCGATGCTCCGTTATTTACTCCTGCCAAGCCGATGCCCATAGTTACGGCATCCCTCTCTTCGGGCGTCGTATCGTAGTCAAGGATATCGGCGGCAACTCTCTTACGGGAAGCTGCGAGGAGCACCGGGAATCTTCCGCTCATCGATATCCTGTCAAGGCTTCTGATGAGTTCAATGTCCTGCGCTCTCGATGTGCCGAAGCCGATGCCGGGATCGACTATCAGCCTGTCATCTTCCATTCCCGCGGCACGGGCGCGCTCAATACTACCCGACAGTTCGCGGATAGCTCTGCCTGTGATATCCTCGTTCAGGCATTCACCGTTACGGCGGCAGTTGAACATAAGGACGGCAGCTGCATCGTACTCACTTACTTTCTCCGCCATCTTGGGGTCATACATGAAGCCGTAGATATCATTGACGATATGTGCACCGGCACGGAGTGCGCCTTCAGCAACATCCGCCTTATAGGTATCTACCGAGATAACAGTATCAAAGGCATCCTCTATCCCCTCGATGACGGGAGCGATACGTTCCAGTTCTTCATCGACACTTATCATCGTGTATCCGGGTCTGGTGGATTCGCCTCCGACATCGATGATATCGGCGCCTTCACGTATCATTCTCTCAGCAGCGAAAAGCGCATCCGACAGTTTCCTGTTCTTCCCTCCGTCCGAGAACGAATCGGGGGTAACGTTAAGGATCCCCATGATAAGTGTCCTGTGCCCGTATTCGAGCCTCTTACCGCGACAAGATATAACGCCTGTACTGCGCTCGGCGATCATTAAGAAGACCTCTGTCTGTTGATAAGCGCCAGCGCTTCATTACGTGTCCTGGCATCCGTACGGCAGCCGCCCCGCATCGCAGAAGTGACAGTCCTCGATCCGGGCTTACGTATACCTCTCATGGTCATGCAGAGGTGCTCTGCTTCAATGACAACGCATACGGCTGTCGGGTCAATGCTCTCGACTATGCTGTCAGCGATCTCCGATGTCAGTCTCTCCTGAAGCTGAGGCTTACGGGACAGTGTATCTACGATCCTCGCTACCTTCGACAGTCCGAAGATCTTGCCGTTCTTCGGGATATAGACTACGTGTGCCTTGCCGTGGAAAGGCAGCAGATGGTGCTCGCACATGGAATAGAACGGAATATCGCCGATCAGGATCATCTCGTCGTTGCCGGGCTCGTTGAAGACCTTGATATCTTTGGACACATCGCGGTGTATCCCCGAGAATACCTCGGCATACATCCTGGCAACGCGCGTCGGCGTATCGAGAAGTCCTTCTCTGTCAGGATCCTCGCCTATAGCCTCAAGGATATCCCTTACTGCCCTCTCGATCCTGGGCAGATCCATATTCTTACGGCTCTCCTCAGGTATATTGTTATCATTAGCGTAATCGTATGCCACGTGTTTTTCCCCCGTTACTCTTTGTTGGTTACTTTTTTACGATATTCGATAGGCGTCATTCCCATCTGCTTACGGAATGCCGCGTTAAACCGCTGCGGGCTCGAGAAGCCTGACTGCGAAGCAACTCCCGACACCTTGATACCGTCATCACTTAAGAGCTCGCACGCGCGGTCGAGCCTCTTCTTCATGAGATAGCCCATCGGGCTGACTCCGAACTCATCACGGAATGCTCTCGTGAAATATCCCTGGCTTAAGAAGACATAGGAAGCGGCATCGGCGATCGATATGCCTCTCTCGTAGTTCTGGTCGATATAGTTCCGGGCGATTAGGACGAGCTCACGGGCCTTGCCGTTACGGACGCGCAGGCTCTCCTCCCACTCGAACTTCATGGCACGGGCAAGCGTCAGCATCAGCTCGAGCGTCAGTATCTGAAGCATCGCTTCCTTGGAATAAAGGTTGTCCTTCTTCTCTTCGACGATCCTCTCGACGATCGTGCTGATATCCTGCTTATAGCTTCCCGATATCGTGATATAGGGAGCCTTCTCGAGTTCATCCCTGTCGCTGCCCGTCGCGAAGTCAAGGAAGCTCTCAACCGACTTCTGGTCCATGCTCGGCGGTATGGCGATACTGGGGCCGGGCGCCACCTTGGGCTTAACCTCCCTGACCATTCCGAGCATCGAATTGACTGCCTTGGCATCTCTGGAGAAACCGAAGTAGAGAACGAAGATATCCGCAGTTCCCGACGGCACTCTTACCGAATGCTGCGAGTTGGGTCTGATGATAAGCGTGGAACCCTTGTCGATCGTCATCTCATGCCCCTCGATCGTGACATCGAGCTTACCGCTTCTTACATAGAGCAGTTCGTGCGAAGTGTGCGCACTGACCTTGGCACTCGGTGCAGTCTTCTCGAGAGTATGTGACAGACCCTCGAAAATGACCGGAATGGCGCCGGATGTGGAGATGATGTAGTTTTCGATAGCGGGAACAAGTTCGTCGTACATGCTTATCTCCTATTCGAAGCGGATATTATCTACGTATATCTCGCCGTTCCTGTCGGTGTCCTCGATAGAGAATCGAAGATGGTCGATCACGATGTCGCCCTCACCCTTATAGTCCAGAGCGATCGTCTGCCATGTGAGCTGCTGCTTGATCTCGCCCTCGCCGAAGCCCTCGACGCGGAGCCTCTTACGCTTCTGTTCCGGATTGAATATATCGACCAGGATCCTGCGCTTGCCGTATATCGTTATCGGTGCGAAAAGCGATGCATAATCCAGGTTCGGCTCGAATCCGTAGAGCGAATTCTCTGTCTCATATCTGATATGGAGCGATGCTCTGCCCTCGGTCTTGTTCATCGTATCCTCGGTAATAACGCCGTTGCCCTTGAACGTCTTATACACCTTGAGCTTCTCGAACTCTCCGCCCGGCTCTCTCATACCGACGAACTCGAGCTTATCGCAGTTATTGAAGAACAGATCGGGCGCATAGTAAGAGGGCTCTCTGTCGAACCTGAAAGGCAATACGGGAAGATCGTTCAGGTTCCTGAACGTCGCCTCGTGCGGGAAAGGCTGGAAGCCGTAAGTCACGGATACGGGATCCGTTATATCATCACGCCATACCATTACACGAACGCCGTGAAGGATCCTTGCCTGAGCCGGATAGAATATCCTGTCCTGACCGCAGATCGCGAAGCCGCGCAGTTCCGTCTCGCCCTCGGCGAGCCTTAAGCCGTCACCTAAGTTATCGAACTTCAGGATTAGCTTATTGCCCGCCTTCTCGACACCGCTGCACTCGGGGCACGAAGCCGGCATCTTGGGCGTAAAATGGATGCCCAGGGCAACTACGGCAAGTCTCGTACCAAGCGTAAAGCTCTTGGTCTTGTCGGGCAGCAGCAGATCGTGAAGTCCGATGATACCGGTAGGCATGGCAAGTCTTCTTGTAAACGCCGTCAGGTTCTCGTTGAACTCTATGACCTTGTAGGGATGCTCATAATCGACGCTCTTCGGGTGCATGGCGACAAAGAGCATAGAAGGCATAAGCTCATCCTCATAAACCTCTCTCGGCTCGAAGTTCGATGCCAGAGTCTCGAGAAGTCCCATCAGGAGGAGATCATATCTTCCGAACATACTCTCATCCGTGTCAGGGCAGTAGCAAAGTCCTCTTATGGACATCTGTCTTACCGGATAGAGCTTGGCTCTCCAGAATATCGAAGGACGGTATTTGTGCTTGATGAACCTGGAATCCTCGACCTTCTTATCCGTCTTGATCCTGATCTCGGATATCATACCGAAGTCGAGGTTCATCGCACTGCTCGTCGGAGTCGTGCTCTGTGTATCAGTCGGAGCCTTGGCCGTGCTTCTCATGGAAGAATTGGAGGAAGACGGGAAATCCAGTTCCTGCATCTTCTTGATCGCCTCGGCAGTCGTATCTTCATCGTGAAGCTTGTTGAGCTCGTCGGACTTACTGAGATCGAAGTCGAAGAAGCTCCTTCCCTGTGTAACTTCCGTCTCGAGCTTAGCGGTCTTACGCTTCTTGCGGTCACCCGCTATCAGTGACTCATACCTCGCCTCGTCAGTCAGGAGCCCCAACTCCTCTATATAGTCGCGAAGAGCCGTCTGATTCTCGATGACATCATCCGACAGCCAGTTAAGGATGGTCGAATTGTCAGCAGAGAGATCCACTACACCGACCGGATACTGTATCTGATCCGCGAGAGAATAAGCGAAAGCAAAACAGGTCGAAGACACATCGGCAAGTTCGGAAGTATCTTCTACTCTTATCCACTCTGCATCGCGGAGATATTCCTTGGGGGCATAAGCGATATCCTCCTCACCGCTCTCAAGACCCGTCCTCGCAGGCGTAAAGAATCTCAGGTTGCTCATTATGGCGCGCTTCAGAGGCGCAGCGGGAGCATTGGCATTGCTCATGGGAACAGCGGGAAGGCCCGAACCTAAGAAGACCCAGACATCTCCGCATCTTATATCGTTATAAGTCACCGTATCGGCGAAACACTTGAAAATGAAAGTATACGTATCGGATGAAGCTTTGTATGCAGGAACATTGAACCTGAAGTTGCCCTTGGCGGACGTTGTAGCCTCAAGACTCAGGATAACACCATACTCGGCATCGAGCTTGGATACGCGTCTGCCGTCAGTCGGATCCTTTACGATCTCAAGCGTGACTGTAGCACTCGGAGCGGCCCTTCCTTCGATATAGAACGGCACTCCCTGCTGGAAAACAGCCTTATTGCCGAGCCAGCTCGGCAGGATGATCGAATTCGCCTGCATATAAACACCTCAGATTAAGATAAAGCAATACTAATTATACATATTAAAAGACTTTTTTTCACCTTTAGTATTGCATAGTCATATTTTGTCTATTATCATCAAAATGCAACATATTTGACAATTCACTTACGCTAAAAATTCGGAGGAACACTGATCTTATGTCCGACAAACATAAAACCGATTCCGACTCTGCCCTATCATCAGAGTCGAAGCATCTTTTCGATGATGTTCTGTCAGGGAATGAAGATCTGTTCCACTGCGTAAGGATGGCAGGTTCTTCCAAGCTTCACTACCACAACTGCATTGAGCTGATCCAGTCAGAGTCCGACGACCTGGTCATCCATGTCGGCAACAACACTTATACCATCGACAACGACGACTTCATCGTCATCCTGCCGGGCGAACAGCACAGTATCGAGGCATCCGACCCCGAGATGACATATCTGGTAGCAGACTTCGAACAGAATTTTGTCTTCTCTTCTTCCCTGTCGAGCGAGGATCTGAAGTACATCCTGCCTGTCGAGTCCATGAGAGTCTTCAGATACAAGGATCATTATTCGGTCTCCGGCAAAAGTTCGATCTTAAGCGAGATTAATTCGAGCCTCATCTCAAAATCACTCGGGATCGTTATCAGCGAATGCGAGGAACGCAGGCGTTTCTTCAAGCTGTCAGTCAGATCCAACCTGGCTTTCCTCTCGCTCTTTTTCCTTCGCCAGTGGGAAGAGGCGGATATGCTGTCGAGAGATAAGGTAAGCGACAAAGCAGGCATCGCCCGCATCGGTCAGGTCATAGAAGTCGTAAACACCCGCTATATGGACAACCTCACATCTGAAGAGATGGCCGAACTGGTGGGCATGAGCTACAGTTACTTCTCCAGATTCTTCAAGAACACGATGAACGTTACGTTCTCCGAATACCTGAACCGTAAGAGGATCGACGAGGGCGAGACGCTCCTGCGCGACACGGATATGTCCGTCGCCGAGATTGCCGAAGCGGTAGGCTACTCCAACGCCAGCTACTTCATCTCACAGTTCAAGAAACGCAGGATGATGACCCCGAAGAAATACAGGATAAGATACGGCTCGAGATGACTCGGGCCGTTTTTATTTTGCTTTTATTTACTTTCCGATGACGAGATCTATCCCCGCCTGACGACACAGGTCTCTGTTCTCCTGCGACAGGCGATCATCACTTATCAGCGTATCTATCCGGTTCGTGCTTATGAACACCGACGCCGAACTGTGTCCTATCTTGGTCGAATCCACGAGAGCGATGATATTCTTACTCCTCTCGACACATATCCTCTTGAGTTCCAGCTCGAAAAAGTTATTGCCTGACAACCCGCCGTCCACGGTAAACCCGTTGCCCGACACAAAGTACGACTCCGCCGACAGCCTGCTCAGCATCTCGCGGCTTACTACCCCCTCGATCGATCCGGAGTGGGGTCTCAGCATACCGCCGATCAGGATTATCGATTTGAAATTATTATTTCTCTGAAGTTCCATCGCCGTATGAATACCGTTCGTAATAACGGTAACGTCATCTGTGTTCTTCAGATATCTGATCATATGAAAAGCGGTCGAACTCGCATCCATGAAAATGGTATCGCCGCTCTTAACATACTGCGCGGCAGCCCGTCCGATCTTGTCCTTGAGATCTACATTCATGACCGAACGCACCATATAGTTCTCGGCGATCTCGATCCTGTGCTGCTCCGGCAGCCTCAGTCCTCCATGGAAACGCTCTATCGCGCCTTCCCTCTCCAAGTCCCTGAGATCAGTCCTGATCGTCGCACCGGTTACACCCAAACGAAGTGAGAGCTCGTTCGTCCTGATCGAGCCTTCTTCTGACAAAATCTCCAAGATCTGTTTTCTGCGTTCAAGGTTTATCATACTCGTTGATATTAGCAAGCGTGATTTTCATTGTCAATCGTATCTTTTCATTCGAAAAGCCCGGACCTCCCGATCCGGGCTCCTGTTTTCACATTACTTTTACGCGATGCCCGCACTCCGTTGCTTGCTCACGCCTCCCCGCCGCTTGCTTTCACTCAGGCGGCATCATCCTTCACATCACAAGAGATCGTGAAGGCGCTCACGCCTCCCCGCCACTTGCTTTCACTTCGGCGGCATCTCCGACCCGGGCGGATTAATAACCGTGCATTACATCGGAGATCGCATCAAGGATCTTGCTGTAGCAACCGCCGCATCCCGTGCTGCACTGTGTCTGCGCCTGAACTTCCTTGAAAGCCTCCTCAACGCTGTTGACATCCTTATGATCCTGCATCGCCTGCTCAACGTCAAAGCGAGTAACCTGCATACAGTTACAGATCGTATAGTTTTCCATAGTGACCTCCGTTCCAAATGAAATTAATATAAAGATTATACCGCAACGGCAATGCATCTGCACCACCCTCTTAAAAGCATTCCGCAAGCTCGGCGGTGGCTTGATGACGACGATAAATGCGCGCCTTGGCATTTGACAACAGAAACGACAACAAATTGATGAGTTTGTTGTCGAATTCATTGTCAAACCAATCGTTCCTGCGCCCTCGACAACTATCGTGACAACTATTTCTTCTTGAAGTTGTCGAATTAGTTGTCAAACAGGCTGAATCGCAGCTTTTGACAACTAGCGTGACAACTATTTCTTCCAGAGTTGTCGATATAGTTGTCAAACGTGCTGAATCGCGGCTTTTGACAACTAACGTGACAACTATTTTCTCCAATAGTTGTCGATAGAGTTGTCAAACACCCAAAAACACGGTCTTCGACAACTAACGCGACAACTATTCTCTCCGGAATCGTTACCCGAGGCCGGAAATCGCCATCGGGTAACGGAAACGGTAACATTTTCCAAGAATCGTAACCGGAATCGGTTCCTTACCCACGGTGGTTAACAGTTCAGGTAAATTCGCAGGTTTTTACACGGTTCCTTACCCACGGTGGTTAACAGTTCAGGTAAATTCGCAGGTTTTTACACGGTTCCTTACCCACGGTGGTTAACAATCCGGGTAAATTCGCTGGTTTTTACACGGTTCCTTACCCACGGTGGTTAACAATCCGGGTAAATTCGCAGGTTTTTACACG
>CAMODL010000027.1:0-14873 GCA_946611435.1 uncultured Clostridia bacterium
AGGATTTATATGCTCCTTTTTCAATTACTTATTCCCAAGCTTTCCGTGAAGAACCGAAAATGTGGTAAAGACCGAACGTGGATTACCACACTATCTTCAATTTCTGCCGATAATGTGGTAAAGACGATCCATAAAGCACGTGAAGGCACACCGCCGCCACCCGGCCCTGCTGCGCCCACCGCCCATCGCCCCGCGCCCCCCCGCCCGTCGCGCCCGCGCCGCGACGCTCCCCATAAAATTTTCGCAATAAATGAACCTGCCACGCTCCGCCTGCGTCAAATAGGTAAAGGGAGTGAAGGTAGACTAAGAAACGGAGGTTTGGTTACGGAAATGGTAACGAAAAATAAAAACCTTAACCGGGTCGGTGCCTTTTAGTTATGTGAACAACTCTACTGAAGTCTGCTCTCATGACGGTATCGGTGATATAATCGACAGGAGGGGGCGTATTCAATGAAGAAGATCATCTCGTTATTTCTATCGATAGTAATCGTATTCTCTTTCCTTGTCATACCGGCTTCGGCAGCAGGTGACAAGCAAGGGGTAGAAGACTTTGTAACCAGGCTCTATGATATCTGCTTAGACAGGCAGCCGGATCCCTCGGGCTTCAGGGATTGGACCGAGCAGCTCGAGGACGGGACTAACACCGGAGTAGGATGTGCCTATGGTTTTATCTTCTCGCCTGAATTCCAGAATAAGCCGATAAGCAACGATCAGTATGTCGAATTGATGTATAACTGCTTCTTCGGAAGATCTTCGGATCCGGCAGGCAAGGCAGATTGGCTCTCGAAGATGGATGCAGGGATGAGCAGAGAGGAACTCTTCATTGGCTTTGCCAATTCCGTTGAATTCTTTGAACTTTGCGGCAGTTACGGTATAACAGCCGGATGTCACATTCTCGGCAAGGACTATCAGAAGGTCGCTAAGATCAACCTTTTTGTCGAGAGGCTTTATAACATTATCTTAGGTCGTCCCTGCGATCAGGCCGGTATGATCGACTGGTCGACGAGACTCGCGAACAGAGATATAAGCGGAGCTGAAGCTGCTTACGGGTTCATATTCTCGAGTGAGTATAAGAACAAGAATAAGTCTGATAAGGATTATGTGACAGACCTGTACATAGGTTTTCTCGGAAGAGAACCGGATATGGGCGGGCTTAACGGCTGGACTGATCAGATCGCTTCCGGAAGTACGGATCTTGAGATCTTTAACGGCTTCGCAGGTTCACAGGAGTGGATCGGGCTTTGCAGCAGCTACGGTATCGAAGCAGGCGGCAATGTAAGCGGCGAGCGCGATGCCCGCAGTGTTATTGCGGGGGATCAGTCAAATGATCCTTCTCCTGATGATACCGATGAGATAACGCATTCTTATAAGAAGCTCGCAACTTGTGACGGCATTTCCTTTATGGATGCATATACTTATGACAGTTACAGCGAGACGACATATAACGATCTTTTCCCGAGCATGTGCGAGAAGCCTGATACCGGTGAGAGTTATATGAATGTTGAAGTCATAATATATCTGTCCGGGAAGGTCGATCCTTCGGATCTGTATATCAAGCACAAAGGCGATGAAGGATACCGTGATTTTGGCAGCGGTTCTGTTCAGTATATACCCGACGTCGCCTCAGCCAAGGTGATCTCCACCATTGAGTATTGCGAAGGCGAGGAACCGCTCAATGTATGGAATTATACGACAGGGCGATACAAATACATGAGCGGTATAGGATATGGCAGATACATATCCGTCAGTATTAATTTCTGTGAGCCGGGACGTCAGTCATTTGACCTCTATTACAAAGGGCATAAGATCAAGACTATCGAATACAATAATGAGAGCAATGGCCCTCTGATCTTTCTCGAGAATGCAAAAGGTATCCTGTCGGATATCCTGAAATACAAGACCGATATGACTGATCTCGAGATACTGAGCGCTGCCGAATATTGGGTGGAGAATCATTCTTACTCTGACTACACTTGCTGGGGATGCCACTCCGTTGCAGCCGTCATGGCGCTTCGCGGCTATTCATCATGGACGATGGCCTGTTCTTATTATGAGAACGGACAACTCTATAATGATTACGGTAATTACTACTCCGTATCGTATGCCAACCGCAATGAGAGCAGTGCCGGACATCGCATATGTATGGTACTTATCGACTCTTCACACTATGTCTTCGTACAGGTGCAGGGCCAGATGGGGCTGGATAAAGGGGAGACGGATTTCTCGAGTCCGTGGGTCCCTTCTGAGCCGGCGCTCAGTTCCGTCTACACTAAGGTCAGCTTCCTGAGGGATTATGATACGGTATACGACATGGTACTGGGAGACTATGGAGTAGACCTCAAGACATTCGACCCATACGACTGCAGCACCTGGTATTGAGAGCGGTGATCACTTTGTATGTATATCTTCGAACCTGAGCTTCAGAGCTTCGTTGTGATCGACTGCCCAATCGACGGCCCATTCTGACTCGAAAAGTACAACCGGCTCGTCATCACGGTCGAGGACCAGCATAGATGTCGACGTCAATGTCATATCATGGTAGTCGGGACCACCCTGTGCACCGAAGCCGCCTCCGACGTCACTCTTGACCCAGCGGGCGAGACGGTAGTTCAAGGGCGTTCTGATGATGTCGACTCCGTATTCACCTTTGAGACGGTACTCCAGAACGTCAAACTGGAGAACACCTACTACACCCATGATGTATGTCTCGGTTCCGATGTCGGGCTGCTTGTAGAGCTGAACTGCGCCCTCCTGTGAGAGCTGCTCTATACCCTTGAGGAACTGCTTGCGCTTCATGGAGTCCTTGGGCTGTACCTTTGCAAAATTCTCGGGAGGGAAGACCGGGATAGGGTCGAATTCGAACTTGCGGTTTGTTGAGATAAGCGTGTCTCCTATACGGAAATGACCCGGATCGAAGACTCCGATGATATCGCCCGCGAAGGCATCCTCGACGATGTTACGGTCCTGTGCCATGAACTGCTGCGGCTGGGACAGGGTGATCTTCTTGCCAAGACGCATATGGTTGACGCTCATGTTCTTCTCGTATTTACCTGAGCAGATACGCAGGAAGGCCATTCTGTCGCGGTGGTTGGGATCCATGTTAGCCTGGATCTTAAATATGAAGCCGGAAAACATCTCATCCGTCGGCTCGACGATTCCGATCTCGTCAGAGGCGTGATGAGGCTGAGGCATGGGAGCCGCCTCGAGGAAGTGCTTGAGGAAAGGCTCTACGCCGAAGTTGGTGATGGCGGAACCGAAGAAGACCGGTGTCAGCTGGCCTGCCAATACCTTCTCGATATCATACTCGTCGCCTGCCATATCCAATAGCTCGATGTCGTTACGGAGAGTCTCATAGTGGCCTGCGCTCATATGATTCTTAAGCTCCGGGTCATCGATACCGGATGTTGATGCTTTGACCATGCTGGCGCCGTGATCCTGATTCGATGAATCGAAAAGAAGCACTTCGCCGGTGGCTCTCTCGTAAACTCCTTCGAAGTCGCCGTCCGTGCCGATCGGCCAGTTGACGGGAGTGGAGCGGATGCCCAGAACCTTTTCGAGCTCGTCAATAAGATCGAAAGGATTCTTTGCCGCACGGTCCATCTTGTTGATGAAAGTAAAGATCGGAATACCTCTCTTACGGCAAACATGGAACAGCTTAATCGTCTGAGCCTCGACACCTTTTGCTCCGTCAAGAAGCATGACTGCAGCATCTGCGGCACAGAGTGTACGGTATGTGTCCTCGGAGAAGTCCTGGTGTCCGGGAGTATCGAGGATATTTATGCAATAACCGTCATATTCGAACTGCATGACGGAGGATGTTACCGAGATACCTCTCTGCTTCTCTATCTCCATCCAGTCGGATGTTGCATGGCGTGCAGCCTTACGGGCCTTGACCGAGCCCGCCATATGAATGGCACCTCCATAGAGAAGGAGCTTCTCTGTCATGGTCGTCTTACCCGCGTCAGGGTGGGAGATTATAGCGAATGTACGTCTTCTTTTGATCTGTTCCTCGGTAGAATAATTCATTATTGCACCTTCATATAGTATAATAGGCAAGGACTTTGGTCCTTAAAACCAGAACATTATATCAGTTTGTTGCCGTCTCGCATAGATGCGATGATCTTTAAGAGCACAATAAATACGGCATAACAGACTGATAACAGGAGGCGTGTGACATGAAGCGAGGCGGGGGAGTTCTGATGCACATTGCATCATTACCGGGCCCATTTGGTATCGGAGTATTCGGTGAGGAGGCTGTGGCGTTCAGCGAACAGCTCAAGAAACAGGGAATGAAGTACTGGCAGGTATTGCCGTTCTCTTATCCCGGAATGGGAGATTCGCCGTACCAGAGCTTCTCAGCTTTTGCCGGTAACTGGCTCTTCATAGACCCGAGACAACTGATGAAGCAGGGACTTCTGACTGCCGAAGAAGTCGTAGCTAATGAGTTTAATGCAAATAAGTGGCGCATTGACTATGATTTCCTGAGAGTCGAGCGCGTGAAGATGCTGAGACTGGCTTTCTCGAGAGCTGATGAGGCACTTATGAAGGAAGTCGCAGACTTCGTCAAGGAGAATAAGTGGGCTGATGACGTGGCGCTCTATCAGGCGATCAAGGATGATAATGATCAGAAAGCCTGGTGGCAGTGGGAGGATAAGGGGCTCCGTGATTACGATCCCAAGGCCGTATCTGCCGTAAGAGGAACGGACAACTATAACTATCATGCCTTTGTACAGTACATCTTCATGCAGCAGTGGAAAGAGACCAAGCAGAAGATCAATGACAACGGCATCAGGATCATCGGTGACATGCCGATCTACGTATCCGGTGATTCGGCTGACGTATGGGCCGATAAGGAGATGTTCAAGATGTCTTCTCCTGCTCAGCTTAAGAAGGATCCGGATCTTGTTTTCGCTAAGGTGGCAGGTGTTCCGCCGGATTATTTCTCCGAGGACGGACAGCTCTGGGGTAACCCGATATATGACTGGGATAAGCACAAGGCATCCGGTTTTGAATGGTGGATGAGAAGGATCGAGGAGAATTATAAGCTCTACGATGTTGTAAGGATCGATCACTTCAGAGCATTCAGTTCCTACTGGGAGGTGCCTTCAGATGCCAAGACGGCAAAGAACGGTGAATGGCAGAAGGGACCCGGGATGGCTTTCTTCGAGGCATATGATAAGAAGTTCGCGGACAGATCCGGTCTCATTGCCGAAGACTTGGGTGAGATGACGCCTGACCTGGTCGAGTTCATGAATGAGTGCGGACTGCCTGGAATGAAGGTCATGCAGTTCGCATTTAATCCCGGAGATGACAGTTGCTATCTGCCACATAACTATCCCAATAACTGTGTTGCATATACAGGTACTCATGACAACAACACTATGCTCGGCTGGCTCTGGGAAGCGTCCGAACATGAGCGTCGCGAGTGTCTGGCATATTGCGGATTCAAGGGTGATAATTGGGGTGACGGAGGATCTCACAGCGCATCGCTTCGTGCAATAATACGGACTTTGTGGATGAGCCATGCTGATTGTGTCATCATCCCGATACAGGATATGTTAGGCTATGGCGGTGATACGAGGATCAATATTCCGGGAACCCCTACCGGCAACTGGATAGTCAGGTTCTCCAAGGAAGACCTGGACGGCATAGATAACGATTGGTATAAGGAACTTAACAGACTTTACAGAAGATAAGGGATATGGATAGTTTTATTCTGACGGTAGATCAGGGGACGACTTCAACTAAGGCGTTCCTGCTGGATAAAAAGGGTGAGTTGACAGCATCGGTACCGGTGCCGATAAAGCAGTACTATCCTCAGCCCGGATATGTCGAGCATGATGCGGAAGAGATCTGTCTCTCCGTGCTCAAGGCGGCTGCCGATCTTCTGATCAGATTTCCTGATGCACGGATCGATTCAATAGCGATAACCAATCAGCGTGAGACGACGGTAGCTATGCAAAAGGATTCAGGACGTCCCGTATGCAAGGCGATCGTATGGCAGTGCCGAAGAACATCCGATATATGCAGGAGAGAGGTGCTCAAGGCTCACGAGAGTTATATAACAAAGACGTCCGGCCTTAAGATCGACCCGTATTTCTCTGCGACAAAGATGAGATGGATGATCGAGAATGTTCCCGGGATCGAGAAGGCAGTAAAGAGCGGAGAGGTGCTTTTCGCTACGATAGATGCATTCCTTGTATACAGATTGACTCACGGCGCTGTTTTTGCAACTGATTACTCGAACTGTTCAAGGACAATGCTGTTTGATATAGCCAAGCTCGATTATGATGAAGGACTTCTCGGTCTGTTCGATATTCCGAGAACAGCCCTGGCTGAGCCGCGTCCGAGTTGCAGTGACTACGGTGTTATCGATCTGAGAGAAGACGAATTGTCCGGGAGCGGATTAACTGCTGAAGAGATCAATGCTCTGATGAGACTTAACGGCGTGCCTATCAAGGGAATCGCGGGAGACCAGGCTGCAGCGTTGTTCGGGCAGAACTGTTTCGGTAAGGGAGACACCAAGACTACATATGGAACAGGATGCTTTACTCTGATGA
Source organism: uncultured Clostridia bacterium (assembly GCA_946611435.1). GTDB lineage: Bacteria > Bacillota > Clostridia > Saccharofermentanales > Saccharofermentanaceae > Saccharofermentans. The sequence goes on from CAMODL010000027.1 coordinate 6,561, forward strand.
ACATCGGGGAGCAGCCGGTCATATCCGACAACGGATTATTGTGTTCGGCAGCATGGTCCATAGGAGGGCACACTGTATATGCTCTTGAGGGGAGTGTCTTCCAGGGAGGATCAGTTATCAGCTGGCTTAAAGACGAGCTGAAGATAATTGACAAACCTTCCGATTGTGACGGCATATGCAGATCGATCGGGGATAACGGCGGAGTCTACCTTGTACCTGCATTTACCGGCCTCGGAGCTCCGTATTGGGATCCTGATGCCCGAGGTGTCATTACAGGACTTACAAGAGGATCCGGCCGTGCTCATATAGTAAGAGCGGCTGTAGAATCGATCGCTTATCAGGTTACCGAACTTGTGGAACTCATGATGAGTGATACGGGCATTACATCGACCCATATGAAGGTCGACGGCGGAGTGTGCGCAAGCGAGTTTCTTATGCAGCTTCAGGCTGATCTTCTGGGCGTTCGGATAACCAGAGCCAGATCCGATGAGATGACGGCTCTCGGCGTAGGCATGCTCGCAGGACTTACAAGCGGCTATTATTCGGATATGGAAGAGATCGCGGGACTGTATTCTGCAAGGATCACATATGATCCCGTAAGATCGTCAGCTGAGGTAAAACCTCTTATGAACGAGTATAAGAAAGCCGTTACCGCGGCCAGAAGGAATGGGGGCGACAGCGTATGACGGCTGTACTTAAGGTATTTGTTCAGATGACCATCCTGGTCTTTATGGGGATCATCCTGAGAAGATCGAGGATCATGGATGAGAGGACGACTCTCAAGATGAGCGAGATACTTCTCAAGGCTGTCCTTCCTTTTACGATCATATCATCGAGCCAATATCCTCTGACGGATGAATTCAGCACTGCTATAGCGATCGTCGCAGGTTACGCAGTCGTGTATTATTTCTTATCTCTGTTGGTGATCAGGCGCATTACGCTCCATACTCCGTTATCGGATGATGAAAGGAAGATATTCCTTACGACAGCAGTATTTGCCAATACCGGCTTCCTGGGATTCCCCGTAATGAAGGCTATACTTCCTGAACAGGGGCTTCTTCTTGCAGCTATATATAATCTGGCATATAACCTGTTCTTCTATACATATGCAGCAAGTCTGCTGTCAGGAAGGCACAAGCCTCAGAGTAAGATCGAGAAGTTCAGGGACATAGTCCTTAATCCCGTATCGCTGGCTTCTGTCGCAGCAGTAGTGCTTTTCCTGTCACCGTTCAGGTTCCCGACATATGTACTTGATACGATCGATCTTATCGGCGGTATGATGGTGCCGCTGTCAATGATGATACTGGGCTCGACTCTTGCCGCTATCAACCTGCGTAATCTGTTTACAGATTTTACTGCATATCTGGCATCCTTTGTAAGGGTTCTGGTATTGCCGTTTATCGCACTCGTGGCAGTGCTTGTCGTCAGAAGGTTCATTCATATACCGGTATCGGCAGCAACTACCATCGTCATAATGACAGCTTTACCTTCAGGAACGATGAACGTAATCTATGCCGAGAGGTATAACTGTTCGCCTAAGTTCTGTGCGCGTATAATCATGATCACGCTTCTGATCACTATGATAACTTTGCCGGCTTTGACCAAAGTCTGCATGTACTTTTTCGAGTAGGTGACATGAATGGATAATATATCTTTCCTTGATTCTCCGGTATCCAATCCGGAGGTAGTTAAACTGATGAAGGCAGTCCGCGAAGAACAGAGCAGCGAGAATATGCTGGCTCTGCTTAAGGCAGCCGCTATGGCGGAATTCGTAGTTCCGATAAGTATCAATGACGGAAGATACGGATTCCATGCCGTTAAGGATAAAAAAGACAGACAGTTTATAGTTGCTTATACCGATACTGTCAGATTCGAGACTGCTCAGGTCGACAGCGGGAACTATTTTAAGGCGGTAAAAGCGTCTTTCGCTGATCTGACTGAAGTCGTGATGGCGGAGAATATGAAGCTGGACGGCTTTATTCTTAATCCCGGGAGCGGCGAGGTGCTGTTCGGTAAAGAGATGCTCGAGATGATCTATCGCCAGATGAATGGCGGGGATGCCAAAGAAGGATCGGATTCTTCGGGGATAAGGATCGGAGATTCAGATCATTATCCGCCGCGCTTTGGCGAGATGATGACCGAGTTCTCGAGAAATGATGACCGCATATCGCGAGTCTATGTTAAACTCGCTCAGGACGTGTCAAGCGGAGATCAGCATTGGCTCCTTATCATCGAGTCTGATGCCCAAGGGGACGAGCGTAAATATCTGTATGAGACTTTCGGCAAGTTCATGAGATCATATGCTGACGGTCTGGGCGTTATGTGTGCCGATATCAATGACGATATCGTTAAGAATGCCGGAACTCTCAGAGTCTTCTGGGAGAAAAGATAAATAACGGAGGAGCAAATGGACAGACACAGATCGAGCCTGATAATCGTTATCGTTGTTTTCTTTGTTATGTTTATGCTTTTTATGTGCCTGTTTGTGGACCGGATGGCAGGCGAGAGCCAGATCAGACGTCAAGAAGACCGTTTTGAAGCTCAGGTATCGAAGAGCGAGAGTTACGAATTCTGCATCTATTGGATCGGTGATGTTCCGGAAGGGCTGGAGCGGATCGGCGATAAACTGGCAGCTGTTGCTCCGGGCGATGTATCTGAAGAAACGATGCCGATACCGTGGGGCGATATGCACTTCACCAGATATAACGAGGACGGGGTGCCGCTTGAAGAGATCGAGCCGCGTGACTATGCTCCTCATATGTTGATCGTGGTCAATAACGGATCGGAACTGACAGAAGATCAGTATGAGATCTTAAGACAGTGTACGGTCGATAATGAAGTACCTGTCCTTCTTCTCGGAGACAGTATAGCTCCGTTCAGGGAGATGATGCTCCTCTATGTCGACACCTATTCGGAAGATGATTCCATGCTCTTTATTCCGGCATCCGGCGCGGAAGACGGAGTTATCAACATCGATGGGGCAAGGACTGATAAAGCTCTTGCATGTGAAGTGCTTAAACTGATCTGCGACCTGATCGACAGGGGGGTGGCCTGATGGCCGTTAACGAGCAGAAGATAGATCTTATACTTAACCGCTATGACGAGATAACTGCAGCGATGGCTGACCCGGCTGTAGCATCCGATCCTGCCCGTTTCTCGAGGATGTCAAAAGAACTCGGTGAACTGGCAGTTAAAGTTGATGTGATAAACGGATATCGGGATGCTGTCGCTGAAGAGCATGAGGCACTCGAGATCCTTGATTCAGGAGACGCCGAGATGCGGGAACTTGCCCGTGAACAGCTGATCGAATCGCGTGAGCGTAAGGCTATTGCCGAAGCTGAACTGGTCGGCATCCTGGCTGACCGTGACCCTCGTGATGAGAAGTCTGTCATTGTCGAGATACGCGCAGGTGCCGGCGGCGAAGAGGCAGCGCTGTTTGTTGCCACTTTGCTTAAGATGTACCGGGGGTATGCGGCGCTCAAAGGATACAGTGTGGATATCTTCGACTATAACGATACCGAACTCGGAGGCTATAAGGAACTGATGTTCACGGTCGAGGGCTCGGGCGCATACAGCAGATTCAAGTTCGAGAGCGGGGTTCATCGTGTTCAGCGCGTACCGGTGACGGAGTCAGGCGGACGTATCCATACTTCCACGGTTACGGTCGCAGTTATCCCTCAGGCAGATCCGGAGGAAGTCACTATCGATCCCAAGGACCTCAGGATCGACACATACAGAGCTTCCGGAGCCGGCGGTCAGCATATCAACAGGACTGATTCTGCCATCAGGATCACACATATCCCGACTGGACTTGTAGTACAGTGCCAGGATGAGAGATCACAGTACAAGAATAAGGATCGTGCCATGGAAGTCCTTAAGAGCCGTTTGGTAGAGATGACCAGATCCCGCGAAAAGGCTGAAGAAGATGCGACAAGAAGGAGTCAGGTCGGGACGGGTGATCGTTCCGAGAGGATAAGGACATATAACTATCATCAGGGAAGAGTTACGGATCATCGTATAGGGCTGACATTATACCGCCTCGAAGAGATCCTTAACGGTGACCTTGATGAGATAATAGATGCTTTGACGGTTGCCGAGGCAGCAGAGCGTGAAAAGCAGGAGGGATGATCAATGAACAGAGAACGTAGATATGACAAGACGATCCTTGTAAGAGCAGATGATACGGACGGGATCAAAGATGCGGCGGATCACCTTAAGAACGGAGAGGTGGTTGCATTCCCCACCGAGACAGTATACGGTCTTGGGGCTAATGCTTTTGATGCCGGTGCTGTCGATAAGATATATGAAGCCAAAGGCCGTCCCGGAGATAATCCGCTTATCGTTCATATCTTTGATAAGTCTCAGATCGACGATATCGCACTTGAAGTAACACCTCTTGCAGGCAAGCTTATCGATGCATTCATGCCGGGGCCGATCACGGTTATCGTTCGTAAAAAGGATTCTATTCCCGACAAGGTTACGGCAGGACTTGATACGGTTGGTATAAGGATGCCGTCTGATGCGGTTGCACATGCTTTCCTTCAGGCCTGCGGATGCCCGGTTGCAGCTCCTTCCGCCAATCTGTCCGGAAGTCCGTCTCCTACGAGTGCGGCTCATGTAATGAATGATATGGACGGATTCATATATGCAGTCGTGGACGGGGGAGACAGTGTATTCGGCCTGGAGTCTACTGTTGTTGACGCTACAGGAAGCGAGCCCGTTATCCTGCGCCCCGGAGCAGTTACCAAGGAGGATATTGATGCGCTTCTGTCTTCGGATACCTCTTATGCCGGAAGCCTCAAGGCGGGCGATGTTCCGCCGGCACCCGGTATGAAATACCGTCACTACGCGCCCTCAGCTGCTGTCGAGATAATCCCTACGCCGGACAGCGCCTCGACTATCCCCGAGTTCGATCAGGATACAGACCTTAAGACTCTGTCAGATGAAGATAAGCAGGCTATATTCGACACGGCGGCTCCGTATATTACCAGATGCCGCGAGATAATAAGTACCAACCCGTTAGCGCGTGTCGGTATCCTCGCCGGAACTGAAGTTAAGACGGCGATGGATAAGCTCGATGACAAGGTCACGGATGCACATGTACATTTTTATATTTACGGGAAGGCCGCTGATGTTGATGCAGCATCGCATTCTCTTTTCGCCGGACTTCGTCATTTGGATCTCCAGGGGGTTGACTACATACTGGCAGCAGGATTCCCCGAAGACGGGATCGGTAAGGCATATATGAATCGCCTTGGAAAGGCTGCTCTCAAGAAGGGAGAGGTAACTTCCGACATGCCGGATCAGACGTCAGCCGTGACAGATCGCGGGGAGATGCCGGTCGATGCTTTTGAGAATACATTTACTGCATCGGTCCTCTTCGTCAGTGAAGAGAACAGAGCACTGTCGTTCGCTTGTGAGGCCATACTGACGGATCTGCTGAGAAGATCCGCTCCTTACTGTGCTGTCGGGAACCGCTCCGTCGGAGCCGAGCTTTACTCTGAGTCTGCAGGCCTCTATGCCATGGACGGAGACACTCCCGACAAGCAGATGGTCAGGGCATTGGATGAGTGTTGCGGTATCAGGGCGTCACACCATCTTGCCGTTCGTGCGACCCCGTCGGTCTACGACAATAACGATCTCATTATTGCCATGCATGACGATCAGGCATATGAGATAGTCCGTTCATTTCCCGAGATCGCAGACCGGGTCTTCTCCATATCTTCTTATGCCGCGTCCAAAGGACTTGTCTTCAAGAACGAGCAGGGAAGAGTACTGTCGGTGTCGATCCCTGATCCCAAGGGCGAGAACTATGAGACATATTGCCACACAGCCAAGGCGCTGAAGGCATGGCTCGACATACTGTTCCCGTATATCATAAAGGATCTCGGAGCAGAGCTTATATAATAAGAGCAGCGAAAAAGCAACCGCAACCTGGTTCATGTCCGACGCCGCCCTCTTAATTATCATTTTTTTGTGATATAATCCGAACAATTCACGCATTATAGTTTGGCGCGGATCATTTCAGTATTGAGGGGGCGCAGTATGAAGAAGTCAGTTAAGTTCTTTGCCGTAACATTAGCGGCTGTGATGTCATTAACACCGATAGTTCCTATCAAGAATAATGTCAATGCAACTTCCGGTTCGATAGCTATCAGTGAGAAGAATTTTCCGGATATTCGTTTTAGACAGTATGTAGAGACGTATATCGACAGCAATGAAGACGGTTCTCTGTCGCAGGCGGAGATCGATGCTGTTACAGAGATCGATCTCTGGGCTTTTAAGTACAATTATGCACATTTTACCACCAAACAGGTGGATGTTCTTGATCTCACCGGAATAGAGTATTTTGCAGATCTCGAGATCCTGATCATGAACAGTTCTTATGGAAGCACATCCCTCGATCTGACCAAGAATAAGAAACTGGTAGAGATCAGATGCAATGAGACTCCGATCGAGTCGATCAATATAAAGGGACTGAAGGATCTTGAAGTCCTTGTAGCCTATAAGACAGATCTTAAATCTCTTGATGTTTCCACGAATATCAATCTCAGAGCACTTGAATGTCAGGAGACATACATCACAAAACTGGATCTCCGGAACAACCCGGCTCTGTCAGGTGAGTATGCCGGCGGATCCTACTCGAACCACAGGGCACTCAGAGCAGATCTCGATGGTGATTACGATGAGTTCACACGCAGTACCGGCATCGGTGCGTATTATTCCTACTACGGGATCAACAAACTGGAAACAGGCAATGATTATTATTACGACTTCTTCAGTTCTGTCTGGAATGACGGCGTTCAGGTACAGTACTGCAAGGCAGCTGATCTTAATTCGCTTCTGGCAAGAACATCAGGTCTTAAGTATGTCTACTATAGCGGAGACGGATCGACCTCGATAAGCACGCTCAGCAATCTTGCCGGTGTTACCTTCCTCTATCTCTTTAATGTAGGCAGTCCGACGATATATATCAGTGATAACAGTATCCTTAAGGTCGCATATCAAAATGATATAACGGATTACCCCTATGCTGATCATCATGCATACGTTAATTGGGAAGGTGAGGAGTATAAGAGCGATATAAAGGGTTACATGTATCTCTCGCTGGATGCTAATGTTATTACATCCTCATCTGCTCCGGCTCCGATAACTTCAACATCCGATGAGCCCGGTGTTGCCGGATTTGTTGAGAGACTATACAGTGTGGCACTCGGACGTGCATCCGATCCTAACGGCAAGGCCGACTGGGTAAATCGTGTCCGTTCCGAAGGATATACCGGAGCTGACCTCGCCAGGGGATTCCTGTATTCTGATGAGTTCCTGGGTAAGAGCATGAGCAATTCCGAATTCCTTGATGTACTCTATGCCACGTTCTTCAACCGTCCTGCGGACGAAGGCGGTAAGACTAACTGGCTGAATCTTATGAATCAGGGATGGAGTAAGAAGCAGGTCATTGACGGCTTCATCAATTCCATCGAGTGGGCTAATCTCTGTCTGACTTACGGAATAGCATCCGGAACGACGGCTCAGCCGAATATCACGATCGCACCTTCTGAGGACATTATCAATTTTGCAACAAGGCTTTACACAACATGTCTCGGACGTGATGCGGATCCTAACGGATTAAACGACTGGGCAACGCAGTTGGCCAATATGAAGATCTCAGGTTCAGATGCAGCTCACGGATTCTTCTTCTCCTCCGAGTTCCTGAATGCAGGACACTCGGATGCCGAGTATGTTAAGAGACTCTATCGCACCTTCATGGGGCGTGAGTATGACCAGGGTGGCTTCGACAACTGGATGAACCTGTTGGCATCCGGCGCATCGAGGGAAGAAGTCTTCCGGGGCTTCGCGGGATCTGCCGAGTGGGCAGGGATCTGTGCCGAGTACGGAATACTGAAGTGAACATCAAAACCAAGTGAACTTATAGCCCCGGAGAGCTGAAGCGAAGCGTGAAGTGAACCCACTTTGTTGGACGGTTTAAAACGAGTATAAGGACTGATTCCTTGCCTGGCAAGGAGTCAGTCCTTTCAGTTTGACCTGAATTCTCTCGTTGTTGTAGTACTCAATGTATTCTTCCATAGCCTTCTGAAGCTGTTCCAAGGTCTTGAATTCATATTCGTGACCATAGAACATCTCGTTCTTCATCTTCCCGAAGAAGTTCTCCATTGGACTGTTATCCAAAAATTGTAACCGGAATCGTTACCCGAGGCCGAAAAAAGATGTCGGGTAACGAAAGCTGTCCTACAAGAACGGGAAAAGTTGCTTTTTTGTAGGTATTTTTCGAGCAGGCTTACATACATAATCAAG
>CAMODL010000028.1:0-12975 GCA_946611435.1 uncultured Clostridia bacterium
TTCCTGTATCTTATACATTCTATCACGGATTTTGGAGTTCGGTGCTTTCTGTATAAATTGATCGCCTGGTTATGGAACTCCCTGTAATAAGGAAGCACCGATACGATGTGCTCATCATATATGCCTGAATCATATGCAGATCTGTTGTCTCTCACCTGTGTATCCCCCTGTCCTTATGCGACCATTGTATCATTTATCGGTTCCCGGACACACAAAGGAGCTGTCCGTGAGGACAGCCCCTTTGTTGTTAACCACTGAAGTGAACAGCGTTCGTGAACGATTACGCAGGAGTCGCTTTGCGACTCCGAGGACCTGAGTGAACGAACTTGTTCACTTCAGTATCCCGTAGTCCGCACATATCCCGGCCCACTCCTGCGAACCTGTGAAGCCGTCGAAGACATCCTGTCTCGTTGCTCCGTTCTGCAGGCGCGTTGCCCAGTCTGTGAATCCTGCCGGATCAGGCTCTCTGTTCATGAACGTTCTGTAGAGCCTCGTGATGTACTCGGCATCGTCAAGGTTCAGGTTCTTGAACTCATCACTGAAGAAGAATCCCCATGCACAGGACGATCCTGATATCTGCATGTTCGCCAGCTGTGTCGACCAGTCGTTCATGCCCCAGGCATCCCCTTCTCTTCCGAGACATGTAGAGTAAAGTCTCGTTACGAATGCCCTGATATCGAGCGAAGGCTCGATCGTTATATCAGGTGTTCCCGTTCCGCCTGAGAGTATTCCGTATGTCAGGCACAGGTTTGCCCACTCGGTAGAATCGATGAATCCTCTGATGACCTGCTTCTTGCTCATTCCTGCTGCCATGGCATTGAGCCAGTTGGTCTTACCGCCTTCATCTGCAGGACGGTCAAAGAATGTGGCATAAAGTACATCCAGGAAATCGGAATCACTCAGTCCCTTATCAAGGAACTCAGGTGAATAGAGGAATCCCTCTGCGAGATCTGCTCCGGTATATCCCTGCATCTTTACTCTGTTGATCCAGTCAGCCTTACCTGCCGGGTCAGATGCACGTCCGAGAGCTACCGTATACAGACGCTCGATAAAGTCTGCTACACCGGGCTTCTTATCTTCAGAACCGGAAGATGAACCGCTGCCTGAAGAACCTGCAGGTGTAGGGGTCACACCGGATGACGATCCGCCGCCGGAACTGCTGCCGCCGCCGGATGAACCTGCGGGTGTCGGGGTTGCACCGGACGACGATCCGCCGCCACCTGAGTTGCCGCCTCCACCTGACGGTGACGCAGAACCGATGGTTACCTTAATGCAGGCAGGATCGGAATCTGTATGGTCCTTATCTCCCACTGCCTTATACCAGACATAATAGGTGCCTGCATCCGTACCTGTGGGAATCTTTGTACTCCACCCGGAAGTAGGAGACTTAGTGGCACTTGTGCCCAATGCATACTGCATAGTTCCGCCTGAAGCGGTTCCGGCCGTTATCAAAGCTTGTGCGGAACCGTTCTCGGTTAACCCGGTCTTGGCAACCGGAACCTTGGATACTGTAGCAGGGGTCGCTGCCGTCTCGCCAAACTGAACTTTTGCAAAATCCAGCTCACGGGCAGAAGAAGAAATATCGATCGCTTTCTCGCCTTTAGTCCCTTCCGCATCGGTCCATCCCGTTCCGGTAATCGCATTTGTTACAGAGCCGGATATAGCAGTCGGCGGCATACTCTCATATCCTCTTCCCACAGCAGTAACATTACCGCCATCGATCGCGACAGTTCCGTCCTCTGTGTAGATACCGATAATGCCTTCTAAATCTACGGTTCCGCCACTGATCGCAACGTTTCCGCCGATCGCCTGCAGACCTCCGCCGTCACCGCGGACGTATGCTGAGACGTTTCCGCCCGATATGACAATACTTCCCGGCGAGGTTACAACCATTCCACTACCACCCCATTCAACGATCGAGGCTGCATTGATTCCATCCCATGCAGCATTAATGGTTATATCTCCGCCGCTGATCTTACACTCTCCGGCTGTGTTGTCTGTGCTTACTGACTGACAATCAATACCGAACCCGTTCGTATGAATATCTAATGTTCCACCGGTTATCGACAACGAACCATATACCTGTATACCGTAAGTAGCATCTTGGATCGACAGACTTCCGGAACCGCTGATCTTAACACAACTGCTGTTCCCCCAATCACCTGCCATGATCCCGCATCCGGTTACACGGATACTGTTATTCCCTTTTATCACGATATTCAGGCAATCCGTTCCGGAATAATTGATTCCGTTTACACTCTCACTTGTATTCTCATACGAGAATCCGTTGAGTGTTAACGTATTGGTGTCCTCATCATAGCTCCACCCGCTGCCTGACAGATTACTGTCGGTAACCTGTGAACCTTTGACCCAAAGGTTATAGTCCGTTGCTCTGACAGAATCCGTGAATGTAGGGATCGCGCCCAAAATAAGCGCCACACTAACCAGGGCCCCGATGAGAGCTTTCCTGATCCTGAGATTTCTGATCATATCTTTAACCTCCCCGAATAAAAGATGGCCAAAAGACTGATCGACGATTTGAGAGAGTTATACATATTATATCATGCTACGTGATATAATATGTAAGATTTTCTTTACAAGAGGAGATATGCCCATAGTATAATCATCTTGATATGTAAATTAGAGGCATACGAATATGAAAAAGACATTATCCGCCATACTGATCCTCGCATTTACGTTTTCCTTGTCAGGCTGTCTTTCTGCTCGAAAGCATAAGGACATTATAGAAAGTCACGGAAGTAATGATATTTCCGTGACCACAGAGACGATCGAAGAAACAGAAGAAGTAGAAATCGGTCCGAATTATCAGACTTTTATTGAAGAACTCGGTAACCCTGCCAAGCCGGAGACAGTCGAGGTGCACTTATCAGGCATCTGCAGGCAGGATATAAATGATTGCGTTTATGTTGATGATCTTTATGGTATTGATTATCTTCACAGCGGAGTAGGCGGACTTTTAGGCTCTCCGATCGACCTTGACTACAATGATGTCAAAAACCCGGAACTGACATTTGTCTACGACCCTGAGCAGCTTGGTCCTATCCCTGAGAAAAATCTGATCTTACTTCATTATTCTGAAGAAGGTTTCTACTACACGATGGAGTCGGTAACAGATATGGAAAACCACACTGTAACTGCAAAGATCAAGGAAGGCGGAGTTTACCTTCTGGCTGATGCGTATCAATGGTATGTATGCTGGGACATCGATGTATCCGATTATGAATACGAGGTCGATCCTACAACATACGTTTCCGCATGGGAAAGAGAACAGGATACCGGTGACATCTTGCTCCTTGCCGATATCGAGTGGGCAATAGACAATGCTCCTTACTTTACCGTATCTACTCCTGAGGAACTTGCATCCGTCGTTTACTATGTAAATGTTTACAGCAATGCAGGATCTATCACTTTTGATGCAGATATCGACCTCACAGGTTACAAATGGGTTCCTATGGGCTGGACAGGACCTTCAGGTTCTTACTATTTCACAGGAACTATAGACGGTCAGGGTCATACCATAAAAGGCATGACTATAGATGGCACAGGCTATTATTCAGTAGGCTTTCTGGGATACAGTTTCTCAACTGATATCAAAGACCTTAACTTTGAAGACGCTTACGTCAGCGGCGGAAATGTTACAGGTATCGTCGGTGGAGAGATGAACGCATTATCAACATGGAAAAATGTCACTGTACAAGGTGAGATGAGAGACCTGAGTAATAAATACGGATCTTTAGTCGGTTGGGATGCAGGTGTATCCTACATTGACTGTTCTGCTGACGTTACTTATGATGGCGAGCCGGTAGATTTTTTCTCGTATCAGTTAAGATGCCGTTCTGAGATCGGCGAGACTGAAGAGATCACTTTGACACTTAATGATGATTTTTCGATAACACGTGAAGATGTTGAAGGTTACCGTAACCTCAGTTGGAATGTTGAGCTCGACGGAGTTACCATCTTAATCCGCAATGCCGAAAACGAACTCACGCTGGATCCTTCTTATTGGTATGATGGTATGATCGGCAAACATATAGTTTACCTGACTGCATGGAAAGAAGACTGTTACGTGCGCGTAAGTAATATAATAGAATATGAGGATTAATGCTTTATAAGATGAGACACGGTGTGTCCGAATAATAAGAGAAGATCAGTTAGATAGCAGATCTGATTCCAATCCTTATCTGCAACAGGGTCTTTATAGCTTTCCTTAATGGCTTCGATAAACGGTGTGGGATCTTCATATAGTGAGATAAGATCATACTTCATTACAGCTAGTTCCCGGGTTCACAAAACTGTTTATTTAGCATTCTTCACCTGAAAGGTTTCTTAAGCCTTCCATTCCAATTTTCATTGCATTATCAAAGCTATCTGCAATATGTTTATAATCCCTAACATCTGAATAGGTGAACCAATCGGGTCCCATATATTCGTCAGTAATTCTTTTTTGAAGGAACACTTCATAATACTTCTCTTCTTGATAAACCTGAAACTTATACTGCTTATCTGAAGAGTATTCCTCATGTATAAGATTACTTCTCATATTCCCGTCTCCTGTAAAACGACAAACATTTGAACCTGACTCCGTAGTCGTATTTTCTGATAATATTATGAACTAATTGATTCTGTAGTAACAGGTATTTTTCCCCGCTCCTTCACGTCTCAGTTCACCATTATCAACCAAAGTACGCAATGCCCCTTCAATAGAGCTGATACTGAGTGACGGGCAGAGTTCGCGTATGTCCTGTTTTGTGAATCTTCCTATCTTATTAATGGTTGCCATTCTTACGATCTCAAGTGCAGGCTTTTTATCCTCGACAAGAGAGAAACGATCTCCGAAATCCTTGTATGCTGCAAGTATGGTTCCAAGCAAATACTTTATAAACGGAACCGGATCTTCCTTTCCCTCGAGCCAGCCGTCTTGAGAAGCTTGCAACGCTTCATAATAAAGGTCTTTATTGTTCGCAATTATTGCCTCCAACGAAATATACTTTCCTACATAAAAACCGCTTCTGTAGAGAAGCAACGTTGTAAGCAGTCTGCTCATACGGCCGTTGCCGTCATTAAAAGGATGAATACAGAGAAAATCATGTATGAATACGGGTATCGCGATCAGCGGTTCCAGTTCCATATTTCCGATAACACGATTATACTCATCACAGATCGCATCAAGGGCCTTAGGTGTCTCGTAAGGCGCAAGTGGAGTAAACAGGATCCTGGTACTCCCGTCAGGATACGTGGCGCTGATATAGTTCTGTACGTTCTTGGTCCTTCCTGCAAGAGGATTATTCATTTGACTATATAAGATCTTATGCAGTTGAAGAATATAGTTCTGACTGATCATAATAGCATCGAAGTTCTCGTGTATGATCGCCAAAGCATCTCTGTATCCTGCGATCTCCTGTTCATTACGGTTTCTGGGAGTTGTCTTCTCTGCCACCAGTTGCTTGATTCTGGTGTTTGTAGTGACTATTCCTTCAATAGCATTCGAAGCTTCTGTGCTCTGTATCTTTGCAATCTCAACGAGCTTCTCAAGTTCTTCCGGTCTCTGCTTCAGATACATCTCCTGTTTTCCGGCTTCTTTATATATGGCAGCAATGAGCCCAAGTATTTCCGAGTCCCATTTTTGGTCTTTGATCGATGAATAATTGAAATTCCGCATTCCCTTAACCTCCGCGTTATTCCCTTAAATTGTAACACTTTTTAAGGGAATAGCAACAGTTATAAGGGTATATTACCCTATTTCAGCTTGGACAATTCCGTTATCCTGCATCAAACTCAATTGTCCAATGCCTGATTGGACAATCTCCGGATCACGTTCTCGATACACGATATAAAACTTTCTCATACCGGCAAGGTTGCTTCGTGAAAAACCTCGTCCGTACTCTGATGTAAGGTAATCCGCCAGAGAATCTAATATCTTTGCTCCATATTTTGCGCGTTCATCACCAAGCTGTTCTTCCTCAACCATATATTTGCCAAGTAAAAAACTTGTATAGACTGTTACAGCATTAACCATCGTTCCCATGCTACTCCGCGCATTGTCTATAAGCATTTTTGATTGGGAATAAGAACTTAAAAATGGTCTAGGTAATAATGAAAATCACAGCTATAATAACGTCCAGAGATCTGCAGAATAAAAGCAAGTTACAAACCGACAAGGACGAGTCGCCGTGATTGCTCTTCCTAACTCTTCCGTATTCCCTAACAATCCTATCAAAACCAGCTAAATAGGGCGTAAATAAGACCCTGCACACCATTTAAGGTGTCACAAGGTCTTATTTGGTTCTCTCTTAACTCTCTATCCCGTCAGGCTAATTTCTTTTGCCCCCAAGAGGATAAAGTGTTTTGGTTCTGAACAAGAGATATTACTCGTACTCGACCGTTCCCGTAGGCTTAGGCGTGTAATCATAAAGCACGCGGTTGATGCCCTTTACCTCGTGGGTGATACGATCGGTAATATGGCACATCAGTTCATAATCGATAGGCTCAACTGTAACCTCGACAACGTCTACCGTGTTGATGGCGCGAACGATGCAGAGCCATTCAAATGCACGCTTGCCGTCCTTGATGCCGGTGGACTTGAAGTCGGGTACAACCGTAAAGTACTGCCATACCTTACCTGCGAGACCGGCCTTCTCGAACTCCTCGCGGAGGATGGCATCGGACTCACGTACAGCCTCAAGACGGTCTCTGGTGATCGCACCGGGACATCTTACGCCGAGACCCGGGCCGGGGAAGGGCTGACGGAATACCATGTTATCGGGAAGACCCAAAGCCTTACCTACTACGCGTACTTCATCCTTGTAGAGAAGCTTAACAGGCTCGACCAGCTCAAAGTCCAGTTCCGGGGGCAGACCGCCTACATTGTGGTGAGCCTTGATCCCCTGCTCACTCTCAAGGATATCAGGATAGATCGTACCCTGTGCCAGGAAGGATATCCCCTCGAGCTTTGCGGCCTCTTCAGCGAAAACCTTTATAAACTCTTCACCGATAATATGTCTCTTCTGCTCGGGATCCGTTACGCCGGCAAGAAGATCCAGGAAACGGTCTGTTGCATCAACATAGATCAGATTAGCATTAAGCTCATCTCTGAATACCTTACACACCATCTCGGGTTCGCCCTTACGGAGAAGTCCGTGGTTAACATGTACGCATACGAGATTCTGACCGATCGCCTTGATAAGCAAGGCAGCTACGACTGAAGAATCGACTCCGCCGGAGAGCGCCAGGAGGACCTTCTTATCCCCAACCTGCTTCTTGATCAGATCGATCTGTTCATCGATAAAAGCCTGAGCCAATTCCGGAGTGTTTATCCTGGCCATATCGTCAGGACGCTTGTTAGGATCTGTCATAATAGATATCCTCCATCAAAGAAATATAGTAACAATATATCACACAAAAGCTCACTTATGTGTGTAATAAAAGATCGCGAGATTAGTCCTGTCTCTCAGATCCAGTTTCCTTAAGATATTCGAGATATAATTACGGACCGTTCCCTCCGACAGGCACAGTTCATCGGCTATCTCCTTATTGGATAATCCCCTTGCAACAGCCTCGACCACCTGGTTCTCCTGATCCGTCAGTCCGTATTCAGTCCCGTCGAAAGTAAGCTTCGGCTTCAGCATCTCCGGGATCTTCTTCATTACGTCACCGCCATAGACTGTCTGGCCTCCATATACCGCGCGGACTGCGGGAAGGATCGCCTCATAATCCTGCTTGATAATGTATCCCTTGGCCCCCATGGCCAGTGCCTTGGCAATGTATTCATCATCATTGAAGGTCGTGAGATACAATATCTTCGCATCAGGGTGCTTCGCGATGATCTGCTCTCCTGCTTCGATCCCCGTTATCCCCTTCATACGGATATCCATCAGGAGGACATCCGGCAATGTCTCATCGTAAAGTCTTACCGCTTCCTCCCCACTGCTGCCGAGGGCAGCAACCTCGATATCCTTATCCTGTGACAGGATAGTCTTAAGACTCAGTGCTACCAGACTGTCATCATCGATTATCAGAAGCTTCATTATCGACACCCTCCTTATTATTGCTTCTCGGCAGGACTACAAATACTCTGAATCCGTTATTACCCGAGAATGACGCACGTCCTCCGAGCTCTTCGGCACGCTTGGTTATTCCGGCAAGTCCCATTCCCGTTGATGAGCCTACCTTGCTCATATCGATCATTTCTGACCTTCCGGATACCATGTAATCGTGTACCTCAAGTTGGTAGAAAGCCGGATGAGTGTTTACCGTGATCGATACGGTATCATTCCTGCTGTACTTGGTGATATTTGATATGCATTCCTTACAGATCGCGGATATGGCATATTTGATCTGTCCCGGCATCTTTTCGCTGTCGTCTATGTCGAGCCTGACATCATACTTCAATCTCAAAGGATCGGACATATCCCGTATCGTCGTGCTCAGGTCGACCGAATCGTCTCTTATGTCATGAACGCTCTTACGGATATTGTTCATTGCCGAATCAAGCGTCTCCTGAAGGACCGTCAGCTCCTGTCCGACGTCGTCCTCCTTGTGAACTGTCCGCATCGCTCCCACCATCAGGATGGCACGGGACAGCATATGTCCTACATTGTCATGTATCTCACGGGCGATCCTGTTGCGCTCTGCAAGAGTTCCCATGCGCAGTTCGCGCTCATGTGCCTCCATTATCTCGTTGTTACGCTGCTTCAGGATATCCTTACGCACCTCGTATGCATCCTGTATCTTCAGATAGTCCTTCGCCAGAGCCTCGACACGGGATGTGTTTATGGAGCGGAATACCGCCACTGCTGTCAGAGCTGAGACGAACAGTACTATCGGTAACCTTATGTCATTTGACACGGCAGCTGCCACCATCTGCAGCAGCCCGGCAGCAAAAGATACTGCTCCCGTAATGGTCAGGATGCCACGCCTCCTGCCGCCCTCCTTCAGATAAGTTGCCGTGTCATAAGCGATAAAGGGAAGCAGGATAATGAATCCCGGATCGTAAAACGGAAGGATAGCAGCGACTATATCGGGGGCGAGTGCAAAGCATCTCAGGTCCCCTTTCATACGCCAAAGCCTGTGGTTGACACAGATCACGATGACTGAGGCAAAGATCATTGCTGACAGCATACCGCCCCGTGCCATATCCGTGGCGGCAAATATCAGCAGTATAAGGATGATCGTCTTGTCGATTAGTTTACCCATAGCTACATCATACAATTAAAATGTGACATTTGTCACATCAAGTTCTGACACCTTCCACTACCTGAGATGAGTGCGGGAGGATTATCCTTATGCCATAACGAGGAAAGGGGCTGTAAAGATGGCTGAGACCGTAGTAAAAGTAACTAATCTCGTAAAGAGATATAAAGAGCTTGTAGCTCTCAATAATTGCAATCTGGATATCAAGAAGGGGGAAGTGTTCGGCCTTCTGGGACCCAACGGTTCCGGTAAGACGACAACGATCAATTGTATCCTCTCACTTCTGAGCTATGACAGCGGAGAAGTTGAAGTCTTCGGACAGAAGATGCGTGCCGAGAGGAATGACCTTAAGAAGAGGATCGGTGTCGTTATGCAGGATGTGGCTGTTTTCGATGAGCTGACTGTATATGAGAATATCGACTATTTCTGTTCTCTCTATATAAGCGACAAAGCGACACGTCGTCAGTATGTTGAGGAAGCGATAGACTTTGTAGAATTGAACGACTTCCGTAAGTTCTTCCCCAAAAAACTGTCCGGCGGTCTTTTGAGACGACTCAATATCGCATGCGGCATCGCTCACAAGCCGGAACTCATAATCCTGGATGAGCCGACTGTCGCAGTTGATCCCCAGAGCCGTAACAAGATACTCGAAGGGATCACGGAGCTTAATAAGCGCGGTGCAACGATCATCTACACTTCGCATTACATGGAAGAGGTAGAACAGATCTGCACAAGGATACAGATCATGGAGAACGGCAAGGGCATAGCTCTCGGAACCTGTGATGAGCTTAAACAGCAGATCAAGAATACCGAGAATGTCATCGTCAATATGAAGAAGATCAGCGACGAGCACCTGGACGGACTCCGCGAGATCAATCATGTGTATGATGTAAAGTTCGCAGGCGACAGGCTCATGATCAAGTGCAGCGGCGGAAAGCACAATATCACGCATGTGCTGGAGTTTTTCGATAAGAATGACATTCACTATGACAGGATCTATTCGGAGCTGCCGACACTGAATGACGTTTTCCTCGAGATCACCGGAAAAGAATTAAGAGACAAGGAATAAGGGATAGGTATAGATCATGTTTTTCTCGATGTTACTCAACAACATAAAGATAAATATCAGGAACAAAGAATTGATCGGCTGGTGCATCATCTTCCCGATAGTGCTCGGAACGTTGTTCTATGCCGGATTCGGATCGATCTATGATATCCAGTCGACTGATCCCATACCGGCAGCGATCGTTTATGACTCGGAAGAAGGTACAGGTTCGGAGTACCGCGCTATGATCGAAGGCGTCTTAGGCGATATCAGATATGATGACGGGACCCCCATGGTCGAATGCCGTGAGGCAAGTCCCGAAGAGGCAGACCGTCTGCTCGACGAGAAAGAGATCAGCGGATACTATGTTGTTCACAGCCTCACGGATATGGAACTGATCATCAGGAGCAGCAATATGAAGACTTCGATCCTGTCGGCCATACTGACAGGCTATAACCAGAATATGGACATAGTCGCCAAAGGTCTGGCCAAGGGGCTTACCGAGGATGAGATCAGAAGCGCGATGACTATAGGGGATTATGTGAAAGAACAAAATCTCGGCGGTGATTCCCACGATCCCTACGTGGCATATTTCTACAATCTGATCGCTATGTGCTGTCTGATGTGCATACAGACTTCACTTCATATCTTCCCCAACATCAGAGCATCCCGCTCTAATCTGGGCAAGCGTCATGAGTTGTCTCCGGGATCGCAGAGGGTCATCATGCTCGCCTCCTTCCTTGCCGCTACACTCGTACAGATCTGCATCTCGCAGATTACGCTCTTCTATCTGATCTGCGTATTGAAGATCAACTTCGGCGGCAATACGGGGCTTATCATCCTGACGACCGTGATCGGAACCTTCATGGCATCAACGATCGGTCTTGCTATCGGCTCACTCAGGCTGAAGCAGTCCGTCCTGGAGAGCATCGCTCTGATGATAACGGTAGGCGGAGGCTTCCTGTCAGGCCTCATGTACGGGGACATCAAGTGGAAGTTCGAGCTGGATTTCCCGATCATTAACAGGATCAATCCCGCCTCCGTATTATCGGACGCTTTCTATCATCTGAACATTAATCACGGCGGCAAAGGATACAACTATTCGCTCTGCTACATGCTGATCGTCTCAATAATCTTCCTGACTGCCGGGATAATCATGAGCAGCAAGAAGAGCAGCAAGAGCCTGTAACTGATTAAGGAGAGAGATAATGAATATACTTAGGGTCTTTATCAAGCTGGTTCGTAAGAACGTATTCAGCATAATGGTCTATATGGCGATAGCGATCTTCATGATCTTTATGAGGGCTGCTTATACAGGTACCAATGAGCCGGAAGAGGTTTTCGAGAGGGAATCATATTCGATCGCCGTTATCGATAATGACGATTCGGAGATCAGCGGCGAGCTCGTATCCTACCTGGGCAAGGTCCATAAGATCGAGAATATGGGAACCGATACCGACAAGCTGAAGATGGCACTCTACTACGAAGGCATCATAGCATATGTAACCATCCCGGAAGGATTCGGCGATTCATTCTATACTGACACTCCCCTGCAGATCGATACCACTATCGATGAAGGAATGCCGGTCGGAACCTTTGTGGCAAACGATATCAACTCATATCTTAAGAGCCTCAAGGCATATACCGATCTCGGCTATTCTCTGTCTGAGTCATCCGAGTTCGCTTACAACATCCTCTGCGATACAGACGATGTCCATTTACGTTCGGTCGAGGATGTCGACAATAACAGCTTCAACGATAAACTGTCGGCAGTCTATGAGGGAATGCCCTACGGTATCATGTGCATCATCCTCTGCGGTATGCTTCCCGTCCTGTCGACAATGCGCCGTAAGCTCATCTCAGACAGGACTGCAGTCTCTGCCTGTTCCAACCTGAAGTACAACCTTATGATCGTTATCGGAACGATGCTCTTCGCGGCATTCTCATCTGTTATAGTCATCGCCACAGCCACACTGGCCTCCGACTATTCCGGCAGTATGCGCACCTGGATACTCCTGGGTCTCAATATCGTCGCCAATACGATCGCTATAACTCTGATGCTGCCGTTGCTGTCGAACTTCACGAATTCGTCTTCATCGCGCAACATCATGATCAACGTGATCTCCCTCGGATTCTCGTTTCTTGGCGGAGTATTCATCCCGATCAGCCTGATGAGCGGATACACCAAAGTGATCGGAAGCTTCCTCCCGTCCTACTGGAACGTAATCGCCATCTCGAGGATCGTCAACGGCGGATCCCTGTTATCAATCTTCTCATGTTACGGCCTCCAGATCCTGTTCGGACTCGCGTGCCTCAGCATCGGACTGATACTGTCGGATCTCAAGTCCAAGAAAGCGATCTGAACCTTATGATACAAGTCCCCCGGCAGGAGTGAAGTGAACCCACTTTGTTAGACGGTTTAAACGAGTATAAGGACTGATTCCTTGCCTGGCAAGGAGTCAGTCCTTTCAGTTTGACCTGAATTCTCTCGTTGTTGTAGTACTCAATGTATTCTTCCATAGCCTTCTGAAGCTGTTCCAAGGTCTTGAATTCATATTCGTGACCCGAGGCCGGAAAAAGACGTTGGGTAACGAAAGTGGTAACGGTTTTCGAGAATCATAACCCGAATCGTTACCCAAGGCCGAAAAAAGCTGCCGGGTAACGGAAGTGGTCCTACAAGAACGGGAAAAGTTGCTTTTATGTAGGTATTTTTCGAGCAG
>CAMODL010000029.1:0-12958 GCA_946611435.1 uncultured Clostridia bacterium
CGTGTAAAAACCTGCGAATTTACCCGGATTGTTAACCACCGTGGGTAAGGAACCGATTCCGGTTACGATTCTTGAAAAACGTTACCGTTTCCGTTACCTGACAGCGATTTCCGGCCTCGGGTAACGATTCCGGCCCCCTCTGTAACAAAATCGTGTCAATCTTTGGGTTTTGCCACCTTTTATGCGATATATGGTTCTTGGAAGTGTTATAATTCTGACAATCGGTTATTATGCTTTGAATTAGTTAGGAGATAATATGTCAGAGATCAAACCTGAACTTAAGAAGACGACGATCGGCGGCCAGGCCCTGATCGAGGGCGTCATGATGGTGGGGCCGCACCGCACGTCGATGGCGGTCAGGAAAGGCGACGGTTCCATCTATATCGAGGAAGTTCCCAGAAGTGAGAGGGTCAGCTATTTTGAGAAGGTGCCTTTTATCAGGGGATGCATTAGATTTTATAAGATGCTGGTCACCGGTACGGGCGCGCTCATGAGGTCCGCGGATATATCCGAGGAGGGCAAGCCCGAGGAGGAGACGAAGGATCAGGAGCCGAAGAAGCCTTCTGCTATCGATGCTTTCGCTGAGAAGCATTATGATCTGATCCTTACGCTGTCGGCCATACTCGGTATCCTCATCAGCGTAGGTATCTTTATCGTTCTGCCGAGGATCCTTGTCGATATCGGGGCGAGATTCATGAGTGATGAACTGAGGGCGAAGACCTGGATGTCTGTAGTGCTCAATCTGATAGAGGGTGTACTGCGACTAGTGTTCTTTTTCTTGTATCTGATACTCGCATCCAGGCTCGAGGACATCGACAGAGTATGGAGATATCACGGAGCGGAGCATAAGACGATCGCCTGTTATGAGGCCGGCGAACCGCTTACTGTCGATAATGTAAGGAAGTATCCCAGATTCCATCCCAGATGCGGAACGGCATTCATGTTTATCGTGCTGGCGATATCGATCCTGATCTACACGGTCATCGGTATCTTTATCCCCGACAGGAGCATCGGAATGAATGTGCTCATCAGAGTAATAGCTGTTCCGATCATCTGCGGTGTGTCTTTCGAGATATTGAGATTTGTCGGCAGACACGATAAGAATGTCTTCTGCAGGATCTTAAGTAAGCCCGGACTCTGGCTTCAGAACTTCACGACAAGCGAGCCGGACGGACCGATAATCGAAGTCGCGATCAGCGCGATGCAGGCAGTTATCCCCGAGAATGCGGAAGATGATGTCTGGTAATTATCCTGAACAGTATTATAAAAGACTTGTTGAGGCGGGTGTCGATGTTTACGATGCCCGTCTTGAACTTGAGGGGATGACAGAGGCCTCGCGCGACGAGGCCGAACTCGAGTCGTTCGTCGCGCGCCGCATAT
The DNA here is from genome assembly GCA_946611435.1 of uncultured Clostridia bacterium. Classification (GTDB taxonomy): domain Bacteria; phylum Bacillota; class Clostridia; order Saccharofermentanales; family Saccharofermentanaceae; genus Saccharofermentans. The sequence continues at coordinate 1,381 of CAMODL010000029.1, forward strand.
CGGGCGAGCCTTTTGCTTATATCGTCGGACAGCGGGCGTTCTACAAGGAGTGCTATAAGGTTACACCGGCCGTGCTGATCCCTCGTAATGACACGGAGGTGTTGGTCGAGACCGTGGCGGCTGCCTGCGGCTGTAATGATCTGCCGACGGGTGAGATCGCCAAGGTCCCGCGGATGAGCGTGACAGGCAGAGTTGATATCCTTGACCTGTGCACCGGCAGCGGGTGTGTCGGGATCTCGCTCGCGAATGAATTGATGTCGCACGGACTGGAAGTGACGGCGCTTCTGACTGATGTGAGTGAGGAGGCGCTTAAGATCGCTAAGCATAATGCCGGGCGGCAGGGCAAGGATGTGAAGTGCTTTGATGTGCTGAGGGTCGATGTGACGAGTGACAGTCTCGAAAAGGTTTTCGATATAATAACTGCGAATCCGCCGTATATCGACCGTAAGGCGATGGAGGAATTGCCCGCACAGGTCGGCGGGAAAGAGCCGTACATCGCGCTATTCGGAGGAGAGGACGGACTCGACTTCTACCGGGCGATAGCGGGCAGGTTTATCAGGAATCTGAAGGCGGGCGGCATTATTGCCGCCGAACACGGATTCGACCAGGGCGGGGAAGTCAGGAAGATCTGGACCGAAGCAGGGCTCAGGGACGTTGCAACTATAGATGATTACGGCGGTAATCCGCGCGTGACATACGGATTTAAGAGGTGAGATATGCCGGGCAAGTTCTTTATGTATCAATATGAAGTCGGTGATGTCGTCGTTATGCGTAAAAAGCATCCGTGCGGGAGTAAGAGCTGGAAGCTCACGCGCGTCGGGATGGAGTGTAAGCTCGTCTGCGAAGGCTGCGGACGAATGATGACGATGGACAGGCCGACGCTCGAGAAAGCGACTGCCGAGGTGAAAAGGGAGGAAAAAGATGGATAATCTGCAGAGGATAGCGCTTCTGATCGACGCTGACAATACACAGGTGCACAAGATCGAGGCGGTGATAAGAGAGATATCGACCAGAGGTAGGATAGTCGTTAAAAGGGCTTACGGCAACTGGAAGAAGGATATCCTTAAGAATTGGGAAGGCGAGATAAAGCGTCTCGCGATCAATGCGAGTCAGCAGTTTGACTATGTGGCCGGGAAGAATGCTACGGACATGGCGCTCGTAATCGACGCGATGGATATGCTCTACAGGGATCTATATGATGCTTTCGTCATTGTGGCGAGCGACAGTGATTATACGCCTCTGGCGATAAGGATCCACGAGTCCGGCGTATACGTTATCGGCGTGGGGGAAAAGAAGACACCGGCTCCGTTCGTTAATGCCTGCGATGAATTCATCCTTCTTGAGAATCTGGAAGATGATTCCGCTGCGCGTAAGAAGAAAACAAAAAAGACAAAGAAAACCTCATCAAAGAAGAACAGTAAGGCTTCAGTCAAGGAAGTCATCGTTGACGAGCCTGAAGAGGTCGAAGAAGATGACGAGATGGAGGATATCCATCAGCTCTTGAGGATCGCTTATGAGAAGTACGCAGATGACGACGGATATGTAAACGTTGCTTCGGCAGGTCAGTATATCAAGCGTGTAATGCCGGAGTTCGACATACGTACATATCACCACGTCAAATTACCGGAGCTGCTCGCGGATTTCCCTGACCGTTACGAGATCAAGAAGTATCCGGGCAAAGGCACGGTAACGATAATCGCATACAGATGTCTTTGATCGATCCGGGTTAAGCGATCTTATCAAGCCTCGCCTGCATTGTTGCCTTGATTCTCTCGGCGATCTCGGGGGTCTTTAAGTCCTTGATCTCTTCGTAGGGGATAACTTCAACTATATCGAGAGTGACACGGGTCCTTCTTCTGAGCCAGTTCTTGCTGATGTCGTGTGCTCCGGTCATTACGCAGACGGCAATGGGGCACTTGGCCCACAATGCGGACTTGAGCGAACCGTCGTGGAATTTCTTAAGTGTCTTGTTGTCAAAGTTTCTCGTGCCTTCGGGATATACGGCTACGCATGAGTCGCCCGATGAGATCATGTCGGCGGCCCGGCGGATGACCTGAATGCCCTGACGGTTGTTCTTACGGTCGATCGCCATGTAGCGGAGTCTCCACATGTATCTGCCGGCGATAGGAAGGTCGAATACGGAGGGCTTGGAGATAAAGGCGATCGGATATTTCTTGAGCCAGCCGCCCATTATGAAAGGGTCGAGGTTGGAACAGTGATTGCCCACGATCAGGAACTTCTCACCCTCGGGTGAAGGCAGGAGCTCGAGGCCGGTAACCTTTACCCGGGCACCGCCGAAAAAGGCGCAGAGGCGATATCCGAAGGAGAAGACCTTGGTATAGAACATCGATGTATTCTCATAGGTCTTCTTCTTGCTTACGGTCCTCGATACTATGAAGAGGAAAAGCCAGATCGGGATGCTCAGGATCCCCGCGATAACAGTATAGATAAAATAGATCACAGTTGCTGCGATACGCATATGTACCTCCCGTCGCAGTCCTCCATAACGAACTGCCGATTGATATTACTGTTTACTGCCTCATTGGCATCCGGCAGCGGCTCGACTATATTGACGCCTGCTGTCTGAAGTGTCGACTGGAGCAGGAACGGTTCAGAAGCATAGACATACATGTCATACCTGAAGCCGGATTTTTGCCTTATCGGCAATACGGCATCGCCCTTGCCTTCTGCCAGCACGATGGATATATTATCACGTTCGAGACGGATATGGGGCATGGATTCATCGCTCAGATGAACAGACTTGAATCCGCACTTCTGCTCATAGAAAAGCGCCGTCTTAAGAGGATCCTCGCAGATAAAGACTGCCGCCGCCGCATTCATAAGGTGAAGTCCCTGTTCCTCTTCTTCACCGTCGGAAGTATCCGTAGCTGTATCGGATGTGACATTCTCAGTATCGATCTTATCCGGCACGGAACTGTTCATCCTGAATCCGAGGAGCGGCTTGCCGAACATCTCCTCGTGAGTGTCGAGGGAAGACATGATCTTCTGTCTCTCCATAATATCGTCGCTTGAAGGTGCGGAAGGAATGTCCCTCAGGAATTCGATCTTCTCGCAATACTCGGCAAGGTTGACGAGCCTTATGTAGAGCGGCAATATCTCGGTAGTAGATGCCGGAAGGTCTTTGTTCCCGTGAAGGAACTGCATTCCGTATTCGACGGCTTCCGCAGGAAGAGCCGCAAAGAGACGATTCAGGAAGTTCAGCTCTTCTATCGCATTCTCTGCGCAGTCGCCGCCTGCGAGCACATCGCTCAACATGTCAAAAACCACATTCATATCGTGCTTCGGATAGTCTTTATTCAGCATTTTTATCCCTCGCATAGGTATTTCTAATGGTTTATTATAGCATCATGTTTAATGTTTTTGACCTTGATGATACTCTGTACAGTTTACGGGGTGCCTTTGACCGGGCACACAAAAGAATGTTTCCGGATCTTCATGTCGATGATCTCGGGGAGCTCTTCGCCTGCGTAAGGAAGCACAGTTATGTGACACTGGAGATGACCGCGAAGGGGGAACTTAAGCAGGAAGACGAGTTCTCCTACAGGATAATGAGGGCTTATGCCGAACACGGGATCGACTTAAGCCGCGCCGAGTGTGACGTATACGAGAAGATATATAGGGAAGAGCAGAAGAATATAGTCCTTTTCAACGGGGCGGATAAGCTGCTCGATCATTATGCCGCAGTAAGCGATAAGATCGCGATAATGACGAACGGACTTGTTGCCGTGCAGATGGGCAAGATCGAGCGTCTGGGTCTTAAGAAATGGTTCAGCGAAGACCGCATCTTTATATCCGATGACCTGGGATTCCCCAAGCCCGATGAGCGGGCACATATGGAAGTCGAGAAGAGACTCGGAGCGCTCCCTCATGATATACGGATGATCGGCGATACATATGCTGCGGACATGAGAGGGGCGATAGAGCGCGGCTGGAAGACCGTCTGGTTCAACCACAGACACGAGCAGCTGCCCGAAGGTGCGCCGGAGCCTGATGTCACGGTATACAGTATGGAAGAACTCTTGCAAATAAAGTGATTTGAGTTATCATTGTGTGGCGACAACATAGGAGATAAACAAATGGCAGGTATCAAGAAGACAAATGCGATGCGTATGCTCGAGAAGGACGGGATCGAACATTCTGTCCTCGAATATGAGTTCGACGAGAACGATCTCGACGGACATCACGTTGCCGACTTCCTGAACCTCCCCTACGAAGAAGTCTTCAAGACCCTTGTCGCGAAGGGCGATAACGGCGAATATCTCGTCTTCTGTCTGTCGGTGGATGACGAAGTCGATCTTAAGAAGGCGGCTTCTCTTGCCGGACTTAAGAGGGTTGAGATGATACACGTCAAGGACTTGCTTGCCGTTACAGGCTATATCCGCGGCGGTTGTTCTCCGATCGGCATGAAGAAAAAGTACAGAACATTCATAGATGAGATGATCGAACTGATCGATGACGTGTCGGTCAGCGGCGGTCAGAGAGGATATCAGATCAGACTGAAGGCGGCAGACCTCGTGGCATATACGGAAGCTACTGTCGGTTCGATCACAAAGTGAAGGTGGTAAGATGGAATTTGATACCAGTATGGTCGTAAGAGACCTTTGTATAATCATTATCTTTGCCAAGGTGTTCGGACTCCTTGCAAGACATTTCAAGATCCCGGATGTCGCTGGCGAGATCGTGGCGGGCCTGATCATCGGACCGAGCGTACTGAAGCTCGTTGACCAGTCCGAATACCTTGCCGCGATGGCTGAGATCGGCGTTATCATGCTGATGTTCTCCGCAGGACTTTCCACTAATCTGAGACAGCTCAAGAAGACCGGCCTTAAGGCTACGTTTATTGCCGTCTCCGGTGTGTTTGTGCCGCTCATTTGCGGTACGGTCCTTTACATGATCTTCTATGGTTACGCTCCGGTGGGCGATGATGAATTCTATAAGGCTGTATTTATCGGAACCATCCTTACGGCGACCTCCGTCAGTATCACGGCCCAGACGCTCAAGGACATGGGAAGGATCAAGGAAGAGATCAGCACGACCATAATGAGTGCCGCGATAATCGACGATGTCATCGGCATCATCGTCCTGACCTTTGTTATAGGATTCAAGGATCCCGATGCCGATGTGGGTCGCGTAATACTGATGACGGTGCTTTTCTTCATCTTTACGGCGGGCCTCGGCTTCGTAGTCTATAAGCTCTTTAAGATCTACGACAAGAAGTATCCCCATACAAGACGTATCCCTATCATGGGTCTCGCTCTGGCGTTCGGACTCGCGTATCTCGCGGATAACAACTTCGGAGTCGCGGATATCACCGGTGCGTTTCTGGCAGGCGTTATCCTCTGTTCGCTCAAGGATTCCGACTATATCAACCGTAAGATGGACGTTAATTCCTACATGATCTTCGGCCCGGTATTCTTCTGCTCGATCGGCCTTCAGACGGATCTGTCAGACTTAAATACCAATATCCTTGTCTTCTCCGCGGCTTTTGTTGCCATCGGCATGCTCGCCAAGGTCATAGGCTGCGGCGGTATATCGAAGCTGATGCGCTATTCGACCAGGGATTCTCTTAAGATCGGTGTCGGCATGATGACAAGAGGCGAGGTAGCGCTCATCGTGGCTCAGAGGGGCCTGTCAGTAGGCATGCTCGACCCCGCTTTCTTCACATGTGTCATCCTTCTGATCATCACGAGTTCGATCACTACGCCGATATTATTGAAGGCTTTATATAAGGATCGCGAAAATATAGTATAATTACTCGGTAAGATCTCTTAACTCAGGATCGGAGGCGATATTATGTCATCAGGACTTAATGAACTCAAAGCGGGTTCGCGTATATATTTTATCGGCATCGGCGGAATATCGATGAGCGGTCTGGCGCTCCTGGCGCAGGGCTACGGCTTCAATGTCGGAGGCTCGGATATGTTCCCGTCCGAACGCACGGAGCACCTCGCTTCATGCGGCATCAAGATCTATAACGATCAGAAGAGCGCGAATATCGACGAGTTCGCTCCCGACTACATAGTCAAGACCGCGGCCATCCTGCCGCACAATCCCGAAGTCGCCCGCGCGGACGAGAAGGGCATAAGGATCTACGACAGATCCGAATTCCTGGGACTTCTTACCGAGAGCTACAGGAACGTCATCAATATCTCCGGTACACACGGAAAGACGACGACTACTTCAATGACATCTCTTATGCTGATCGATGCCGGCAAGGATCCGACCGTACACTTGGGTGCCGAGCTCGATGTATTCGGCGGAACGGTTAGGCTCGGCGAGAACAAGGATCTGTTCATCTCCGAGGCGTGCGAGTTCAAGAGATCATTCCTGCAGTTCAGGTCAACGACGGCGGCGATCACGAATATCGACCACGACCACGTTGACTGTTATCCGACGATACAGGATGTTATCGATGTGTTCGCTCAGTTCCTTGATAAGCTTGACGACAACGGCTATGTGGTCGTCACCGGCAGAGATGCCAACACGGCCAAGGCTCTCGAAGAGGCGGAAGCAAGAAGGACGGAACAGGGCAGGAAGATGTCGACGGTGATCACTTGTGCCCGTGAAGGCGAGACATGTGTCTATACAGGTAAAGAGGCTGATTATGTAGCTGCGAATATCGAGTTTGTTAACGGACTTCCGAAGTTCGACATCATGTATCACGGTGCCTGCCTCGGAACGGCGCAGCTCAGGATCCCCGGCAGCCACAATATCGACAATGCTCTCATTGCCGCCGCATGCGCGCACATTAACGGCGCAGAGCCCGAGGCGATCATCAGCGCGCTGAATGCTTTTGGCGGTGCTGACGGAAGATATACGGTAAAGGGACAGTATAAAGGCTGCACGGTCGTAGTCGACTATGCTCATCATCCGACTGCGGCAAGAGTCACGATCGAGGCGGCGAGCAATATGCCGCACAATAATATCCTTGTCGTGTTCCAGCCGCTGACGTTTAACCGTACGAAGCTGCTTTTCGAGGATTATGTAACATCGCTCCTGCCGTGCAGGAAGGTGCTCTTCTCCGAGATCTTCTCGGATCGTGAGATCAACACCGGAGAGATATCAAGTAAGGATATCTCGGACGAGATCAACCGCCGCGGCGGTGACGCCGAGTTCTATGCGGATAAGGCTGACCTTAAGAACAGGATCGACGAGCTGATCGAGCCCGGTGACATTATCCTGATATTGGGTCCCGAAGACATAAGACACATGGGCGACGTCCTGTGTCCTCCCAAGGGAAAAGACTGATGAAGAAGACAGCTCCGACATCTGCCAAGTCGGGCGGACGTTCGCATAAGCGTATTCCCGTTCTGCGGATAGCGGGAGCGGCAGCTGTCGTTGCCGTGATCATCCTGATGGCTGTAATGTTCGGCATGTCGTTCAAGGGCCCCGGGTCTGATGCTCCGACGCTCCTTATCTACGGTGCGGAGGGACAGTTGCCGCCCGCAGGGTTCCGTAATGCCGTAAGCGCGGCCGGATTCGATTACGATCTTGTCGAGTCGACGGATGCCTATAAGGACGGCAAACTCTGCATCCCTGATGAATATTCCAAAAATGATGTCGTAGTGATGACAGTGGGAGACAAAGGCTTTGATCACGTGACGGCTTTTGCCGGCATGAGTAATGTTCACGGCTTTGTTCTGGTCTGCCCGGACTTCCCCGGCAACGCTTCGATGGAAGGCATCAACAGCAGGAATCCCGCCTGCGACATCGCGGTATTTGCAGGTCGAGACGATGTTGATTCCGTAGCCGATGTCGCCGGTGCAAGACTTATCTACGAGAGGATCTCGGGTGACGATACTGTCTACGGATCTCCCATCCGTGACGGCGGACTGTTCCCGTCTGACCGCTATATAAGTACGGAGCAGAACCGATATCTGTCGCTGTCATATTTTGAGTATTCCGACGGTAACCGCATGCTCATGAGCCCCGTGTTCCAGAAGGAGCTCGCCGACTACCTGAATGTCACGTATCCTGACCTTGTATCGGGCGGGATCGATGATTCGCGTATCGTTCGCTGGTATACCCTTTCCGTTATGTCGGTCTTCTTCGGGATCGCTGCATTTGCCCTTTATTTCCTCTCATTCGGAAGACGTCCGAGCATGTCGGACCGCACCGGTGTTAAGGATGCTCATATCTCATCGCGAACATATACGGTGATCGCCTCGGCTTCCGCCATGGCAGGTATGGTATCAGTCGTCCTGTCGCTCTTCGCACGTACTCGAGACGCATCTCACTACCTTCTCCTGATGTCGCCTCTTGTTGTTGCTTCGCTGATAATGATCGTCTCGATCATCCGTATCGGCAAGGCGGACGGTAAAGCGTCAGCAGGACAGCTGATCTCGGCAGTCTTCATGACAGCCTCGATGTCAGCCTACGTGATCCTGGCGGCCCTCTTGTTTACGGATCTGTCAGTCGATCCTTCTTATCTCATCGGAATAGTCGCTGTCTTAACTCTCATCGATGCTATAGTTGCCGGACTTACTTCATATGAGCGGCGATTCGGCGGACTCAAGTTCGGCGACACGCTCCGCCTCGTAGGCATTATGTGCATCCCGGGCATCCTTGCCGTCTTCGCAGGACTGATCACCGGCAACTCATCGACTGTCCTGTGGGGCCTCGCTTCGGTATTTGCCGCTACGGTTCCGACGGTCGTATCGGTCCCGGTCGGCCGCCATTCTTCATCGTCTGTCTGCACGGGCGTTGTTCACGGTGTTACGTATCTGATGATCATGCTGGCGTTGCTGTAAGATTTATCTTTTTTTGTTTGACAATTCACACCTTTGCTGATAGTATAGGCGGGTGACCGCATGCAACGGGCTCTTAAATGTGCGCCAAATCGCACCTTCGGGACGATCGGTACACTGCCTCGGATGAAGCAGCGAGACTGGAAGAACAGGAGGAAAACACATGTACGCAGTAATCAAGACAGGCGGCAAGCAGTACAAGGTCGCAGTCGGTGACGAGATCTTCGTTGAGAAGCTCGAGGGTGAAGCCGGCGAGACAATTACTTTCGATGATGTACTTGCAGTTGGTGATGATGACGGTATCAAGGCCGGCGATCTGAAGGCAACAGTTGACGGTGAGATCGTTAAGCAGGGCAAGAACAAGAAGGTAGTCGTCCTTAAGTACAAGGCTAAGAAGGGCTACAGAAGGAAGAACGGCCACAGACAGCCTTACACACGTGTACGTATCACAGCGGTTAACGTCTGATGATAACAGTCAAGATCGTTAAGGACTCTGAGCGTAACATCAAGGGCCTCTATATGAACGGTCACTCGGGATATGCCGAGGAAGGATCGGATATCATATGTGCAGGCGTATCGGTATTGCTATATACGGCGGCTAACAGCTTGGAAGCGGTATGCGGATACCTTGATACGGCGGTGATCAACGAAGACATCGGCGACGGCAGGGTAAGTGCTCAGATAATCGTCCCGGCGGATGATAACAGAGAGAGGGCACAGACAGCTCAGACGATCATGAGGACAGTGGAGATCGGATTGATAACCATGGCATCCTCAGTTAATGACGAGAACAACGTATACATTAAGGTAACAGAAGAGAATTGAGACACACATGGAGGTGTAAGCTATGCTTAAGATGAATTTACAGCTCTTTGCTCATAAGAAGGGAATGGGTTCGACCAAGAACGGTCGTGATTCCGAATCCAAGAGACTTGGAGCTAAGAAGGGCGACGGACAGCTTGTAATCGCAGGCAACATCCTTGTAAGACAGCGCGGCACAAAGATCCACCCCGGCAAGAACGTCGGTATCGGATCCGATGATACTCTTTACACTAAGATCGATGGTCGTGTAAAGTACGAGCGCGTCGGCAGCACAAAGAAGCAGGTAAGCGTTTATCCTGTAGAGTAAGCTGACAAGAGTAAAATGCTGATCTCAGTCTGTCGGAATTTCCGGCAGACTGTTTTTTTACAAACGGGACGGGCACATCCCGTTCCCACCCGCATGAAGGAGTTCAAATGTTTTACGATCATGCCAAGATATATGTAAAGGCCGGTGACGGCGGTCCCGGATGCGTGTCCTTCCACACGGAGAAATTCGTTACGAACGGCGGCCCGGACGGCGGCGACGGCGGCAAGGGCGGAGACATCGTCTTCGTGGCTTCGTCGCGCCTTACTACGCTTCAGAACTTCAGGTTCAAGCATAAGTTCGTCGCTCCCGACGGCAACAAAGGCATGAACCGTAAGATGTACGGTCGCGGCGGCGAGGACCTCGTGATAGGAGTTCCCGTCGGCACGATCATCAAGGATGCTGATACCGGTAAGATCCTCGCGGATCTGACCGAGGATAAGGAGCGCGTTATCATAGCCAGAGGCGGCAAGGGCGGCGCAGGGAACATGCACTTTGCCAATGCCGTAAGACAGGCTCCCCGATTCGCTCATGCCGGCATCCCCGGCGAAGAAAAGAATCTTCAGATCGAACTGAAGCTCATAGCTGATGTAGGTCTTGTAGGCTATCCCAACGCCGGCAAATCGACGCTCCTGTCAGTCCTGACGGCCGCCAAGCCCAAGATCGCGGACTATCCCTTCACTACCATCGAGCCCGTGCTCGGAGTAGTGCAGAATTACGATATGTCCTATGTCATCGCGGACATCCCGGGTATCATAGAGAACGCTCATCAGGGCGCCGGAATGGGACACGACTTCTTAAGACACATCGAGCGTACGAGACTCTTGGTCCACGTCGTCGATGTCTCGGCAACGGACGGCCGCGATCCGATCGACGATTTCAACTCCATAAACGACGAACTGGTGCACTTTAATGAGGAGCTGGGCAAACGCCCTCAGATAGTTGTCGCCAACAAGTCGGATGCAGCGACTGATGAGGAAGTGGAGCTTTTCGTTGAGGAAGTCAAAGCTCAGGGTTACGAAGATGTATTCGTCATCTCCGCAGCCTCGCGTATCGGTCTTAAGGAACTGACCGACAAGATCACTGAGATGGTGACTAAGCTTCCGCCGGTCGTCCTCCACGACAAGATCGAGGAAGACGAGAAGATCTACAAGTTCGAGAAGGAAGAGCAGTTCCGCATCGAGATCGCGGAAGACGGTGCGTTCGAGATCACGGGCACATGGGCTCATGTCATCATGGAGTCGACAAACTTTGACGACCGCGATTCGCTCTCGTACTTCCAGCGTTCCATGGTCAATGCGGGCGTTATCGACGCGCTCAAGGCCGCCGGCATCAAGGAAGGCGATACCGTGCGTATCGGAGACCTTGAGTTCGATTATGTAGAGTGATGAGGTCGCTGTAACACAAATGTAAAAGTCAAAAAAGCTTGAATTTACAATTTGTTAATATAATCTCACAATTACTCCACACTGATGCTTTATACTAAGGACAATAAGGTAACACTCTGAATCCTATAGTTGAGTTTGTTAAGGAGAGCCGCCCGGTGGGGACGGCTCTTTTTATTGTGTGCTATTGTTCGCGTCTCCGGTGTGGCGTGGGGGGCGACCCGGATAAGACAGAACCCCGGGCATGAAGTGAACCCACTTTGTTGGACGGTTCTGCCGCTTCTGCAGTAGCTTCTGCT
>CAMODL010000030.1:0-9501 GCA_946611435.1 uncultured Clostridia bacterium
AAGTGCTTAGTAAGAATACTTCCTTTTCCCATTCCTGTCAAGCACTTTTTGTGCTGTTTTAAATCTTTTTTCAAAAAGTATTCCCGGCAGTTTTTCACACTGCCGGGAAAGGGGGACTACTATATATAGATCAATGATCTTATATAAGTCATAACCAGTCGACTTCGATCTCGCGAACGTCGTTCGTGTCAGAAGAAACCGTACTCTCTTCTTCAGGAGCAGCATCCCTTCTCTTAAGAAAATCGGGCGCTACCTGAGGGAACATTATACAGCTCAAAAGATCATCCTCGTTAGAAGCTACGCCGGCATACTTTTCGCGCTCCTTATCGAGCTCATTCTCGATAAGATCGGCAGGTCTGCAGGTGATCACTTCCTCGTCACCCAAAGCTTTCTTCATAACTTCGGGATCAGGTGTGCCCGGAAGGCGTCCGTACTCACCGCGGAGCACCATCTTGGACTCCTTCGGGAACGACTTATATCTCTCACCCATCAGCACATTAAGGACTGCCTGCGATCCTACGATCTGGCTTGTAGGCGTAACGAGCGGCGGATAACCGAAGTCGGCACGAACACGTGGAACCTCACGGAGCACCTCCTCATACTTATCCTCGGATCCTGCCTGCTTAAGCTGAGACAGCAGGTTGCTGAGCATTCCGCCCGGCACCTGATACATAAGCGCCTTGGGATCGACTCGAAGGACCTTCGGATTGATGATGCCTTCGTCCTGCATGCGTGCGGCAACTTTCTTGAAGTGCTCGGCAGCGGTACCGAGCTTGCCCAGGTCGAGACCTGTATCTCTGTCGGTCCCCTTAAATACCGCTACCATGGACTCGGTCGCAGGCTGGGAAGTACCGTTGGCAAACGGCGACAGTGCACAGTCGATGATGTCGACACCGGCCATCGCAGCCATCATGTAGAGCATGGCGCCCGTGCCGCTCGTGTTATGCGTGTGGATGTGGATCGGAACCGACACATTCGCCTTGAGCTTGCTTACGAGCGAATATGCATCCATCGGAAGCAGGAGGTTCGCCATATCTTTGACGCAAATAACATCCGCGCCCATCTGCTCGAGGATGACGGCCTGCTTAACAAAGTATTCCTCATCGTGGACGGGGCTGGTCGTATAGCTCAGCGCCGCCTCGCAGATGGCACCGTGTTTCTTTACGGCCTTCATGGCCCGTTCCATATTACGGACATCGTTCAGCGCATCAAAGACCCTGACGACATCGATGCCGTTCTCGACAGATCGTCCGCAGAACGAATCGACTACGTCATCGGCATAGTGTCTGTATCCGAGGAGGTTCTGTCCGCGGAGCAGCATCTGAAGCTTCGTATTCGGCATGGCCTTACGGAGTGTTCGAAGTCTCTGCCAGGGATCCTCATTCAGGAATCGCATGCATGCATCGAAGGTAGCGCCTCCCCAGCACTCAAGCGACCAGTAGCCGACGCTGTCGAGGAGTTCGCACATCGGGAGCATATCCTCGGTCTTCATCCTCGTGGCTGCATGTGACTGATGAGCATCACGAAGGATGGTATCGGTTATATATAGTTTTTTCTTAGGCATTTCCATATTGTGTTCTCTGTCTTCCTTCTCGAAAAGAATAAAACCTTACTCGACTACAACGAGGACCTCGTCCTTAGCTACAGCCTGACCTTCGGCAACGGCAATCTTGACGATCTTGCCATCCTTCTCTGCCGTGATCTCGTTCTCCATCTTCATGGCCTCGAGCACGAGGACGGGCTGACCCGCCTTGACCTCATCGCCTTCTTTTACGAGAACCTTAACGACTGTGCCGGGCATGGGGCTTATGACCGCACCCTGACCTTCAGCTACACTAACCTGTGAAGACTTTGATACGGGGGCAGAAGATGCGGGAGCAGGAGCCGCCGTCTTAGTAGAAGCTGCAGGAGCGATATTGCCTGCGCCTACCGCCTCGATCTCCATCTCATATGTCTTGCCGTCTAACTTGATCCTGTACTTGCTCATAATGATTCATCTCCCAACTGATATTTGTGATAATTAATATTGTTCTCTTTTATGTATGCCTCGAGAGGACTGTCCGGAACCTCCCTGAATGATACGACCTTCAGGTGTTCAGGTACCGTGCCGAGTTCTTCGGCGATACAAGCCACGGCCATAGCCGCGATCAACTTATCGTCTGCCATCTGTCTGCCTCCTTAGAGCGGGATGTTGCCGTGCTTACGCGCGGGTCTTCCGGCCTTCTTGTTCTCGAGCATGTCGAGTGCTCTTACGATCTCTTCACGCGTCTCGGAAGGATCGATGACCTTGTCAACATAACCGTGCTCGGCCGCAACGTAGGGGTTCATGAACTTCTCATTATATTCATCAATGAGCTGCTTCTTTACGGCCTCGGGGTCCTCGGCCGCCTTAATGGCGTTACGGCCGATGATCGCTACCGCACCCGATGCACCCATTACGGCGATCTCTGCTATCGGCCATGCGTATACGACGTCGGCACCCAGCCCCTTGCTGTTCATCGCGATATAAGCTCCGCCGTATGCCTTACGCATGATGATACTGATCCTGGGAACAGTTGCCTCGGAATAAGCATAGAGGAGCTTGGCTCCGTGACGGATGATGCCGCCGTGTTCCTGGACCGTACCGGGCAGGAATGCCGGAACATCGACCAGCGTTACGAGCGGGATGTTAAAGCAGTCGCAGAAACGGATGAACCTTGCACCCTTATCGGATGCGTTGATCTCGAGAGATCCCGCCATGTAGTTGCTCTGGTTGGCCACGATGCCGACCGTTCTTCCGTCGATCCTTGCGAATCCGATGACGATATTCATGGCAAAATCCTTCTGGACTTCCATGAAGCTGCCGTTATCGGCAAAGGCTGCGATAACATCTCTTACGTCATATCCTTTTCGAGAATCCGAAGGAACTATATCCGCCAGCTTAGCGCACTGATCGACTGTTCTTCCCGTGACAGGTGCCGCCTTCTCCTCATTGTTCGAAGGCAGATAACCAAGGAGCCTTCTTACTCCGTTCAGGCAGTCCAGATCGTTATCATAGACAAAATGTGCGACACCGCTGACCGAGCCGTGCACGCCTGCGCCGCCGAGTTCCGATGCCGTAATGACCTCACCGGTAACCGACTTTACGACTGCAGGGCCCGTGATATACATCTGGCTCGTCTCACGTGTCATGAAGATGTAGTCGCAGATGGCGGGCGAATAGCATGCGCCTCCGGCACAGGGTCCCATAATGACCGAGATCTGAGGGATGACACCGGATGCGATCGTGTTGCGGTAGAAGATCCCGGCGTAACCTGCGAGGGAATCTATGCCTTCCTCGATCCTTGCTCCGCCGCTGTCATTTACCGATATATAAGGAGCCTTCATCTCCAGCGCCATATCCATGACGCGGCAGATCTTCATGGCCTGAGCTTCACCTAAGGATCCGCCGCCGATCGTGAAGTCCTGCGAAGAAGCGAAGACCGTTCTTCCGTGGATCTTGCCGTAACCCGTGATGACTCCGTCGCCTATGACCTTCTTCTTATCCATTCCGAAGTCGGTCGCTCTCGATGTGACCATGTCGTCGACTTCTACAAAAGTTCCGTCGTCGAAGAGGGCCTCCATTCTCTCTCTCGCGGTGAGCTTGCCGGACGCGTGCTGCTTGTCGACTCTGGCCTGTCCGCCTGCCGCAGCTACTCTCGCACGTCTCTCGTTAAGCTCCCCGAGCTTTGTTTCCCATGTGCTGTCCATAGTATGTCCAACCTTTCAGTTTTGTTATCAGTTACATATATCTGACCTGTTCGGCCAACTTCTCGCCTTCGTATCTGAACTTATAAGCGAAAAGCTCGTCGTCCCCGTACAGTCTGTCAAACATTATTCTGTCGCCTTCCCATACAGGCAGATCCATGAGCCTGTCCGGGCTTACCCACACGAGCCTGCCTTCATCGCAGGAATCCGCGACTCCCGAACCGTCCTCGACTTCCGCATCAAAAACGTGCATGTACTCGGTCTGATACTTGTCGGAAAGAAAAGTAATGAGTCCTCTGAGCCTGAGGTCCTTTATCCTGTCGGACGTCAATGAGGTCTCCTCATATATCTCTCTTAAGATGCAGTCAAAGGGAGATTCGTCCTTCTCGATATGACCTCCTATTCCGAGCCACTTGCCGTTATTGGGATCCCCGTCGCGGCCTTTGACGATGAACAGGATATCACCGGTGTCTTTTCTTCTGATATAACAGAGCGTTGTCAGTGCGCTGCCCGAAGTGTGACCCATGTTGCTCTCCTCTCGAATACTTTGACTTTCAAACTATTCTACAATCAAAGTTCCGAAATGTACACCCCATAGGCGTGAATTCGTGAATTTTGCCTGATTTCCCCTCGCGAAAACCGTCTCAAGTCCCAATAATCACCTACATCTCTTGTTACCATTGACCCAAAGAGGAACAAAAGTGCGTTCATCGGCACAAACAACGGAGGCTTTTTATGGAACTGATAACACTTATCCTGGTCACAGCGATACTGCTCCTTACGGTCGCGGTCCTTATCCGAAGCATGAAGATCTCCTCTTCCGCCGAGGCCCTGGTCAGAAGCGATGCCGAGAATTCCGAGAACACAGGCTACATGGTCGACTCTCTCGATGAGAACAGCCGCGCGGTGAATATTGTCTCAGGCCAGGTCACGGCGATGCGCGATGCTTTCATCTCCCAACAGACCCACATGGATCAGTTCGGCAAGGGACTGCGCGAAGGGCTGGCCGGAAGGCTCGATGTCATGCAGAAGACTTTCGAGAATCGAATGGACATTCAGACAAGGGCGCTTAATGACAACTTCAGGCTCCTTCGCCAGGAGAACACGGCCCAGATCGACAAGATCCGCGAATCCGTTAACGAGAAGCTCGACAAGACCCTCAGCTCCCAGTTTGACAAGAGCTTCAAGGGAATAATCGAGCAGATGGAGAACCTGTCGAACAGCATGGGTGAGCTCAAGGGCATAACGACTCAGGTCGGAAGCCTCGAGAAGACGCTCAACGGCGTGAAGACCCGCGGCATAATAGGCGAGAATCAACTGAAGCTCATAATCGCCGATATGCTCAACCCGTCCCAATATGACGAGGAAGTATCGACCATCCCGGGCTCATCCGAACGGGTCGAGATCGCGATCAGACTGCCTGACCGTAACTCCGACGGCTTCCGGTATCTCCCGATCGATTCCAAATGTCACACTGACCGTTACGAAGAAGTCGTTGAAGCAATGGAATCCGGTGACAAAGAAGCCATACTCCGCGCCAGGAAGAGCTTCCGCACGGCGATCCGCGAGGATGCCAAGAGTATCGTCTCCAAATACGTGAAGGTCCCCTATACAACACCCTATGCAATACTGTTTGTCCCTTTCGAGGGAATGTACTCCGAGATCGTAAGTCTCAACATGCTCGAAGAACTCAACAGGATGCAGGTATCGGTCGTCGGTCCCTACACCATATCGGCCGTCCTGAGTACAGTCGTTAACTACTGGCAGGCCCTGGCGATCGAGAAGAAATCAAATGATATAGAGAAGACTCTGATGGAGACCAAGAATGCCTTCGGGAAGTTTGACGAACAACTCGGAAAGGTGCGTAAGAGCCTCGCGAGCGCATCTACCAATCTCGAGAATCTTCAGACAACGCGTACCCGCGCCATACTCAAGGCACTTCGGAATGTCTCCGATCTGGCGCTTGAAGATCAGTCTCAGCTTACGGGCAACACGGAACTGATCCCCGACGATATCGAAGGATCCGACGATGACTATCTTGAGGAATAAGGATATCAGCCTTCGCTCACCGACTCGGCAGTATCGCGGCCGCCGATCCTGATCAGGCCATGTGAGATATCATATCTGAGATTAAGTCTGTAAACAGTATAAGAAGAGATGTCGATCTTGAATGTCTCGCAGGTCGCACACCACTTATCCGCCAGACAGACGACTGCGCTCTCGCGCG
Organism: uncultured Clostridia bacterium; assembly: GCA_946611435.1. Classification (GTDB taxonomy): domain Bacteria; phylum Bacillota; class Clostridia; order Saccharofermentanales; family Saccharofermentanaceae; genus Saccharofermentans. The sequence goes on from CAMODL010000030.1 coordinate 5,954, forward strand.
TCATCGGCGGAACGGGGATCAGCGGGAACATGTGCTTCTTGATTATGTCCCTCTCAGTATCATTAAGTTCAAAATCACGCTCGGCATTATTAAGAGCCGTTCCGGGATGAGTAAAACCATGAAGGCCGTGACTGTGATCGGTGTGCCAGTCATAGAGGAAATAGTCATGAAGAAGAGCTCCTCTCACTATGCTCTTCTTATCAAGCTTCACACCGAACCTCATCTCGAGCGACAATGCCATAACAAGGCTGTACTTCGCGACGGACACAGAATGCTCGAACACAGAAGTAGTCCCGTGCTGAGTATAAGATTTAAGTTGCTGGAACTTCTCGGACAGGATTATATCCTTGCCGAGTGAGAAGAGTTCCTTCGTTATCCTGTAGTCAGAATAGTAGTTTCCCATATGCTTATAATATTTGTTCACGTCGGGATTTGCAACAAATAAATCAGGCTAATTTATAAGACGCAATGATCATATTCACCAAATCCTTCCGCCACCGCCAGAACCTTATATTTTTATCCGAAATCTGATATCGCGCACCCACATCTGTCATTATAATCGGAATATAATCTACTTGCAATTACACCATCTTGAAACCCCTATATTTACTGCATTCTTACGTTTGTGCTATTGGCAGGTGTACCATTTTGAGTACCATCAGATTGCAGATAGAAGTGGTGAAACCTTCTCTAGTTCTGTTGCAACCTCTTCATTTGTAGTATGCACATAATAGTCCATCGTCACAGCTATTTTAGAATGACCTAATACTGTTTGAAGAATCTTTGGTGACATTCCACCCGTTACACATCTTGTAGCAAATGTATGACGCAACAAATGAACTGATATTAGTCTAATACCACTCTTCCAACAGAGGTTCCTCTTCAATGCCGCATCATAAGAGCCTTGTTTGATAAGACCGTCTTTATCAATAAACACATACTCGGCATATTCCATCGGAATCATTCTGAGAGCATTATTCTTCTCGCGTTGCATCTCCAACAAACGAATTGCTTCATCTGTAAGCGGTACTATTCTCCGACCTGCTTGGCTTTTGGGTTCACCAGTACGCCAACTGTGTGTTGATGACTTGTAAGTCATTGTTCGACGGACATAAAAACATCTGTTCTCAATGTCAATGTCACTCCACTTCAAGCCGATGAGTTCTCCGATTCTGAGACCAGTCTGCAATATAAAACGGTACTGTATCTCGAATCGATGTCCTTCAATGCCTTCATAAAATTGCTTAAGTTCCTGTTCAGTTAGTGCAATTCGTTCCTTCTTAGGTTTACCGCCTTCACACTTAACTGAACGCTTCATCGGATTTGATGTGATGATGTCATTATCCTTAGCATCTTCGAACAGATTATGTAATACTATCCTCGTATGCTTTATAGTGCCATTGTGATATGTATCATTCATTTTGTTAAGTATCATCTGACAATGCATAGGTTTAACATCAACTACCTTCAAGTTACCAATGACAGGCCTAATACTTTTGTTATAGCGTGCAGTATATGCATCGATTGTTCCAGGTCTAACACTTGCCTTCTTCATCTCAATCCAATAATCGAACCACGCATCAACATTCATCATTCTTGGAAACAACGGATTAGAACACTCATCTTCATATGTAGTATTTGCATACCATTGCTTCGCCTCTTGTAACTTCTTGAATCTCTTAGTAACTCTCTTGCCTGTCTTATCAACGAATCTGGCTACATATAAACCGCTTTTGTCTTGTAATAGACCCGTACCGATCTCTCTTCCTTTGAGGTCTCTTCCCATATAATTACTCATCTCCTTCCATGTTGGAAAGAAGCCCCAATACAGCACCATTATTATACCATATTGGGGCAGTGCAAACCCCTGAATTTATTGAGATTACAGCTCTATCTGACTCGATAGATAATCTTCAAACTCTTTGCGTTTGATCAGTTTCTTATTACCAACATATAATACAAATGTGCTCCGAGGATCTTTGGCCAGTTTAGCAATCTTATTCTGACCAATATTGGTGTATAATGCTGCTTCCTCAATCGTTAAGGCATACTTCTCATAAATGGGCATGTTTTTATCCTTATTCACATAAATCACCCCTTACATATCATCTAATCCCTTAATGAACTCATCTGCACGTTGTTGATCTGTAATATCACTAAAGTACTTTTTAGGATCATAGGGACGCGGCTCGCCTATCTGCTGTAATGTGTATTCCCAATAATAAAATTCATGACCTTGGGTTCCCGCATACGATTCTTTCACACCAGTTTCCTTAATCTCATTAACTGTGTAAAACGCTGGCACATTGGGGTCATCAATATGGGGTAGTATTGGATCATCAATATTACGATCAAACACAAGCACTTTACTTACTCTTCTTAACAAAGCAGCTCTTAATTCAGGAACAGAATACTTATACCAATCCGTTATATCTGTATTAGAACAAACAAATATCGTATCTCCCAAGAACAGCCTATTCTTATAACGAGCCGATACCGTTGTATTGTTATGCGGATCCCACGCCTTTAACAGATCTTCTATTTTGGTACGAGCAAAGTTACAATCATCATATACAAATACATCCTGACCTTTATAGTCTTGCCATGGATCATTACTACTTGATGATAGGCATATGCTCTTATTGTTCTTCCTGGCCCATTCTTTACAGAACGTGCTCTTACCAATGCCAGCAGGTCCCTGTAGAAATATAACAATAACTTCTCTATTAGGATTAGCAATTAGTTTCTGTTGTCTATACTCGAACGCTTTTTTGATTTTAGATTCATACTTAATATATATGTATGGTTCGATCTTACCAATCTCATACTCACGAGTTTTACCTGCAATGATGTCATCAAGTGTCTTCTGTAGTCTTATGTCAGTTGTTGCTTTACCCGGAATCTTATATAACTCAAGTTTATCCGGAGCATTAGTTTTAACTTCTTTCCAATCATACTGATACTTATCAGGATCATTGAGATGTACAAGATATTGCACACAAGACTTTACATTCTTACATGTATCTATTTGTCCATACGGAAAGTGCGACTTAATCTGCTCAAAGTCTGATGTTGAGTTATCCTCAAACTTTATAACAACATGATAATGTATGTTATCTGGATCTGCATTGTGTTCAATAGCAAACCAACTAAAATGTTTACTCTTATCCCATTCTTCCAGATCATCAGTTACGTCATCAAAAGTAAAATATACCACATCTCCAGCCTTGACTCCCAGTTCTGTGTTATCCTGTGTGGCTTTATTATTCTGGCTTATTCGCATAAAAACACTTCTCATCTTCTTATTCACTGCCATAATTATCACCATCCCTATCATCTTGATACTTTGTTTTTTCTCTTATTCGATGCCCCATTAATAATCTAGCCTCGTAAATAGGTCGAGTTACATAATCGTTTATAGTTATTACCCAATGATTATTACCTGCATCGAAATTAACAACTGTACTATCATTCAACATATGCGAAAACAGAATGAATACGGCGGTCTGAGAGAGCCAGTTGCGTCGGAGTGAATTGCGCCACTGAAA
>CAMODL010000031.1:0-6942 GCA_946611435.1 uncultured Clostridia bacterium
TACGACCTGCCGGGTATGAACCGGACGCTCTGGCCAACTGAGCTATGCCGCCATATAAAGACCTCAAATGTGCCTAATGATTGTAGCAACGAAGTGTTTACATGTCAAGCGCGAAAAGCATCCCGCACCACTTCATGCCCGCGGTGGTATAATAAGAACATATATCCTGCTCGAAAAGGAGTTTCTTAAGATGCGTAAGATAATATCTTTGTTGCTCATGACTATCCTTGCCGTAACTCTGTTAAGTGCCTGCAGCAAGAGTTCATCAGATCCCGAGGTCGGGGACGTAGTATCCATGGGTTCATATAAAGGAGAGGACATCGAGTGGGAGATCCTTGACATCAACGACGAAGGACAGATGCTCATAGTAAGCACGAGAGCAATAGATATTATGCGGTATAACGAGTCGCAGACCACTCTCTCATGGGAGGAATGTACGCTCAGGGGATGGCTGAACGGCAGTTTCATCGAAGAGGCTTTCGACGGGGAGCAGCAGGAGCATATCCTGACGACGACCGTTATAAACAACGATAACGAATTCTATAACATAGAAGGCGGCAACGACACACAGGATAAGGTCTTCCTTCTGAGCCTTGATGAAGTCAGGAATTATTATGATGAGGATGAGGATCGCATATGCGTTCTGGCGGACAACATCGATAACAGCGACGAAGAGATCGCAGATCTTGATTCGCGCCAGTGCAACTGGTGGCTCAGGTCGCCGGGCAGCTACAGGATGAACGCAGCTTATGTGGAGATCCCGGGAAGCATAAACGAGCATGGCATATGGGTCGACTGGCAGCGCGGCGTAAGACCGGCCATGTGGGTGGATGAGATAGTGTGAGAGCTGCTTGAGATCCGGTGAAAAGAGGGGGAAGGGACATGAAAAGATCTATATCTACATTGATCGCTGTTATCTTGATCGTTGTTATGTCTGCAGCAGTCGGAGCCCATACGATCAGGGTTGAATCCACATCAATTTATAACGGTGATTACGGGCAGCCTGTCTCAACATATCTGGAGCACACATCAAATGGTAACTATATGCTCTTCAGCGGGTCCGGCGGACATGACTACATCGTGGAGTATTATGATGCCTCATATGATCTGATCTCTACCAGAAGGATCCCGCAGGAACTGCCGTTATTCGGTACCTTTTATTCTGACGGAAGAAATTATTACATATTGAGCGGGCAGAAGAATCTTGGTGAGTCGCCGGACGTTGAATGCTTCAGACTGACAAAGTATGATCTTTCCTGGAACAGAGTATCATCCTGCGGTCTCTATGACTGTAATACAACGGAACCTTTTGCTTTCGGTTCTGCTGATATTGCTGCCTACGGGGACTATCTGGTAATAAGGACCTGTCATGTAATGTACAAATCAAGTGACGGAGTAAAACATCAGGCCAATGTCACTATCGTAGTTGACAGACAGTCAATGACAATAACAGATTCGATTACATCTGTTGCGGGTCGGCAGAGAGGATATGTCAGCCATTCTTTCAACCAGCTGGTGGAGATCGATAACGGGTATGCGGTATGTGCCGATCATGGAGATGCATATCCGAGATCGATAGGTCTTTTTGTGTCGCCCAATAAGGTAACCGATGGCATAGACGTATACGGGTGGGATTACACTGAGATACTCGGCATCGGCGGAGGAGTAGGAAATTATCAAACCTATGCCGAACTTACAGGACTGACAGTATCAGACAGCTCATACCTTGTAGCAGGATCGAGCATAGACCAATCCGTATGGCCTTGTCCCACTCCGCCTTATTACAATTATGATCCCAGTATCTATGGTGCTGACAAATATCCCATGAACGCTTTCCTTGCGGTTACGAACAAGGACAGCGGTGAGGTTGACTTTAAGTGGCTGACGGATGATCCGGAGTCGATCGCGGAAGGACCGTATATCGTTAAGATCGACGACAACAGGTTTTCTGTTATGTGGGAGAACTGGAAGCATGAACTGCAATACCGGTTCTACGACGGATCCGGTAATGAACTCGGTCAACTGTATACATACAGTGCAGGAAGACTGTCTGATTCTGAACCTATCGTAGTTGACGGTGAGATAGTATGGGCTGCATCTGATCCACGTTGGAGCGGACATTATAGTCACGACCTGGAAACGGACGACTGGTCATATATCACGACTGAGAATGACGTTCAAACGGATTTCTACACCATCTCTATCGAAGACGGGCATTTCGAGGCGCACGAGAAAGGTGTAAAGGGCTTTGTCGAGAGGCTCTACTCCGTGGCGCTGGGGCGTCCGTCCGATGCAGACGGTAAGGCTAACTGGATAAGTGCCATCACCTCCGGTCAGGAATCCGGAGGAGCAGTCGCGATGGGATTCCTGACGTCAGTAGAGTTTAATAACAAGAACCTTCCGAACGAAGAGTTTGTGCGCACACTGTATAGGACTTTCTTTGACCGTGAAGCAGATGGCTATGGATTGTCTTATTGGGTTTCAATGCTCGAGGGCGGTGCCCCGCGGACGGACATCATCAACGGCTTCATTAATTCGACTGAGTGGGCGACCTTGTGCTGGAAGTACGGGATCGACTCCGGCGGCGGAGGCGTTCCGGACACGCATATTGAGCCGAATGAACAGATAATAGGTTTTGCGACGAGACTTTATACTACTTGTCTTGTTAGAGACCCCGATCCTGCCGGACTCGCGGACTGGGCTGACCGCCTGGCAAATAACCAAGTGTCCGGGTCTGAAGCGGCATACGGCTTCTTCTTCAGCGATGAGTTCAAGGTCAGCAATATCAGTAATGATGAATATGTATTGAGACTTTATCACACCTTTATGGATCGTGAGCCTGATCCTGCGGGCTTCGCGGATTGGACAGGGCAGCTGGCGGCCGGCGCATCGCGCGAAAGTGTTTTCAACGGATTCACGGGCTCAGCTGAATGGGCGCTGATATGTTCTGACTATGGAATACTGAAGTGATAAACCTTTATTCTGATAGTGTATAATCGTTAATAATACTGCTCGAAAGGAAGTAAGCGATATTCTCTGTAAGTGTGGAGGTCGAGTATGAAAAGACTGGTTAAGGCTGTAAGTATATTGTTTGTTGCTATATTGGCCATGCCGATGATGCCCTTGCATGTTCAGGATGTCAGAGCAGACGGGATCGATCTGTCGGCAGAGAATTTCCCGGATGCCGCATTCAGAGACTATCTGGACATGTATTTTAATCTCGATTTTGACTCCAAGCTTAACTATGAGGAGATAGACAAGATAACCGATATCGATGCATCGGGAGAGGGCATAAGTAATTTTGCCGGCATCGAGTTCTTATATAACCTTAAGAACTTTGCTTGTTCAGACAATGATCTCAGCGAACACGGGCTCGACCTGAGCCAGAATACAGCGCTCGAGTTTGTAAACTGTACGAACTGTAAGCTCGAGTCACTTAAGCTTCCGCACACGGATACACTGGATCGTATCTTCTGCTCGGTGAATAATCTCACTGAACTGGATGTGAGCAACTGCACTAATCTTGATAATCTGCAGTGTGGCTGTAATCAGATAAGTCAACTCAATATCACAGGTTGTTCCAATCTCCATTTGTTGTACTGTTATGATAACAACCTCTCCGGACTTGACCTGAGCGAGTATAACGATCTTGATCAACTACTGTGTTATGGCAACGAGAATATGTCATCTCTTGACCTGAGCCATAATCCGGTCTTAACGTATCTGGAATGTCACTACACCAATATCACTCAGCTCTGCATTGCATATAATCCGTACCTTAAGAAGGCATTTAACACCGGGAATGATTCTGATACGGAACAGTTTGACCGATACGCTATCGAAGGTGAGAACCTGTTGTTACTGGTCAATCCCGGAACAGTTATCACAACAGTCACTCCGACTCCGACTGCAACGAATACGCCGACGGCAACTCCGACATCAAAGCCCGCATCGACCACGACCAACAAGCCTTCCGCGACACCTACGTCAAAGCCGGCGGTTACGTCTGCGCCTGCTCCCGAGACGGGTGTTGCCGCTTTTATCGAGAGGCTCTATACGGTCGCTCTGGACCGTCCCTCAGACCCTTACGGTAAGGCGGATTGGCTTAACCGGGTCAGGACACAGGGATATACCGGAGCTGATCTGGCAAGAGGTTTCCTGTTCAGTCCCGAGTTCATAGATAAGAACATGAGCGATTCGGAATTCATGGATGTTCTTTACAAGACGTTCTTCAATAGAGAGCCGGATGCCGAGAAGGCGAACTGGCTGAATCTGATGTCTTCCGGATGGTCGAAGAAGCAGGTCATCGACGGCTTTATCAATTCGACCGAATGGGCAAATCTCTGCCTGATCTACGGGATCGCTTCCGGTTCGACATTCGCTCCCAATATCACAGTAGCTCCTTCTCAGGACGTTATCAACTTCGCTACAAGACTTTACACGACATGTCTCGGAAGAGAGGCAGATCCGAACGGTCTCAATGATTGGGCGGATCAGATTGCCAACATGAAGATAACCGGATCTGAGGCTGCTCACGGATTCTTCTTCTCGGCCGAGTTTATCGATGCAAATTACAGTGATGCCGAGTATGTTACAAGACTCTATCGCACATTCATGGATCGTGAACCCGATCCGGCAGGGTTTGCCGACTGGAAAGGACAGCTGGCGGCCGGCGCGTCGCGCGAGTCCGTCTTCCGAGGCTTCGCAGGCTCGGCCGAGTGGGCAGGCATCTGTGCCGATTACGGGATACTTAAGTGATAAGGTGACATAATGAAGCTTGTTGTTATTGGAGGAGGCACGGGCCTGTCGGCGATGCTTACGGGCATGAAACGCATCAAGGATGCGGAGATAACCGCCATCGTTACTGTCGCCGATAACGGCGGAAGCACGGGACGGCTTCGTGACGTCTACGATGTGCCCGCGGTCGGCGATATCCGTAATGTGCTCGTTGCAATGGCGGGCGACAGCCAGAACAAGCTTTTCTCCGAGCTCATCAATTACCGTTTTGAAGGGGATCAGGATGTCGGAGGGCATAATCTCGGCAACCTGATAATCCTCGCTCTTATCAATATCACAGGCTCCTTTATGGGGGCAGTTCAGGCGGCGAGCAAGGTCATGCGGGTCGACGGTAACATACTCCCGTCGACTCTGGAACAGGTCACACTCGAGGCTGCCATGACCGACGGTGAAGTCGTGACCGGCGAAGCGGAGATTCCAAAGGCGGGCAAGAGGATAGATCATGTTTTCTATGATCGCGATATTCACGCCTATGAGCCCGCGCTTCAGGCTATAAGGGAAGCCGACCTGATCATCTACGGCATCGGTTCTCTGTACACTTCGATAATCCCGAACCTTATTGTCGACGGGATAAGTGATGCCATCAGGTCCAATCCCTGCCCGCATATCTATTTCTGCAACGCGATGACACAGCCGGGCGAGACTTCAGGAATGTGTATGGAAGATCATGTGCGTGCACTCGAGAAGCATTCTTACGAAGGCGCAGCCGATATCGTTGTCCTTGATACCACATATGTCCCGCAGGAGATCTACGACAGGTATAAGGCGGAAGGCTCGGTGTCCGTCCGCTCGAAAGAGACCGGTCATTCTTATAAGGTCATCGAGCGGCAGATGATCAGGATCGACGAGAACGGCATGATCCGTCACGATTCCCAGGCTGTCAAGGATGTTGTTGAGGAGATAATGAACGACGAAGTGTAGTTTGTGACTGCTGAATGTGTACATGCTTGACGTATACACGTATTGCGTGTATACTATTGTCATGATTATGAGCTTTGCAGACAAAGAGACTGAGAAGGTTTATCATCAGGTATTTTCGAAGAAGATACCTCACGATATACAGCGAGTGGCTCTAAGGAAACTCATCATGATAGACAAGGCGAGAAGTCTGGGAGACCTGAGGGCTCCGCCGGCAAACAGACTTGAGCTTCTCACCGGTAACAGGACGGGGCAATACAGTATCAGGATTAATGATCAGTTCAGGATCTGTTTCCGAGTTGAAGGGGATGCCATCTATGATGTGGAGATCACTGATTATCACTGACAAGTTTACAAGGGAGAATAACAATGGATTATATGATCGACACGCCCAGCATGGGTGAGGTATTATTTGAGGAATTCATGGCGCCGTTTAATATATCGGCATACAGATTGGCGCAGGATATACATGTGCCGGTATCCAGGATACAGGATATTCTTCATAACAGAAGGAAGATCACTGCAGATACGTCCGTCAGACTTGGCAGATATTTTGGGGTTAATGACAGATACTTCTTGGACATTCAGAATGATATCGATATCAGGGAAATCAAGGCAACCAAGCTTTCCGAGATCGAACAGATAGTTCCCTGTCAGAACAAAGCCATATGAGTCAAAGGCCCGCCGGATCTGAAGTGAACCCACTTTGTTGGACGATTCTGCCGCTTCTGCAGTAGCTTCTGCTTCGACAACTAACGCGACAACTATTGGGGAGAATAGTTGTCGCGTTAGTTGTCGAAGACGCTGATGTGGCAAGCTCTACACCGGCGCCCCCAATTTGTATCATCGGGAGTAACAAAATAGTGTACGAGCCTCCGGAATGTGGGCCCAACAGGCCTCGGGTAACGATTCCGGTTACGATTCTCGAAAAACGTTACCATTTTCGTTACCCGACGTCATTTTTCGGCCTCGGGTAACGATTCCGGTTACGGTTCTTCGAAAACGTTACCATTTTCGTTACCCGGCGGCGATTTCCGGTCTCGGGTAACGATTCGGGTTACGATTCTCGAAAAACGTTACCACTTTCGTTACCCGACGTCTTTTTTCAGCCTCGGGTAACGATTACGGTTACGATTTTTATTTTTCGTTACCATTTCCGTAACCAAGAGACGTTTTCCGGCCTCGGGTCACGAATATGAATTCAAGACCTTGGAACAGCTTCAGAAG
>CAMODL010000032.1:0-5161 GCA_946611435.1 uncultured Clostridia bacterium
AATACGATAACGTCGAGCAGGGAGTTACCCATAAGTCTGTTTGTACCATGGATACCGCCTGCAGCCTCACCGGCAACGAGGAGGTTCGGGATAGCGTTTGTAAAGCCGTCACCGTTGATCTCGAGACCGCCGTTCTGATAGTGGAGCGTCGGGTAGATAAGGATCGGAACCTTACGCATATCGATTCCGTAATTCATATACATACGGAACATGGCAGGGATCCTCTTCTCGATCGTACCGGCTCCACCTAGGATCTCGATCATAGGTGTGTCGAGCCATACGCCCTTGAGGCCGCCGGGAATATCAACACCTCTGCCCTCACGGCACTCACGGATAACACCGGAAGCGTTAACGTCACGCGTCTCGAGAGGATGGATATAAGCTTCACCGTTGGCATTTACGAGCTGAGCGCCTACGGATCTTACCTTCTCAGTAACAAGAGCGCCGAGGATCTGTGAAGGATATACGGCACCTGTCGGGTGGTACTGGATAGAATCCTGATAAAGGAGCGGAGCTCCTGCTCTGTAACCGAGTACGAGTCCGTCGGCCGTAGCACCGTAGTGGTTGGATGTAGGGAAACCATTGTAGTGCATTCTTCCTGCACCACCTGTAGCGATAACTACAGTCTTGGCTCTTGCTACTGAGTAGTCGCCTGTCTCCATATTGAGGAGAACGGCACCTGCTACCTGACCCTTATCGTCCTTTATGAGCTCTACGGCAGAAGTAAACTCAACTACCGGGATACCAAGGTTGATTACTTCGTCGCGAAGAGTACGCATGATCTCGGCACCGGAATAGTCCTTAGCTGCATGCATCCTCTTACGGGATGTTCCACCGCCGTGTGTCGTTACCATTGTACCGTCAAGTTCTTTATCGAACTCAACTCCGAGTTCATTGAGCCACTTAATGGCATCGGGAGCCTCGGTTACGAGTCTCTTAACGAGCTCAGGCCTGGCTGCGAAGTGGCCGCCGCCGAAACAGTCAAGATAGTGCTGAACAGGGGAATCGTTCTCCTTGTCAGCTGCCTGGATACCGCCCTCGGCCATCATTGTATTGGCATCACCGATACGAAGCTTTGTAACGATCATTACATTTGCACCGGCGTTGTGAGCCTCGATCGCACAAGACGAACCTGCTCCGCCACCGCCGATAACAAGTACATCAACATCATAGTCGATCTTCGTGATATCGACCTTATCTGTCATGAGACGGCTCGTGGAATGGAGCATCTCAGCGAGCTCGATAGGAGCTCTCTGTCCCTTATTGGGACCAACCTTTATCTCTGCAAAGGAATCATCATTGTAATCCGGATGGAAAGCCTTAAGGAGAGCATCCTTCTCGTCTGCAGTGAGACGTCTGGGCTCAGTAGCCATACGTGCGGCTCTGGTAGCCTCCACCTTCTTAATGGATTCCATCATATTTTCCGGATATGGTGCGTACATATCTTAAGCCCTCCTTATTTCTCGATCTCTCTTGTGTTATAGAGTTCCTTGACCTCGTCGATCGGCTTGTTCATCATGTCGGCCATAGCCTCATCGAACTTGCCCTCGTTGATCTCTTCAACTCTCTTCGTGAGGTGCTTAGCCTCAGGAGCGATATATTTACCTGTAAGTCTTCTGGCGAGGATACCTACCATCGGGTGAGAGATACCTGCAGGACACCTTACGGAGCAGCAACCGCACATGATACAGTCGAAAGACTCCTCAGCACACTTCTCGAGATCGCCTCTCTGAGCATAAGCGATATACTGCATAACGCTGAGGCTCTGTGTGCAGGCCTTAGTACAAGCATTACATCCGATACAACTGTAGATCTCGGGGTAGAGCTCCATCATTACCTTCTGACCGGGCTGGAGATCGTTGACATCATAAGTTCTCTTGTCAGTCGGGAAGTAGGGGATCTGTGTGATATACATACCCTCTTCAACCTTTGTCTGGCATGCGAGACAAGTCTTGAGCTCATTCTTGCCCTTGATCCTGTAGATCGTCGTGCAGGCACCGCAGAAACCGTGACGACAGCCGCAGCCTCTCTTCAGGGTATAGCCTGCATACTCCATAGCTGTCTGGATAGTCAGCTCTGCAGGTACGGAATACTTCTTACCGTAAAAATAAACATTTACCATCTCTTCCATAGTATGTTCCTTTCCTCTTAGTACTCATTGGGTAACTCATCTATCTGATCGAATCTGAATACCGGACCGTCCTTGCAAACATACTTTGATCCGATATTACAACGTCCGCACTTACCGACACCGCACTTCATTCGAAGCTCGAGTGTCGTGTAAATCTGCTCGTCCGTGAAGCCCAATTCCTTAAGGCCCTGCAGAACGAACTTGATCATGATCGGCGGACCGCAGACGATACCGATACAGTCTGTTGAGAAGCCGATCTCCTTCAGGTATGTGGGAACAAATCCTACATGACCGTCCCAGCCTTCCTGCTCACGGTCGATCGTGAGATATACATTTACATTCGGAGCCTTCATCCAGACTTCCTGTATCTCCTGAAGCTTAACGAGATCGTCTGCAGATCTCGATCCGTAGAGAATATCGATCCTGCCGTAATTATCTCTGTTATCCAGGCAATAATTGATAACGGATCTCAGAGGAGCAAGTCCGATACCGCCGGCGATGAACAGAAGGTTCTTACCCTTGAACTCTGTCTCTACCGGGAAGCTATTGCCGTAAGGGCCTCTTACCGTAACCATATCACCGACACGAAGTCCGTGAAGCTGCTCAGTCAGGAGACCGCACTTCTTGATACTGAATTCCTGATACTCCTTGTTTGTCGGGGAAGATGTTATGGAGAACATTCCCTCGCTGACACCGGGGATACATACCATTGCACACTGACCGGGCATATGCTCGAAAAGCTTCCCGCCGTCAGGTGCATTTACCTTAAAGGTCTTAACATCGGGCGTCTCCTGAGTGATACCCGTAATGATTCCGACCTGAGGGACCAGGATATCTCTGCCGTTATTGCAATCACACATCCGCGGACACCTCCTTTGTCTCTTTAGCAAATGCTTTTATTACCTTAACTATATTAAGGGACTGAGGACACTTCTCAACGCAGCGTCCGCATCCTACGCACATGAACATGCCGTCATTGTTCGTCGGATAGTAGACCAGCTTGTGCATGAACCTCTGACGGAAGCGCTGGAGCTGTGTCTGTCTGTTCTGACCGCCGGCCATAAGGGTAAAGTCAGAATACATGCAGGAATCCCAGCATCTGTATCTCTGGATACCGTCCTTGGTCGTATAGTCCTTGATGTCATAGCACTGGCATGTGGGACATACGAATGTGCATGTTCCGCAGCCCAAGCATCCCTTGTAGACCTTATCCCATACGGGAGAATCAAACTTCTCATCTGTCTTGCCGGCACCCCAGCCTTCGAGTGAGAGTTCTGCATTGGGAAGCTGACCTGCGATATTCTCGATAGCAGCCTTCTCGGCATCTACCTTGGCATCAGCCTGACTGTCTTCCTCGAACATGGAAGCGAGCTTGGCAGTAAGTGCTTCACCCTTCTCAGTGATCGGCTTCCAGTAGAGCTTGTCTTCGATCAGCCATGTAGCAACATCAGCCTTAGCCTTGGAAGGATCCGCGGGATCGATACCGAATACGGTACAGAAGCAGGACTCTTCAGGCTCATGACATGCAAGAGCTACAACGATGCCGTGATCTCTTCTCGACTTATAGTAGGAATCTACGGGATCCTTGAGGTATACATTATCCATTACCTCAATTCCGCGTACATCGCAGGGACGCATGCCGAAGACAACGAAGTCATGATCGACGAGCTTGCCGGGTGTGATGCTGAGCTTGGTCCTGATAGGTGTATCTGCTGCCTTCTCAGCTTCCTCACCGCCTGCAACATCAGCGGGAATGAACTCTCTGTTTACCGTATAGAGCTGCTCTACCTGAGGGAAGAAAGCATCCTTGCCGGATCTTATCGTCTTCAGAGTGTCGATATCGCCCTCTGCTCCCTCGGACCAGAAGCCGTAGTTAGTCTTGCCTGCAGCCTTGAGGGGCATGAACAGATCGTAGTTCTCCGCGATAGCGGAATAGAGTGAATCGAGCTTGTCTCTTGAGATACTATACATTACTTATCACCCCTTCCTACTGCATCCTTCGGTTCGAGATCCTCGAAAGTATAATCCGTAAGAGGGCTCTGTGCCTCAGGATCCTTACCTGCCTGGAACTCGCCGTAGAAATCGTCGATATCCTTGATGAACTTCCTGTTAAAGAGGTGGAGCGGAATGCCCTCGGGACATACTCTGCTGCACTCGCCGCAGTCCGTACATCTGCCTGCAACATGGAATGCTCTGATGATGTGGAACATCTTCTCTTCGAAGGAGTCGACATTAGCCTTCTGCTGCGAATCGAATTTTGTATTATCAAATACACACTTCCTGCATGAACATGCGGGACATACATTACGGCATGCATTACAACGGATGCACTTGGACAGCTCAGACTTGAAGAAAGCAAATCTCTCTTCGGGAGTCATTGTCTCGATCTTCCTTACTTCTTCGAATCTGTCAGCGTCACCGGTATCCTGTGACTCGCCGATGATCTCATCGAAGATAACGTGATCCTTGCCCTTGCAGACATGACATCTGTCGAGCATCAGATCCTTATAATCCATTGTCTTCTGACCGTAAGCCGTATCGAAGACGACCTCTCCGTCACCCTCGATCTCAACTCCGCTTATCGACTTGATACCCTTGATGCCGGCTTCTCTTGCCTTCTCGATATCGAGCTTGCCTCTGCAGCCGACGCCGATGATGTATGCATTCTCGCGGTTTACTCTGTGCTCTCTGATAAGCTGGTTGAAGCTGTAAGTGTCACAAGGCTTCAGGCATACAGCTGTCTTGCCTTCGAGCTTACCTGCCTCGATCATCATCTTGGAAAGGTTAGCACCGCAGAATCCGTCATATACAAAGTCGTCCAGTTCTTCGGGTGTTGTAAAGTATGCAGGCTCGGGATTATAGGGCATATCACCCTTCTTCCATCCTATAGCTCTTACGACGGTGCCGTCAGTGAGCAGTTCTTTTAAGCGATTGATCAATTCTTGCATCGTAGATCCCCCAATCTGACGTTCTCGCCCAAGGACTTAACCTTCTCGCAGAACTCGTTCATAGTCTTGGAGAACTTAGCTC
>CAMODL010000033.1:0-3038 GCA_946611435.1 uncultured Clostridia bacterium
TCAAACGCATCCCCGGTCTTCGGAAAATCCCCCATATATTCTATTGCCCAGCCTCCGGCTGTTGCAGATTCGTATTCCCAGCCATCCTCATCAATGCCGAGACGTTCGAGAAAATCCCCTATCGGCATGTCTCCGTCGATTATGAGTTCACCTTTGTCGGACTCAACCACTTCCTCTTCGATCTCATCGTTATCGTCCCAAATATCTCCGACTATCTCCTCAAGAACATCTTCCATAGTCACTATTCCAAGGGTTCCGCTGTATTCATCCGTAACTATGGCAAGATGCTGCCTTGCATCCTTGAGAACATCCAGAACATGTGGAAGTTTTGCTGTCTTGTATACGAAGCATGGCTCATTCATGATCTCTTCGATATTCGGAGATTCGCCCGCTGCCATTGCCTTAAGGAACGGATTAAGATGCATCACGCCTATAATATTGTCAATGCTGCCGCGGTACACCGGCAGACGGCTTTTCGTTGATTTTGACACCTGCCTTGTTATCTCGCTTAAGTCATCATCAATATCGATGGCCTCAATATCGACTCTTGCCGTCATAACGTCGGATGCGGACACGTCCGAAAAATCAATGGCCGCAGCCACTATTTCCGAGCGCTCGGCATCTATGACCCCTTCATCCTCGGCGGTCTCGATTATGGCCTGAAGTTCTTCGGTCTTCTCCGGCTCGTCATCATCGGCATTCCTGCCAAGTCCCCTTGTCAGAAGATTCGTTATCTTAACTACGATAAAGTTTACGGGCCACAGTATATAGAAAAGTGCACTTATGAATCCCGATATTCCCTTTGACAGGCTGTTGGCGTGCTTCTTGCTGATGATCTTAGGTATTGTTTCACCAAAAATGATAACGAGTACCGTTACGATTGCGGTTATCAGCCAGTTAAGATCATCGCTCCCCGTCAGCAATATTATGTAAACCGTACTGAGTGAAGATGCCGCAATGTTAACAAGATTATTCGACAGCAGTATGGTACTGAGTGTATTGTCGTAATCACTGTTAAGTCGCACCACTCTTGCCGCAGCCCTGTTTCCGTCCTCTGCCTCATTCTCCATTCTGACACGGTTACATGAGCTTATGGCCATCTCAGATGCCGAGAATACGCCCGACAGTACGATACACAGTATGATTCCGATTGCTATGATGATAAGAGATGTCATGACTCTTCGTCCTTTTTATCCTTTTCGGTCTCTTTCGGAAGCTTCACGATCTTCGCAGTAAGTACCCTGTTTTGATCGACCTCTTCCACTCTGATCTTCAAACCCTTGTATTCGAATGAATCGCCCTTTTTCGGGATCGACCCCACCTGTTCATAGATAAAATCACACAGTAAGAGGTTAGTAAACCTCTCTTCGGCACTCTCGTCCTCTTCCTCGTAATCAAGCTCGTCAAATACCGATTCAACCGTTTCGTCACAGCTGGCAAGCACGGTATCGTCGGACAGTTTGACTATAGGTTCCCTGATCTCGTCATCCTCGTCCCATATCTCTCCCACAATTTCCTCCAGTATGTCCTCTATAGTGACAATCCCCAGCGTTCCCCCGAATCCGTCAAGAACAACCGCAATATTGAATCTGTTTTTGGTCATGTTGTCAAACAGCTCGTCTATGGGCATACTCTGATGCGCAAAGAACACCTTGTCGGTCATACGTCTGATATCGGGTATGATATGACGTGAAATATATGATTTTAAGAATCTTCGTATCTGAAGGACGCCCACAACCTTGTCTATTGTTTTGTCATAGACGATGAGTCTTGAATGATTCTGCTTGAGTATCTCATTCAGAATGTCTTCTCTTGACATATTGATATCGATACCTTCGACATCAACCCTTGGGGTCATTATAGATGTGACTGTTATGTCTCCGAAGGAGAGAGCGGATGAGATCAGTTCGCTCTGTTCCTCATCAATGCTGCCCTCTTCGGTCATATCTTCTATAATATCGTATATCTCATCCTCGGTAACGGAAACCTCTTCCCGGCTCCCTGCAATCCTAAGGGTCAGTTTGCCGATACCCGACAGGATAGCCGTAAGGGGACGCAGCACTTTCATGAGCACCACAAGAAGCCCTGCGCAGGCAAGGCTGGATTTCTCACTTAACTTCTTACCGATACTCTTTGGAAGCATCTCGCCGATAAGGAACATGGCAAGAGTCATGATAAAAGTAGATGCCGTAACAGCCGACAGCCCCCATCTTCTCGTGACGGCTGCCGTCGCAACGGACGCTGCGGCTATATGGGCAATATTAGTACATATCAGAAGAGTCGTTATCGCATCTTCAAAATTATCAAGGACATACAATACCTTTTTGGCACTGCCGTTCCCCTTGTCTGCCCTGACCTTGATCTTTGTTCTGGAGACACTTGATACTGCCGTCTCGGTAAGGGCACAATATGCTGATGCAATAAACAACAAACAAACTATGATTATAGTTCGACTGTCAGGGTCCATAATATGGATCTTTCACCTCGGCTTTACGATATAATGCGTAATGATATCAAAAAACCATATATTAATCAAATACTTATTTGAATATCTTCCTCGATATCCATATGAGCAGACACGCACCTGCTACGGATATAATGATCGAGCCGATCGTCCCCGTCGCACCGATTCCGATGAGACTGCCGAGCCATCCGCCAAGCGCACCGCCCACAAGACCCAGAATGATGTTAATGATCACCGAATGGGACGTTCCCATGATCTTGCCGGCAAGCCAGCCCGATACACCACCGATAATAAGAGCTACAATAAATGACCACATTATTTTTACCTCCGTTTAATAAAATTATTTTTCCGCAAGTATCTCGGCGATCAGCACCCTCTCATCCATCGGATGCTTGACACCTTTGATCTCCTGATAATCTTCGTGTCCTTTTCCCGCCAGAACTATTATATCACCTTTTTTACCGTTTCTGATACAGTAACGTATCGCATCTTTACGGTCGGGTATTTTAATGTATTTTCCGGAAGTTTTAGATATTCCGGTTTCTATATCCGCGATTATATCCATGGGATCTTC
>CAMODL010000034.1:0-2996 GCA_946611435.1 uncultured Clostridia bacterium
AATGGAGGATATAGCCCTATCCTATATCCGGCTAAAGACGTCAAATATTGATATCGTCAAATTCTGTGCGTATGCATAATAAAACTGATTCCGGATTGCTATTTTCGATCAATTCTACTGCAAAAAAGATGTGTTGTTTACCTTATAACTTTTGGTAATATCTACGTAGCCTATTGAATCAGTAGGCATTTAATGACAGCAATCTATCGGAGGTTATTATGATCAACTTATATACGATACTCGTTAGGCAGAACTACAGATTCGGACGAATGTGACATAACGAATATACTGATAATTCTTACACATATATAAAGGAGATAATAAAATGAAAAGGCAAATAATATCTACAATACTCGGAACGATCGTACTCGCATCAGCACTTGCTGTCAGCGCATGCTCTAAGGATGAAGGCGAGATCAAGATCGCCATTCCTAATGACACAACAAACGAAGCAAGAGCACTTCTGCTTCTTCAGGAACTCGGATATATAAAGGTAGATCCTTCTGCCGGTATCCTTGCTACACCTTCGGATATTACTGAGAACCCTCATAATATCAAGTTTGAAGAGGTTGAGGCAGCTCAGGTTCCCGCTATCCTTCAGGATGTTGACTACGCTGTCATCAATTCCAACTATGCTATCGATGCAGGACTTAACCCGGTATCAGATTCACTCGGTATCGAGAACAGTGCATCCGCTTATGTAAATATCCTCGTAGTCGAGGAAGGCAACGAGAACGATGATGCAGCCCGCGCTCTTGCTGCAGCTCTTCAGAGTCAGCAGGTAGTTGATTTCATCAATGCCGAGTATGATGGTGCTGTCCTTCCCGTAGTTTCCGATCCTACAGACGGTTATGATGATTCTGTAGACTACGATGCTCTCGCCGGTACAACGATCTCCATCGGTGCATCCCCTACGCCTCACGCAGAGATCCTTGAAGTAGTAGCCGATATTCTCGCTGAGAAGGATATCGATCTGGAAATCATCGAGTTTACTGATTATGTACAGCCTAACCTTGTTGTTGAGAGTGGCGAAGTATATGCTAACTACTTCCAGCATGTTCCTTACCTCGATGACTTCAACGCAGAGAACGGCACTCACCTCGTATCTGTTGCAGGTGTTCATGTTGAGCCGATGGCCCTCTACGGCGGTCAGGAATCTGATCTTGACGCACTGAAGTAATCTTATCGAAAGAGACAAAACAAGATGATCGAACTTAAGAATGTAAGCAAGACTTTCACTACTTCCGCCGGACATGTCGAAGCCCTTAAAGATATTAATATAACGATCAATGACGGTGACATTTACGGAATAATCGGAATGAGCGGTGCAGGTAAAAGTACACTTGTAAGGACGATCAATCTTCTCGAGAGACCCACGTCCGGACAAGTTGTAATAAACGGTCTGGATATGGTCTCTCTGTCTTCTTCGGCCCTTCGTAAACAGCGTCGTAAGATCGCTATGATATTCCAGGGATTCAATCTTCTCATGCAGAAGAACGTATTGAGAAATGTATGTTTCCCTTTGGAACTCGCAGGAGTTAAACGTAAAGATGCCCGTAAAAGAGCGTTAGAACTCTTGGAAGTCGTGGGCCTGTCAGATAAGGCTAAGACTTATCCTTCAAGATTATCCGGTGGGCAGCAGCAAAGAGTTGCTATAGCAAGAGCACTCGCCAATGATCCGGATATCCTGTTGTGCGATGAAGCTACCTCTGCCCTCGACCCCAATACTACTGTTGCTATCTTGGATCTGATCAAAGAGATCAACGAGAAGACAGGGATAACAGTTGTAGTTATTACTCATCAAATGAGCGTTGTTGAGAGGATCTGCCACAATGTTACGATCCTTGATGAAGGTGTTGTTGCAGAAAGCGGCAGTGTCGAGAGTATTTTCGCTCATCCGAGGACAGCTGCAGGAAGAAGGCTGGTCCTTCCTGATACAGGCAGTATTGTGATCGGTGATAAGATCTCCGATCATGACAGACCGGCTATCAGGATCGTATTTGACGGATCCGAATCGTCATACACCCCGATCATTGCCCAAATGGCGATCGATACAGGTGTAAAAGCCAACATTTGTCATGCATCGACCAGGAGCATCGGTGATAAGGCTTACGGATCGATGATATTGAGTTTTGGGTCAGAAAAGGAATTAAAAGAAGCTGTCGAGTATCTTAACAAGACCGATTATGTTCTTATAGAGAAGGAGGATCACTATGAATGATGATATCTTTACCCAAAAGAACTGGGATGATCTTGTAAAAGTACTCAAGAATGAGATGGGGCAAGCCGTCTGGGACACATTGCACGTAACCCTTATATCTTCATTTTTTGCCATCCTCATAGGGTTGCCTCTCGGTATCCTGCTGGTAGTCGGCGACAAAAAAGGTCTAAGGCCCTTCCCCCGCCCGATAATGTTCCTTCTCAATACGATCATTAATATTCTGAGATCGATCCCTTTTCTGATCCTGATGATTATCGTTATCCCTCTTACGAGGATGATAATGGGAACATCAGTCGGTACCGAACCTACGATCGTTCCGCTTGTGATAGCAGCGGCTCCGTTTATCGCAAGACTTGCAGAGAGCTCGCTCCGTGAAGTCGATCCTAATCTCATCGAGATGAGTGAGAGTATGGGAGCTCCGGCTTATAAGACAGTTCTTAAGGTAATGATCCCGGAAAGTATCCCTTCTCTTATTGCCAATTGTTCCATCGCCGTTACGACTATACTGGGATATACGGCAATGAGCGGCATCATCGGCGGCGGCGGACTCGGTAAGATCGCGATCAATTACGGATATTACAGATATAAACACCTTGTTATGTGGGCCGCGGTCCTGTTGCTGGTAGTCCTGGTACAGGTCCTTCAATCGATAGGAACGGGGCTGTCTATAGCAACAGACAAAAGAAAACGCAAATAAAAAGGATGTCGGATATTAAAGTCTGATATGTACCCTCTTTGCTGGACAACAGCAAGGAGGGTATTTTTATGCGTTACA
>CAMODL010000035.1:0-2931 GCA_946611435.1 uncultured Clostridia bacterium
AAGGCTGTCTATGCGTGCCTGAACTTTAATGAGGCATTCTGCCCCGAGCAGATCATTGACAGGAGTATATGCATTAACGGAGATATATTCGATATACTTATGGCTATAGAACAGTAAATCAACAGTATAATTATCAGACTTTTATGGGATGAGGAATATAGGTGTGTTAGTAGTAAAGCATGACGAATTAACGGCAGAAGAATTTATCTATATGTGGGAATCTGTATGGGGTGAAGGACCGTCGCTCGAGCAGACGAAGCTGGCGATGGATAAGACCTTGTACAGAGTATCGATATTTGATGATGATAAGATTGTTGCAATGGCAAGGGTTATAGGTGATATGGGCCTTTGTTATTACATCAAGGATGTTATAGTGTTGCCTGAATATCAGGGAAAAGGGATTGGTAGGATGCTGATCGCTGAATTGCTAAAGTTTATCAATGATCACGGTATTCCAGATACAGATATTTTTATTGAGTTATGTGCAATGCCGGATAAGATTCCGTTTTATGAGAAATTCGGTTTCTCCGCTAATGAAGCTCAGCGGTTGAGAATTATGCATCATGTAGATTAGTCTCGAAGAGAATCAGGATAATGGATTAAGGGGTATAGTCAGATATAATTCCATCAGCATCTGAAAATGATATGGGTGAGTACCCACAAAAAAGTGGGTAATTTCCTTTTTGCACCAAATACGATACAGTTAAGACATCTGATGTGAACGGAGAACCTGTTATGAAGATAAGGGATGATTACACCTGCCCTCTCGAGATTGCTCATGACATTATCAAGGGCAAATGGAAGACCATCATAATGTATCAGATGAAGGACGGTCCGAAGGGGCTTTCCGAGCTGGAGCATTCTATAGAGGGCATCACTCAGAAGATGCTGCTCGAGCAGCTTCACGATCTCATCGAGTTTGGTCTTGTTGAGAAGAAGACCTACGACGGTTATCCTCTGCGCGTTGAGTATTCCATAACACAAAGACGCGGCAAGAAGATGATCGAAGCAATCGACATCCTGCAGATGATCGGCGTGGATTATATGGTAGAGAGAGGATTGACTGACAGCCTGGTTGATAAGGGAATCCTGAGCGCGCAGGAGATTGAGATGATCAAAGGAGGCAACGAGGAGGATATCAAATGCCTGATAGCAAAGTACTTCTCGTAATTGATCTTCAGAACGACTATCTGTGGGACAAAAGAAAACCGATGTTCACGTATGCTACGGATGATCTCATCAACAATGTAAACAAAGCGATCGCATCATACAGCGGAAACGGTTACGACATCATTTACATAAAGCATATCCTTCCGGATAATGCGTTTGTCAGGAATCTGATTGGTTTCTCTGTAGAAGGCAGCGAGGGTGCTGATATATACCGGGGTGTAAACAGGGTCTCGGATCTTGTTTTCGAGAAGAACCGTTCCGACACGTATACTTCACCGGCTTTTCGCAGGCATATGAAAACTGAGAACTACAAAGAAGTTGTGATCTGCGGTCTCGATGAGTGCGGGTGTGTCGGTGCCACTGCGCGGGGTGCACGTAAGACGGGCGTCAAAGTCATTATGCTCACAAGCTGCATCGGAAGCAGATTCTCTGAGAAGAAAGTTAAGAAGCAGCGCGAAAAGCTTACGCCTCTGGGGGTTATATACCGTTATGAGTAATTATGAGATTAATCGGATCAAAGGCGGAACCGACAACTGTTATCTCGTGTCGCACGGCAGAGATGCGATCCTGTTTGATACGGGCAGCGGCACCGCATGTGAGATGGTGATCAACGAGTGCAGTAAGTATGATCTGAAACTCATAGTGCTGTCGCATACGCATTTTGATCACGCGGAGAATGCGGCGGTGATCTCAGAGAAGTTCGGTGTCCCAGTCGCCTACCATGAGGCGGACGATGAGCTGTTCGATGACTATGATGCGCAGCCTCTTAGATCATACGGACCGGTCGGCTTCGCTGTTCTTCAGTTGTCTTTGAAGGCACTGCGCGAGACGAATGTCAAAAGACCTTCGAACCGATTCTATGTCAAAGACGGCGATACTCTCGAAGAGTATGGTTTCCCGGATATAAAGGTCGTTGAACTGCCGGGACATACGAAGGGGTCGATAGGCCTTCTGGTTCAGGATTCTGCCCTGCTCGCAGGTGACGCTCTCGACAACTGGATAAGACCTTCTAAAGGTCATCTGTTCTATGACATAGATGTGATGAATAAGACATACGGGCTCATTCGCTCGCTCGGAGACAGAACGGTCTACTACGGTCACGGGAATCCGACGAACAACCGGACTGCAGCACCATAAACAATGGTGAGAAGATTTTGAGAGGAACCCGGATGCTATCAGGGAATCGTCAATTAATACAATGAGGATGAGTAAAAATGATTAGATACGATGACTATATTTCTCCTGAAGAATACTTAGAACTACGTAAATTGGTCGGATGGAGGCCGTTTCCGCTCGAGGAAGCAAAGAAATGTGTAGAGAACGCTTATATGGTTCTTTGTGTCAGGGATGATGAAAAAGCCATAGGTGTTGTAAGATTATCTTGGGACGGCGGATATGTAGCCTTCCTGTCAGATGTAATCGTCGTTCCTGAGTATCAGGGACAGGGAATAGGGAAGACACTGGTTGAGGCTGTTATCAAAAGGATAAAGGACGAAATGAAGCCGGGCTATATAGTGAATCTCAATCTTAATTCTGCAAAAGGAAAAGAACCATTCTATGCAAAGCTCGGATTTGTGGAACGCCCGAATGAAGATGCAGGAGCCGGAATGAATCAGTGGCTGGTATTGGAAGAATAAATATGATTGATAGCATGTATATTGTAAAAGCAGAAGCAGATCAGATAGAAAAAATCGTAGATATGTCTGTCAGAGCTTTTGAAACAGATGTAAATGTAGGGGGAACAAAAGGTGATTGTCCGCC
>CAMODL010000036.1:0-2701 GCA_946611435.1 uncultured Clostridia bacterium
TCATGCCCTTCATACAATGAGATGGACATCAAGCCCCATCAGTTCGCTTCCTACATCATAAGAGGCGACATCGATGAGCTCGTTGAGTCCAAGGCAGCATGGAAATGCCTGTCTTGCTTTGCATGTATCGAGAGATGCCCCAGAGACGTTCAGCCCGGCAAGCTCGTAGATGCAGCTCGCCAGATCGTAGAGCGTCAGAGAGAAGGAGATTATCTCCAGCCTGACGAGATCCCGGCTCTTCTTGATCCCGAGACTCCTCAGCAGCTTCTCGTAAGCGCATTCCGCAGGTACAGGAGGTAAGATATGCAGAAGATAGGTGTATTTGTCTGTCACTGCGGTACCAATATCGCTGCGACGGTAGATGTTAAGAAGGTAGTCGAGCTCGTCCGCTTCGAGCCCGGTGTTGTCTACGCCGATGACTACATGTATATGTGTTCCGAGGCAGGTCAGGAGAAGATCATCGAGGCCATCAAGGAGTATGGACTCACAGGTCTCGTTATCTGCTCATGTTCTCCCCGTATGCACGAGAAGACTTTCAGAGCCTGCGCCGAGAAGGCCGGCATGAACCCCTATATGGTCGAGGTTGCCAATATCCGTGAGCAGTGCTCCTGGATCCACAAGGATAGGGAAGAGGCTACAAAGAAGGCCGTTATCCTTGCCAGAGCCGCCATCGCCAAGGTAAACCTCAATACCCCGCTCAAGGAAGGCGAGAGCCCTGTTACCAAGAGAGCACTTGTTATCGGCGGCGGTATCGCCGGTATCCAGACAGCTCTCGATATCGCTGATGCGGGTTATCAGGTAGATATCGTCGAGAAGGAACCCTCCATCGGAGGAAGGATGAGCCAGTTCGATAAGACTTTCCCGACTCTCGACTGCGCTTCCTGTATCCTCACTCCTAAGATGGTTGAGGTAAACCAGCATCCGAATATCACTCTCTACACCTATTCCGAGGTGGAGAAGGTTTCCGGTTATGTCGGTAATTTCGATGTTGATATTCGAAAAAAAGCAAGGTCTGTCGATTTTGATAAGTGTACCGGATGCGGCGAGTGCAGCACCAAGTGCCCTCTCGGCAAGATCGGCAACATCCCCAGCGAGTTCGACAGAGGACTTAAGAACAGGCCCGCGATCTATATGCCGTTCGCTCAGGCTGTTCCTGCAGTACCTGTTATCGACCGTGAGAACTGCACATATTTCAAGACGGGTAAGTGCGGCGTCTGTGCCAAGATCTGTCCTTCCAAGGCAGTTGATTACGAGCAGCAGGACGAGATCGTAACAGTTAAGTATGGTGCGATCGTCGTTGCCACAGGTTTTGACATCATCAATCTTGATAAGTTCGGCGAGTATGCATATAACGAGTCTCCCGATGTCATTACATCGATCGAGCTCGAGCGTCTGATGAACGCTGCAGGCCCTACGGGCGGTCATCTAGAGAGGATGAGCGACCATAAGCAGCCCAAGGAGATCGTATTCATCCAGTGCGTAGGTTCCAGATGTGACAGTGAGGAGAAGGGTAAGCCCTACTGCTCCAAGGTATGCTGCATGTATACGGCTAAGCATGCGATGCTCATCAAGGATCACTGGCCGGATACCAATATCACAGTTTTCTATATTGATGTAAGAACTCCCGGTAAGAACTTCGATGAGTTCTACAGAAGAGCCGTGGAGCAGTATCACGTTAACTACATCAAGGGTCAGGTCGGTAAGGTTAAGCCACAGCCCGACGGATCGCTCCTGGTTCAGGCTGCTGATCTCCTGGATGGCAAGCAGATCAATATGAAGGCCGATATGGTCGTTCTCGCTGCTGCCATTGAACCTAATCCCGGAGTACGTAAGATCGCTACAATGCTCACTGCAAGTATCGATAATAATAACTTCCTTACAGAAGCACATGCTAAGCTCCGTCCCGTAGAGTCTCCTACGGCAGGTATCTTCCTGTCCGGTATGGCTCAGGGTCCTAAGGATATCCCTGAGACCGTATCCCAGGCGGGTGCTGCTGCAGTTAAGGTCATCGGCCTCCTTGCCAAGGATAAGCTGAAGACCAATCCCTGCACCGCACAGTGCGATACGCTCCTGTGTAACGGATGCTCGACTTGTGCGAATGTATGTCCTTACGGTGCTATCACCTACGATGACGTACAGGTAATGGATCACGGCTTAAGAGAGACGAGGAGAGTAGCTCAGGTCAATCTGGCTCTGTGTCAGGGCTGCGGTGCTTGTACTTCCGCATGTCCTTCCGGTGCCATGGATCTCCAGGGCTTCTCCAACAGACAGATCACAACGGAGGTGGATGCTATATGTCGATGAACGAAGAGAAAAAAGAGTATCGCCCTTTGATCGTGGCATTTTGTTGCAACTGGTGTTCATATGCCGGTGCAGACCTTGCCGGATCATCGAGACTCTCGTATCCTGCTGACGTTAAGATCATCAGAGTTCCCTGCTCGGGCAGAGTTAATCCGATGTTCATCCTCAGAGCCTTCGAAAGAGGCGCTGACGGAGTCATCATCTGCGGATGTCACCCCGGTGACTGCCACTATTCGACAGGTAACTACTACGCCAGAAGAAGAATGGCTCTTCTCTTCTCAATGCTCGAGTATATGGGCATCGAGAACGGAAGGACAAGGGTCGAGTGGTGCTCGGCTGCAGAGGGAGCTAAGTTCTCCAAGACTATGAACGAGTTCTGCGAGAAGGTTAAGTCCTTGGG
>CAMODL010000037.1:0-2545 GCA_946611435.1 uncultured Clostridia bacterium
CTGCGCCTCCTTTTACTTCGCCGGATAAGCCGTCTTCAGATACTCGACGAGCATCTCCGGAATATACTGATAATGATGTGATTCATAAAGTTTATACGTTACATCCGCACCGTGTGAAGTAAGATCATTCTTAAGTGCTTCAAGCCCTTCCAGAGTTGTCGGATTGCCGTTATATTTATCGGCATAATCGGGATCTTCCTGAGAGCCTCCGCAGAGGAAGACATGCTTGTTGATCGAAGCATTGCGGTCCCAATAACCGTAGTCATTCTGATAGCCCTTAAGATCCATTGCATCAGGTTCGCTGTACAGCCCCCAGAACGCCGGACTTCCGATTATATAATTTCCAAACGGCTGATTCTCGTATGTATCTGAACTGAACAATGCATATTCAGCGAAAACCCCTCCGTCCGAATGTCCGTACAGGGTAGATGCACCGTAATCGATCTTATAGTTCTCTCCGAGATAAGGCATAAGGTTATCGGTGATAAAATTCAGGAGCTTTGCGCGCTCAGGGACCAGATAGCCGAACCTGGTAACACCGTCTGCTCCGTTTATATTGTAGTTATATCCCAGGGTAACTATTATCACATCAGATGCCTCTCCATCCTCCATGGCTTTGCGAAGCCTGGGCGAATCCCCGAACCTCCAGACACCGTCTGTCAGGAAGAAGACCGGATAGGTCCTGGACGGATCATAGGATGGCGGCAATACGACATGAACCAGAAATTCGGTATCCAGTTCTTCGTCGTATATCGATATCTCATCTATACTGTCACGGATCTTTTCTACCTCACCGCGATCAAATTCCCACTCTGTTCTGTAGTCACCTGCAACAGGATCCTCTGTAAATGAAGGATCTGTCAGATCGACAGTCCCTTCGGGAAGTGTCTCATAATCTCCGTTGCTGAACAGTTCTACTGCCAGTTTGACCTTTGCAGCCGTAAGTTCCGCATCCTGTTCGGATCTGCCGTCTGAGATGCACTGTTCCTTTACGTAATCCAGGTATTCGTCAAGGTTCTCACAATGGTGTTCTTCAACAGTTCCGTCAGCATAAGTGGAAGTGAAATCTATACTTCCGCCATCGTACGACTCGGGAATGACCTGCATATCAAATAATACCTGACCGTCCAACAGAAAATATTCGGGGAAAGACTCTGAGTAATCGTCTTCCAAACTGTTGTAGTAATCCAGCGATCGCTGATAGTCCTCCTCCGGTACGGTATCCCTGATTGCTTCAAGCCCTGCTATCAGATCGGCCTTAGTATAATTCCTGTATTCGATCTGAAGCGTGTGTTCGCTGTTATTAAATGCCTCCAGCGGGTCAGTTACGACAGGCTCGTCGAGAAGAGTCAGAGAGTGTTTATTTACTCCTGCCAATTCCGCTTCGGTCATGTGATTTACGAGTTTGATCTCCTGTTCGGGTATTGTCTCTACAGGCTCGACAGTGTTCTTGTCGCTGCAGGAGCAAAGTGAGAATATCAGTAATGCTGATAAAGCAATCGAAAGTGTCTTTTTCATAGATGACCTCATTTGAGTTTGATGGTTATCATTATAGTTGACTTTACTGCCGTAAAATAGCAGAATAATAGCAACTTTTATAACAATATCGTAATTCACGCGGCGAAAACGAGGTAGGAACATGAAGAATGAACGTTATCTTACAAAGCGCGAACAATGGCGCGCTATGATCAGACAGCGTGATGACCGTTCGGAGATCGTGAATTATGACGACCCTTCCTTCCCGTCGTATTCTTTCGAGGGGCATATGGACGGTTCGTCGCCTTGGATACGTAAAGTCCATTGGCATGAGGATGTGGAGCTGATGACGGTCCTTACCGGCAAGATGGCTTACAACATTAACGGAAGTCTTATAACCGTAAATGAGGGAGACACGATCTTTATCAATTCAAAGCAGCTTCATTATTCGACAGATTCCGACAACACATACTGCACATATATAATAACGGTCATACATCCCAAGCTGCTGATATCATCCGCAGAAGTTGAAACGGAATACATATTGCCGGTCATATCAGATCCTGATCTCCAGTACATACTGTGGAAAGCTGATGATCCTGTCTCCGGTGAGATCGCAAAGGTAACACGCGCCATTAATCTATCGAGGGGCAACCAGTTTGAGATAACGAGGCACTTTTTTGATCTGTGGCATTACGTTCTGAAATATGCTTCTCATAACAAGACTGAGTTTTCCACTCTGAGATATCAGCATATAGAATGCCTGAAGGAGATGATCGGATTTATCAAGGAGAACTACACTGAACACCTGTCGCTGGATAACATAGCTCATGCAGGTAGCGTAAGCAGATCAAGCTGCAATAACATATTCAAGAATTATACAGGGCACACTCCCAACGAGTATCTGATCAGATACAGACTCGACAAAGCCATGGATATGCTCTCCACCTCAGATATGTCAGTTGGTATGATAGCATCGGCTGTCGGATTTGCCTCATCCAGTTATTTGACAGAGCAGTTCGTCAAATGTTACAGGATAACGCCCAGGGATTTCAGGAACCGGCGGAAA